>DATBBQ010000043.1:0-7157 GCA_036270915.1 Steroidobacteraceae bacterium
CAGGTCATCGACCATCGGCAGCTTCTTGGCGCGCATCTGCTCAGCGATCTGCTCCTGCACGCGCGTCGGGGAGACCTGGTAGGGAAAGGCGGTGATGACGACGTTGCCGTCCTCGATCTCCCAGGTGGCCCGCGCCTTGAAGCTGCCGACGCCCTTGTCATAGAACTCCTTCAGATCCGCGCGCGGCGAGACGATCTCCGCGCCCGTCGGCAGGTCCGGGCCCCTGATGTGCTTCATGAGCGCCGCAGTCGTCGCCTCCGGCTCCTCCAGCAGGTGCACGGCGGCGGCCGCGACCTCGCGCAGATTGTGCGGCGGAATGTCGGTCGCCATGCCGACCGCGATGCCGGTGGTGCCGTTCAGCAGCAGGTTCGGCAGCCGCGCCGGCAGGATCACGGGCTCCTCCAGCGTGCCGTCGAAGTTCGCCGTCCAGTCGACCGTGCCGTCGGAGAGCTCTCCGAGGAGCACGTCGGCATAGCGGGTCAGCTTCGCTTCCGTATAGCGCATGGCGGCGAAGGACTTGGGGTCGTCCTGCGAGCCCCAGTTGCCCTGCCCGTCGACGAGCGGATAGCGGTACGCGAACGGCTGCGCCATGAGCACCATGGCCTCGTAGCAGGCCGTGTCGCCGTGCGGGTGGAACTTGCCGAGCACGTCTCCCACGGTGCGCGCGGACTTCTTGTGCTTGGAGACCGCCGAGAGTCCGAGCTCGCTCATGGCGTACACGATGCGCCGCTGCACGGGCTTCAGGCCGTCACCGAGCGCCGGCAGCGCCCGGTCGAGGATCACGTACATCGAGTATTCGAGGTAGGCCTTCTCGGTGAAGGCGCGCAGCGGCTGGCGCTCGATGCCCTCGAAGTTCAGCTCCTGATTCTCCGGGGCCATGCTAGACCTGCACCTCGGCGAGGTTGCCCTTCTGCTCGAGCCACTCGCGGCGGTCGGCGGCGCGCTTCTTGGCGAGCAGCATGTCCATCAGCTGGTCGGTGTTGTCCTTGCCCTCGATGGTGAGCTGCACCAGGCGGCGCGTGCGCGGATCGATGGTGGTCTCGCGCAGCTGCGTCGGGTTCATCTCACCCAGGCCCTTGAAGCGCGTGACCGTCGGCTTGGAGCGCGGGCTCTCCTTCTCGAGCTTCTTCAGGATCTGATCGCGTTCGGCCTCATCGAGCGCGTAGTGCACCTGCTTGCCGGCATCGATGCGGTACAAGGGAGGCATGGCCACGTACACGTGGCCGTTGGCCACCAGCGGGCGGAAGTGCCGCAGGAACAGCGCACACAGGAGCGTGGCGATGTGCTGTCCGTCAGAGTCCGCGTCCGCGAGGATGCAGACCTTGTGATAGCGCAGCGGGCTTAAGTCTGCCGAGCCCGGCTCGACGCCGAGCGCCACGCTGATGTCGTGCACCTCCTGGCTGCCCGAGATCTCGCCGGGATCGAGCTCCCAGGTGTTCAGGATCTTGCCGCGCAGCGGCATGATCGCCTGGAAGTCCTTGTCGCGCGCCTGCTTGGCGGAGCCGCCGGCGGAATCGCCCTCGACCAGGAACAGCTCGGAGCGCTTCGGCTCCTGGCTGGTGCAGTCGGCGAGCTTGCCCGGCAGCGCAGGTCCCCCGGTCAGGCGCTTGCGTACCACGCGCTGCGCGGCCTTGGCGCGCTCCTGGGCGTTGGCGATCGCGAACTGCGCGATGCGCTCGCCCGCATCCGGGTGACGGTTGAGCCACAGCGCCATCGAGTCGCGCACGAAGCCCTCTACCAGCGGCGCGGCATCGCGCGAACCCAGACGCTCCTTCATCTGCCCGGCGAACTGCGGCTCGTGGATCTTCACCGAGAGCACGTAGCTCGCCTTGTCCCAGATGTCCTCGGGCGCGAGCTTGATGCCGCGCGGCACGAGATTGCGGAACTCGCAGAACTCGCGCACGGCCTGCGCGACCCCGGCGCGCAGTCCGTTGACGTGGGTCCCGCCCTCGGGGGTCGGGATCAGGTTCACGTAGCTCTCGCCGATCGAGGCCTCCGCGTCCGGGGCCCAGCACAGGGCGTACCCGACCGCGTCGTCGTCGCCGGCGCGCGTGCCGGTGATCGGCTCGGCCGGGATGCGCTCGAGCTTGCCGAGCTCCTCGAGGAGATAGGCGCCGAGGTCTCCGGTGTAGAACCACTCGTCCCGCTCGCCCGTGGCCTCGTTCTTGAACGTGACCCTGAGGCCCGGGCAAAGCACCGCCTTCGCCTTCAGGGTGTGCTTGAGCTGCGGCACGGAGAACTTGTCCGAGTCGAAGAACTTCGGATCGGGCCAGAAGCGGATGGTGGTGCCGGTGTTACGCTGGCCGACGGTGCCGATCTCCTCGAGCTTGGAGGCGATCTTGCCGTCCTTGAAACTGATGTTGTATTCCTTGCCGGCGCGCTTGATCCAGCACTCGAGGTGCTTCGACAGCGCATTGACGACCGACACGCCGACGCCGTGCAGTCCGCCGGAGAACTTGTAGGTCTTGTCGGAGAACTTGCCGCCCGCGTGCAGGCGCGTGAGGATGAGCTCCGCGCCGCTCACCTTTTCCTTCGGATGGATGTCGACCGGCATGCCACGGCCGTCGTCGGCGACCTCGAGCGAGCCGTCCTTGTAGAGGACGACGTCGATCTGCTTGCAGTAGCCGGCGATCGCCTCATCGACGCTGTTGTCGATCACCTCGTGCGCGAGGTGATTCGGCCGCTGGGTGTGGGTGTACATCCCCGGCCGGCGCCGCACGGGCTCAAGTCCGCTCAGGACCTCGATGTCGGAGGCGGTATAGGACTGACTCATCCGTTCGCTTTAGTGGATCCCTTGGCGCGCGCGCCGCGCGAGCGCGGCGCATCTTAGCAGAGGCGCGCGCGCGGAATTCACCCGCGCTATCAGAGCAGGTCCGCGAACAGTGCCTGGCGGATCGGCTCGGGCAGCGGGTTCACTTCGTGGCGGTAGTGTTCGTGGTCGATGCCGGCGGCGAGCGCGGCGCCGGCACGCAGGCTGGCGATCATGGCCGCCGTGAGCTCGAAGCGCAGGAAGTGCACCGCGGAGGTCTTGTCGGCGTTCTCGCGCGGCAGATCCTCGTCGGCGATCGCGAACACCCTCTCGTGCGCGGCGACCCGCATGAAGCAGCGGCCCTCGACGCCGCGCAGCCGCGCGAGCGCGCCGGGCCGCTCGGCGGCGTCGAACTCCAGCAGCAGCGTCACCTTCCAGTTGCTGCCGTCCGGGATCAGCGGGTTGTACGCCCCCAGCTCCTCGGCGATCCCCTCGGGCTCGAAGATGCGCTCGGTGCGCAGCATCTCCTGCACCTGGTACTGCACCGTGAGGCGGTCCTCGAAGCACCAGGTGGCGTTCGGCCCCACGGGGAGCCGTCGCGTGCGCTTGTGCGCGAGCACCCGGGCACGAAAGCCGGCGCGCTCGCGCGCGTACTGCTCGAGGGTCATGAGATCAGCGGCGGTCAGCGGGTTCATCACTTCACAGTCCGTAGGCGCGGCGCAGGAGCGCGAGCGGGTGCACCGCCGCGCGGCGCGGCTTATCGAGCAGGCTCTCGATCTGCTCACCGGCCATCGGGCAGTCGCTCGCGTAATGGTCCGCCTTGGCGGCCTCGACGCGCTGCGCGACCGGGCGGCCGATCTTCGCCGAGGCGGCGCGGAACTCGCGCTTCACACCGTAGGTGCCGTCGTGCCCCGAGCAGCGCTCGATGACCTCCACGGTCGTACCGGGGACGAGCTTCAGCGCGTCGCGCGTCTTCAGCCCCAGGTTCTGAACCCGCAGGTGGCAGGGCACGTGATAGGCCACCTTGCCGAGGGGCTCCTTGAAGTCGGTGCGCAGCTCACCGGCCTGGTGCCTCAGCATCAGGTACTCGAAGGGATCGAAGATGGACTGCGCCACGGTGCGCACCTGCGCATCCTCCGGGTACATGAGCGGCAGCTCCTGCTTGAACATGAGCACGCAGGAGGGGATCGGAGCGACGACGTCGTAGCCGGCGGCGATCGCCGCGGCGAGCACCGGCAGGTTCGCCTGCTTGAGCGCATCGACTGCGGCGAGGTCGCCGAGCTCCAGGCGCGGCATGCCACAGCAGCGCTCCCGCGGCAGCAGCGTGATCTCGATGCCGTTGTGCTCGAACACGGCGACCAGGTCTTCGGCCAGCTCGGGGGCGTTGTGGTTGCCGTAGCAAGTGGTGAAGAGCGCCACGCGCCCGCGCGTCTGCGTGCTCGCTTGTGCGCTCCTGCCCGCATCGACGCTCGCGGGACGGCTCGTGGTGCCGAGCCGTCGCAGGAGCCGCCGGGCGCTCTGGGCTCGGTACGGCGGAATGGGCGCATCGCGCGCGACGCCGAGGGTCTTCTCGAGCAGCGCGCGCCCGAGCGCGGAGTGGTTGACGGCGTTAACGATCTCGGCGACCACGGGGATACCGGCCAGCGCGCCCACGGTGTCCGGCGCGGCCAGCGCGCGCTCGCGCATGCGCAGGCCCTGCGTGCGCACGCGCTGCGCCTTGGCGCGCAGCATCAGGTGCGGAAAGTCGACGTTCCAGGGGTGCGGCGGCACGTACGGACACTTGGTCATGAAGCACATGTCGCACAGGTAGCAGTGATCCACCACCTGCCAGAAGACCTTCTTCTCGACGGCGGCAACCTCGCCCTCCTTGGTCTCGTCAACCGCGTCGAAGAGCACCGGGAAGGCGTTGCACAGACTGAAACAGCGGCGACAGCCGTGACAGATGTCGAAGACGCGCTCGAGCTCCTTCTCGAGGGCGAGTGGATCGTAGAACGCGTCGCTGCGCCACTCGATCGGATGGCGCGTCGGCGCCTCGAGACTACCCTCGCGGCGGTTCGCACCGGACGGATCGCCCGGTGGTGCGCTCATGCGCGTGTCAGTCCTGCACGCGAGCGCACGGCCGGCGCCGACCCTCGTTGGGCGCGGCGGCGATCAGAGCCCGTCCAGGGCCTTCTGGAAGCGGTTTGCGTGTGAGCGCTCGGCCTTGGCGAGGGTCTCGAACCAGTCCGCGATCTCGGAAAAGCCCTCTTCGCGCGCCGCCTTCGCCATGCCCGGGTACATGTCGGTGTACTCGTGCGTCTCCCCGGCGATCGCCGCCTTGAGGTTATTGCGCGTCTCGCCGATCGGCAGGCCCGTCGCCGGATCGCCGACCGTCTCGAGATACTCCAGATGCCCGTGCGCGTGCCCGGTCTCGCCCTCGGCGGTCGAGCGGAACACGGCGGACACGTCATTGAATCCCTCCACGTCGGCCTTCTGTGCGAAGTACAGATAGCGGCGGTTCGCCTGCGACTCGCCCGCGAACGCGTCCTTGAGGTTCTTCTCGGTCCGGCTGCCTTTCAGATTCATGTAGATTCCTCAGTTAGACTTGGTCTAATACTGTCTTAAGAAACTCTATGCCCCAGCTTAGAGCACGTCAACCGAGGTTTGACCCTCGCACGCGGCGCTGTGTAACGTGCAGCGCCTCGAGCCGTGCCCCGCAAACCCAGAGCTTAAGAACTTGAGCCGCAACAGCAAAGCCCCGGACTTCGAAGAGGCCCTGACGGAGCTCGAGACGCTCGTCGAGCGGCTCGAGCACGGCGACCTTCCCCTCGACGAGGCGCTCAGGGTGTTCGAGCGCGGCGTCGCGCTCACGCGCCAGTGCCAGACGTCCCTGAAGGCGGCGCAGCAGAAGGTCGAGATCCTCCTGCGCAAGAGCGGGGAGCTGCACGCCGAGCCGTTCGAGGAGCCGGGCGAGGACTCCGACGCGGCGCCCGCGGAACCCCAGTGAGTGCGGCACCCTTGGCCGGGGCCGCGCAGGCGCCGGACTCCTTCACCGCGCGCGTGGGCGCCTGCAAGATGCGCATCGAGGCCGTGCTCGATCGTGCGCTGAGTCTCCCCGATCCGGGCACGGCGCGCCTGCGCGAGGCCATGCGCTACAGCGTGCTCGGCGCGGGCAAGCGGCTGCGGCCGACGCTCGTCTACCTCACGGGCGAGGCCCTCGGTGCCTCGCTCGCGAGCCTCGACGCCCCGGCCGCCGCCGTGGAGCTGATCCACGTCTACAGTCTGGTGCACGATGACCTGCCGGCGATGGACGACGATGACCTGCGCCGCGGGCGTCCCACCTGCCACCGCGCCTACGATGAGGGCACGGCCGTACTGGTCGGGGATGCGCTGCAGGCGCTCGCCTTCACGGTGCTCGCCAACGCGCCGCTCTCCGGCACGTCGGCGGAGACGCGCCTGGACATGCTGCGCATCCTCGCGCGCGCGACCGGCACCGGCGGCATGGCCGGGGGCCAGGCGATCGATCTGGCCGCCGTCGGCCAGGCGCTCTCGGTGGAGGACATCGAGAACATGCATCGCCGCAAGACCGGCGCACTGATCGAGTGCAGCGTGCTGCTCGGCGCGCTCGCCGCCGGCCTTCCGCCGGGCGATGAGCTCGCTGCGCTGCAGCGCTTCGGCGCCGACGTGGGTCTCGCGTTCCAGATTCAGGACGACATCCTGGACGTCGAGGGCGACCCGACGCTGCTCGGCAAGTCCACGGGTGCCGACGCCGCCCACGCCAAGCCCACCTACCCGAGCACCGCCGGCCTGCCTGCCGCGCGCAAACGGGCGGCGCAGCTGCGGGACGAGGCGATCGCGCAGCTGCGGCCACTCGGAACGCGCGCCGCCGTGCTCGCGCAACTCGCTGATTTCGTAGTAAGCCGCAGCAGCTGAGCCGCCCGGCTCGCGCCTGCGCAGCCCGCGCGGCATGGCCTCGGCCCGGCTCTCCCGCCCGTGTACACTGAACCCCCGTCATGCCCGCCCCGCCGGACAAGTATCCACTCCTGAGCACGATCGACACGCCCGCGGACCTGCGGAAGCTGCCGGTCGGTAAGCTCCCGGCTGTCGCGTGCGAGTTACGCGAGTTCCTGATCCAGAGCGTCAGCACGCGCGGCGGACACTTCGCCGCGGGCCTCGGGACGGTGGAACTGACGATCGCCCTGCACTACGTCTTCGACACGCCCCGCGACCGCCTGGTCTGGGACGTCGGCCACCAGGCCTATCCGCACAAGGTGCTGACGGGCCGCCGCGAGCGGCTGCACACCATTAAGCAGGACGGCGGACTGGCGCCCTTCCCCTCGCGCGCCGAGAGCGAGTACGACACCTTCGGAGTCGGACACTCCAGCACCTCGATCAGCGCCGCACTGGGCATGGCGGTCGCGGCCGCCCA
>DATBBQ010000044.1:0-15212 GCA_036270915.1 Steroidobacteraceae bacterium
GCCCGGTCATGCAGTTGTGCAGACTGGCGCCCCCCGGCACGAAGCCCTCCGCCTTGGCGTCGTACGCACCGTGGATTAGGCCCATGAATTCGCTGGCGACATTGCGGTGGAACCAGGGCGGCCGGAAGGTGTCCTCGCCCACCAGCCAGCGCGGCGGAAAGATCACGAAGGCCACGTTGTCGACGCCCGCGGTATCGCTCGGGGACTGCAGCACCAGGAAGATGGACGGATCCGGATGGTCGTAGCTGATCGAGCCGATGGTATTGAAGCGGCGCAGGTCGTACTTGTAGGGCACGTTATTGCCGTGCCAGGCGAGTACGTCGAGCGGGGAGTGATCGATGGGCGCGCTCCAGAGATTGCCGGCGAACTTCGCGACGAGCTCGAAGTCACCCTCACGCTCCTCATACCACGCGACCGGCGTCTGGAAGTCGCGCGGGTTCGCGAGCCCGTTCGAGCCGATGGGGCCGAGGTCCGGAAGCCTGAACGGCGCGCCGAAGTTCTCGCACACGTAGCCGCGCGCGGCAGCGTCGAGCAGCTCGACGCGCAGGCGCAGCCCGCGCGGGATGACCGCGATCTCGCGCGGCCGCACGTCGAGGAGCCCGAGCTCGGTCGCAAGCCGCAGCCCCCCCTGCTGCGGCACGATGAGCAGCTCCCCGTCCGCGTCGTAGAAGAAGCGCCCTTCCATGGAACGGTTGGCGACGTACCAGTGGATGCCGCAGCCCGTCTGCGCGTCCGGGGAACCGTTGCCGGCGAGCGTCGCGAGCCCGGCGACGAAGTCGGTGGGCGCGCGCGGCAGCGGCGGCGGGCTCCAGCGCAGCCGGTTCGGCGAGGGCGCGCCCGCATCGAAGCGGCTCGTGAGCTTGCCGGCGGCGACGCGACGGAAATCGCCGTGCACGGCCGCCGGGCGCATCCGGTACAGCCAGCTGCGGCGGTTGGCGTGGCGCGGCGCGGTGAAGGCCGTGCCGGAGAACTGCTCGGCGTACAGTCCGTACGCGACGCGCTGCGGGGAGTTGCGCCCGACGGGCAGCACCCCGCGCAGCGCCTCGCTCGCGAAGTGATTGCCGAAACCGCTCAGGTAGCGCAGCGCGCTGCGCGCGCTCGTGTTGGCGGCACTCATGGGCTGGCCATCTCCCGCGGCGGTAAGGGGCGCACTATAACCGACCCGTGCGCGGCGGCGCGCGCGCCGTAAGACCTGCTAACATCGTGCGCGTGTGGCGCGCCAAACTCCTGCTCGCGGCGCTCATCCTCGCCCCGACGAGCCTCCTCAACGCGGCCGAGCCGCCCGAAGCGCTCGCGCCCATCACGCACTCGGCGCTGGTGACACTCGAGGGCGCGCGCACCGCCACCGGTCTCACGCTGCGCGTGCGAGCGAACGGCGCGGGGGCACCGCTGAACATCAGCGAGATCGCCGTGACGCTCGATGGCAGGCCGCAGACCGTGACCGCGCGCGCCGACGGCAGCTTCGACGTCGCGCTCACGGCGGCCGCGCGAACGGGGGCCGGTCAGCTCGAGGTCACCGTCGCCCACGACGGCATCCGCGAGGCCCTGAGCGCCCACGTCGCGCTCGGCGCGGCGACTCCCGCCGGCTCCGCCGCGGGCAGTGCCTCGCGCAAGCAGCTGTGGTGGTGGGCGCTCAATATCGGCATCGTCCTCGTCGCGGCCGTCGCCATCTCGCGGCGCATGTCCTGAAGGGGCGGCCGGCGCACGCCCCTACTGCGACGTGAGCGCCTTCAGGAAGCGGTAGAAGAACAGGTTCCCCGTGTCGAAGGAGGCGACCCCGACCCGCTCGTCGCGGCCGTGCGCGCGCACGTCGTCGCGGTCGATGATGATCCCGGCGATGCCGTAGGTCGGCATGCCGGCGGCGTTCGTGTAGATCGCGTCCGAGGCGCCGGCGTCCATGTAGGGCACCACCGGGATTCCCGGCCAGGTGCTGGCCACCAGCGTATCGAGGGTCTTGAGGACCTCGGGCTTGATCGGCGGCGGCGGGAAGCCCTTGCGCTCGGTCCCCTTGTCGTAGACCTTGCCGTCGTCCCCGACGTAGCGGACCGTCACCTGCGGGTCGGCGATCACCTTGACGAGCTCGAGGCGCACCTCCTCCTGCGAGTGCCCGGGGAGGATGCGGCAGTTGACGTTCGCCTGCGCCTTCTGCGGCAGGGCGTTGCGGGCGTGCCCGCCCTCGAGCATGGTCGCGACACAGTTGGTGCGCATCACGGCGTTGTCGGCCGGGTCGGCCGACAGCCGCTCGAGCGCCTGCGGATCCGGCGGGGTCTTGAGGATGCCGCGGATGTCGGCGGCGCGCTGCCCGCCGCTTAAGGTCGCGAGACGCTCGAAGTAGGCGCGCGTGACGTTGTTGAGCTCGAAGGGGAAGTGGTACTTCGAGACGTTGATGAGCGCCTGCGACAGCTGGTTGATGGCGTTGTCGGCGCGCGGCTCGGAGCTGTGGCCGCCGCGGTTGGTGACCTCGAGCTGGTAGTCCGCGTACACCTTCTCGGTGGCGCCGAGGCGGAACATCTTCGGCACGCCCTTCTCGCCCAACACCGACCAGCCGTCGTGGTTAATGACGAACTCGGCCTCGATCAGCTCGCGGTGATTCTTCAGCAGCCAGGCCGGACCGTTGCAGCAGCCGCCCTCCTCATCCGCGGTCAGCGCGAGGATGATGTCGCGGTCGGGGCGGAAGCCCTCCTGCTTCATGCGCAGCAGCGTCGTCGCCATGATGGCGTCGCCGTCTTTCATGTCGGACGCGCCGCGCCCGTAGAAGTAGCCGTCCTTCTCGACGAACTTGAACGGATCGGTGCTCCAGTCCTCGCGCCGCGCCTCGACCACGTCCAGGTGCCCGATGAGCAGCACCGGCTTGTGCTTGCCGGTGCCGCGCAGGCGCACCACCAGGTTCTTCTTCTTGTCGTTCGGGCCGGCCACCACCACGTCCGCGGCCGGGAAGCCGGCGTCGCGGAAGCGCTTGGCCATGGCCTCCGCCGCCGTGGTGACGTTGCCGACGGAGTCGGTGGTATTGATCTCGATCAGCTGCTTGAAGATCTCGCGCGCGAGGACGTTCGAGGCCTGGTCGGCGGGCGTCTCGGCCGCGGCTGCACCGTAGGCGCTGAGTGTCACGACGGCGGGAAGCAGGGTGCGCGCGGCGCGTAGCATCATGGAGTGGTTCCTTGTGGACGGCTCATGGTTTCGGCAATGGGGTGTGACTCGAGCACCAGCAGGCGGAAGGTGTCCGGCAGCGTTTCCGGCCGCTGGCGCGGGTTCGCGGGCGGCTCGGGCTGTCCGGCGTAGCTCGCCGTGACGAGGTAGACGCGGTGCGTGCGCTCATCGAGCGCCATGGTGCGCGCGCCGCGCTGGGTGATCACCGACTGCACGGTCTCGGGGGGCGCATTCGGCCGGGGTGCGACGACGCTCAGCACCCCCTCGCCACAGGAGGCGAAGGCGAGCCGCGCGCTCGGGTCGTAGGCGGCGCCATCGGCACCGGCGCCGATCGGCGCGCTGCCGAGCACGCGGCCGGAAGCGATCTCGAGCGCCACCAGTACGCGATTGCCGCACGCCGAGAACAGCTGGCCGCCGCGGGCGTCGAGCGCGATCCCGGTCGGGCGCTCGCAGCCGGTGAGCGGCCAGACCGCGCTGACCGCGAGCGTGCGCGCGTCGATGACGGCCACGCTGTTCTTGTCCTCGAGGTTGACGTAGACGCGCCCCTGACCGTCGCCCACGGCGAATTCCGGCTTGCCGTCCAGGGCGATCGTTGCGGTGACGGTCTCGGTTGCCGCGTCGATCACCGTGACGTTGCGGCCGCGGCCGTTGAAGGCGAGCACCCGCCGCGTGGCCGGCTCGTAGAGGATCGCGTCCGGGTTGGCGCCGGTGGTCTTGATGTCCTTCAGCCGCGCGAGCGTCGCGAGGTCAAAGACCACGACGGTGTCAGATCCGCCGGCGCTCACGTAGCCGCGCTTCAGTTCCGGGGCGAGCGCGACGGCGTGCACGCCCGGGGTGTCGCGGATCGCGCCGAGCACCGTCAGGTGCTCGGTGTCGATCACGTCGACCTGCGTACCGTGGGCGATGAACAGGCGGTGGCCTCCCGGCTCGTAGGTGAGCGCGTCCCAGCCGCCGTCGCCCGGCAGATTCACGCTGCGGGCGATCGCGTACAGCGGACGGGCGGCACCCGGCGTGGGGGCGAGGGCGCCGAGCGCGAGCAGGCCGGCGCAGGCAAGGGAGGGGAGAATCGCGGGTCGGTTCATGGCTGGCCACCTATCCGGGCGCCGCGCGCCGCAGCGCAGCGCTGTCTCAGTGGATCACGCGCGCGCATAGGTTCAGAAGCGGCGCCGGCAGCACGCCGAGGAGCAGCACCGCGGCGGCGTTCAGGCCGAGGGCGATGCGCACGCCCCCCGCGGGCGCGGGCGCGGGCGCCTCGCCCACCGGGTCATCGAAGTACATGAGCTTGATGACGCGCAGGTAGTAGTAGGCGCCGACCACCGACATCGTCGCGGCGAGGATCACGAGCCACAGGTGGTTAGTCTCCCAGAGCGCCTGAAAGATCCGCAGCTTCGCCCAGAAGCCGACCAGGGGCGGCACGCCGGCGGTCGAGAACATGAGCAGCATCATCGCGAAGGCGAGCAGCGGGTCGCGCTGGTGCAGGCCCTTGTAGTCATCGAGGCGGTCCGCCTCGTAGCCGCGGCGGCTCGCCAGCAGGATCACGCCGAAGGAGCCGAGCGCCACCAGCACGTACTGCAGCGTGTAGTAGAGCGCCGCCGAGTAGCCATCGGGCGTGCCGGCGACGAAACCGAGGAGGATGAAGCCGACGTTGGCGATGGTCGAGTAGGCGAGCATGCGCTTGAGGTTGGTCTGCACGATCGCCACGACGTTGCCGATGATGAGCGTGAGCACGGCGAGCGCCGCGAGCATCTGCGTCCACTCGAGCACCGTGCCCGACAGGCCCTGCGCCAGCAGGCGCAGCGCGAGCGCGAAGTAGGCGATCTTCGGCACCGTGCCGATGAAGAGCGTGACGCTGGTCGGCGCGCCCTCGTACACGTCCGGCAGCCACATGTGGAAGGGCACCGCGCCGAGCTTGAAGGCGACCGCGACCACGATGAATGCGAGCCCCATGGTCACCCCGAGCGAGGACGGCGCGTACAGCCGCGCGGCGATCTCGCCCAGATCGAGCGTGCCGGTGAGCCCGTACACGAGCGACATGCCGTAGAGCAGCGCGCCCGAGGCAATGGCGCCGAGCACGAAGTACTTCATGGCCGACTCCGCCGAAATGCCCGAGTCGCGGTCGAAGGCCACCAGTGCGTACACCGAGAGGGCGAGCAGCTCGACCCCGAGATACACGGTCACGAGGTTATTGGCCGACACCAGCACGAAGATGCCCAGCAGCGCCGTGAGCGAGAGCACGTAGTACTCGCCGCGCATGATGTGGCGGTTCTCGAGGTAGGTACGCGAGTAGAGCAGTGCCACCGCCACCACCAGAAACCCGGCGAGCTTCAGCACCCAGGCGAGCTCGTCGGCGACGTACATGCCGTGCAGCAGCACGGTGCGCTCGGCCACGTGCCCGTAGGCGACCGTGAGCGCAGCGCTCACGGCGAGCGCAAGCAGAGTGAGCGTCGCGGTGAGACCCGTGCGGCGCTCGCCGGCGAACACGTCGACGAGCAGGATGAGGCACACCGCCACGACCAGGCAGATCTCCGGCGTGACGGGGGCGAGGCTCGGCCAGCTGCTCAGGGTGTCGGGCATAGGCTCTCGGTGCGCCTCACAGCTTGGTGGCGATCGCCTGGCTGACCAGGTGATGGATGGAGGGTTCCATGACCTTCAGGAGCGGCGCCGGCCACACCCCGACCAGCAGCACCGCGGCGGCGAGCGCGCCGAGCACCAGGAACTCGCGGCCGTTCAGGTCGGTGAGCGCCGCGACCCGCGGGCTCGTGACCGGGCCGAACACCACGCGCTTCACCAGCCAGAGTGTGTAGGCGGCGCCCAGGATCAGGGTGAGCGCGGCGAGGAACGAGTACCAGAAGCTCGCGCGGAAGCTGGCGATGATCACCAGGAACTCCCCGACGAACCCCGAGGTGCCGGGCAGGCCGGTGTTGGCGAGCGCGAACAGCACCATGAAGGCGGCGAACACTGGCATGGTGTTGATGACCCCGCCGTAGTCGGCGATCTGGCGGCTGTGCAGGCGGTCGTAGAGCACGCCGACGCACAGGAACAGCGCCCCGGAGATCAGGCCGTGCGAGACCATCTGCACCATGGCGCCGTCCATACCCATGCCGGCGCCCTGGGTGCTGCCGGTGCTGCGCACGATCTCGTAAACGACGAAGGCGCCGAGCGTTACGAAGCCCATGTGCGCGATCGAGGAGTAGGCGATGAGCTTCTTCATGTCCTGCTGCACGAGGGCGACGAAGCCGATGTAGACCACGGCGATCAGCGACAGCGCGATCACCAGCAGGTCGAGCTCGCGGCTCGCGTCCGGTGCCACCGGCAGGCTGAAGCGCAGGAAGCCGTAGCCGCCCATCTTCAGCATGATGGCCGCGAGGATCACCGAGCCGCCGGTCGGGGCCTCGACGTGCGCGTCGGGCAGCCAGGTGTGTACCGGCCACATCGGCACCTTGACGGCAAACGCCAGCAGGAAGGCGACGAAGATCCAGCGCTGCTCGATGAGCGTCAGCGGTAGCGCCTGCAGGTCGGCGATCGCGTAGCTGCCGCCCTTCACGTACATGTAAATGAGCGCCGCCAGCATGAACACCGAGCCGAGGAAGGTGTAGAGGAAGAACTTGATGGTCGCGTACACGCGCCGCGGCCCACCCCAGATGCCGATGATGAGGAACATCGGGATGAGCATCGCTTCCCAGAAGAAGTAGAAGAGCAGCGCGTCGGTGGCGGCGAACACGCCGATCATCAGGCCCTCCATGATGAGGAAGGCCGCGAAGTACTGCGCCGGACGCTTCTCGATCACATTCCAGCCGGCGATCACCACCGGCACGGTCATGAAGGCCGTGAGCACGATCAGCGGCATGGAGATGCCGTCGACCCCGAGCGCGTAGCTCGAGTGAAAGCGCGGGATCCACGGCCGCAGCTCCGGGAACTGCGGCAAGGCGGAAGAGGTGTCGAAGCCGGCCCACAGCGGCACGGCGAGTGCGAGCGTCGCGAGCGAGCCCAGGAGCGCGAGCCAGCGCCCGCTCGCGACCCGCTCATCGCCGAGCAGCAGGATCAGGATGCCGGTGGCGATCGGCAGCCAGATGAGGAGCGACAGCAGGCCGTGCATGGTGTGAGTTCTTTTCCCCGCCTAGGCGTGCGCCAGGAACCAGCCGAGCAGCAGCGCGAGCCCGATCATCATCCAGAAGGCGTAGGAGTACAGATAGCCGCTCTGCAGGCGCCGCGCGACGCTGCCAAACCAGCTCACCCCCGCGGCCGTGCCGTTCACCAGCGCGCCGTCGATGAGTCCCTCGTCACCGCCCTTCCACAGTCCCACGCCGAGGCCGCGGCTGAGGGCGGCAATGACGTGCTCGTTGAACCAGTCGAAGTAGTACTTGTGCGTGAGGAGCCTGCGCAGGAACGCGAACCGATGCGCCGCGGCGTCGGCGAGCGCAGGCCGCCACAGGAAGCACACCCAGGCGGTCAGCACCCCGGCGAGGGCGAGTGCGAACGGCAGCGAGACCAGGCCCTCGAGCCCGAAGCGCAGCGCGCCCGGGAACTCGTGCGCCATCTCGGCGATGACGTTGTTCGCGGGCAGCGTGAAGATGGACGGGCCGAAATAGCCGCCGAAGAGCACCGGACCCACGGTGAGCGCGCCGATGACAACCGAGGGGATGGCGAGTGCGATGAGCGGCAGCGTCACCACCCAGGGGCTCTCGTGCGGGGGCTCGCCGGAACCGTGCCCCGCGTCCGGCTGCGCCTGCGACTCGCCCTCCTCCGCGTGTCCGGCGTGAGCGTGCGCGTGACGGAAGCGCTCCGGGCCGTGGAAGGTGAGGAAGAGCATGCGGAACGTGTAGAGCGCGGTGACGAATACCCCGAGCAGCACACACCAGTAGGCGAAGCCGGCACCGAAGCGGTGCGATTCGCGCACCGCGTCGATGATGGCGTCCTTGGAGTAGAAGCCGGCGAAGAACGGCGTGCCGATGAGCGCGAGCGCGCCGATCCAGCAGGTGATGGCGGTGACCGGCATGTACTTCGCGAGTCCGCCCATCCGGCGCATGTCCTGCTCGTGGTGCATGCCGATGATGACCGAGCCGGCGGCGAGGAACAGCAGCGCCTTGAAGAAGGCGTGCGTCATCAGGTGAAAGATCGCCGCGCCGTACGCGGATGCCCCGAGCGCGACCGTCATGTAGCCGAGCTGCGAGAGGGTCGAATAGGCGATGACGCGCTTGATGTCGTTGTTGACGACGCCGAGAAGTCCCATGAAGAACGCCGTGATCGCCCCGATCACCATCACGAAGGACAGCGCCGCGTCCGAGTACTCGAACAGCGGCGACATGCGCGCCACCATGAAGATGCCGGCCGTCACCATGGTGGCGGCGTGGATCAACGCCGAGATCGGCGTCGGGCCTTCCATCGAGTCCGGCAGCCACACGTGCAGCGGTACCTGCGCGGACTTGCCCATCGCGCCCACGAACAGGCACACGCAGATCAGGGTGAGCGCATTGACGCTGGTCGCAGAGGTGAGCGGGATCAGGGCGTGGGCGATCTGCGGCGCGACGGCGAAGGCCTCACGATACCCGACGGAGTGCGTGAAGTAGACGACCCCCGCGATCCCCAGCACGAAGCCGAAGTCGCCGATGCGATTGACGATGAAGGCCTTGAGGTTGGCGAAGATCGCCGAGGGACGCGTGTACCAGAAGCCGATCAGCAGGTAGGAGACGACGCCCACCGCCTCCCAGCCGAAGAACAGCTGCATGAAGTTGTTCGCCATCACCAGCATGAGCATCGAGAAGGTGAACAGCGAGATGTAGCTGAAGAAGCGGGTGTAGCCCGGGTCATCGCGCATGTAGCCGATCGTGTAGACGTGCACGCACAGCGACACGAAGGTGACCACCGTGATCATGAGCGCGGTCAGGCGGTCGACGAGGAAGCCGACGTCCATGCGGATGCCGTCGCTCACGAGCCAGGTGTACACCGGCGCGTCGTAGGTCGGCAGACCGTCGAGGTAGATCCCCTTGAGCACGATGAGCGAGAGCCCGCAGCTCAGCGCCACCCCGGCGATGCACACCAGCTGCGCCCCGACCCGACCGATGAGGCGGCCGAAGAGGCCGGCGAGGATCGCGGCGATCAGCGGCAGGAGCGGGATGGCGAGGAGTACGGTCGGGTTCATGCGTGCGTGTCTTCAGCCCTTGAGGGTATTCAGGTCCTCGACGTCGATGCTGCGCCGCTCGCGGAACAGCACCACGAGGATCGCCAGCCCGATGGCCGACTCGGCCGCGGCCACGGTGAGCACAAAGAACACGAATATCTGCCCGTTCAGATCGTCGAGATAGCGCGAGAAGGCGATGAAGTTGAAGTTGGCGGCGAGCAGCAACAGCTCGACGCACATGAGCAGCAGGATCACGTTCTTGCGGTTGAGGAACACGCCGGCGACCGCGATCGAGAACACGATCCCGGAGAGCGTCAGCAGCTGTGCCAGGGTGATCATGGGCCCTTCTCCGGCTCCATCTTGATGAGGCGCACGCGATCGGCGGCGCGCACCGCCACCTGCTTGTCGACGTCCTGCTTCTTCAGTCCGCGGCGATGGCGCAGCGTGAGCGAGATCGCCGCGATGATCGCCACCAGCAGCAGCATGGCGGCGAGCTCGAGCGGATAGGCGTACTGGGTGTAGAGGAGCTTGCCGAGCTCGAGGGTGTTGCTGTAGTCGGCCGGGTGCGGCGTGCCGCCCCGGCTCGCGTCGATGCCGAGTCCGCCGCGCGCCCACACCACCCCGACGATCTCGACGATCACCACGAGCGCGGTGAGCCAGCCGAGCCAGGCGAAGCGCGTGAACCCCTCGCGCAGCTCGGCGAGATTGATGTCGAGCATCATCACCACGAACAGGAACAGCACCATGACCGCGCCCACGTACACCAGCACCAGCACCACGGCGAGGAACTCCGCCTCGAGCAGCAGCCAGATGGCCGCCGAAGTCACGAAGCACATGACCAGCGCCAGCGCGGAGAACACCGGGTTGCGCGAGACGATCACGACCAGCGACGACAGCACCAGGATCGTGCCGAACAGGTAGAAGAGTCCCTGGATGAGGAGCGGCGCGCTCATCGGTAGGGCGCGTCCGCGGCCTTGTCGGCGGCGATCATCGCCTCGTAGCGCTCACCGACGGCGAGCAGCTTGTCCTTGCTCATGATGTTCTCGCCGCGCTTCTCCATGTGGTACTCGTGAATGCGCGTCAGCACGATGGCGTCCACCGGGCAGGCCTCCTCGCAGAAGCCGCAGTAGATGCACTTGAAGAGGTCGATGTCGTAGCGCGTCGTGCGGCGCGTTCCGTCCGGGCCCACGTCCGAATCGATGGTGATGCACACCGCCGGGCACACCGCTTCGCAAAGCTTGCAGGCTATGCAGCGCTCCTGACCGTTGGCATAGCGGCGCAGCGCATGCAGGCCGCGGAAACGGACCGACTGCGGGGTCTTCTCCTCCGGATAGTTGAGCGTGTACTTGCGGCTGAAGAGCGTGCGCCACGTCACCGTCATGCCCCTGAGGAGCTCCGGGAGCAGGAAGGTCTTGAGCAGGTTCAGTGCCATAAGAGCGTCGCCTCAGTGAAACCAGGGCCGCGCCCAGGGGCCGACGCGGAAGTAGGCGAGCAGCATCTCCACGCCGATCCACACGAGCGTCACCGGGATGAGCGCCTTCCAGCCGAGACGCATGATCTGGTCGTAGCGGTAGCGCGGGAATGTGGCGCGGAACCACAGGAACAGGAACACCAGCAAGAACGCCTTCATGAACAGCCACCAGAAGCTCGGTGCACCGAGGAAGGTGTCGCCAAGACCCGGCCAGCCCTCGAAGGGTCCCTGCCAGCCGCCGAAGAAGAATACGGCGGTGAGAGTCGAGATCAGGATCATGTTCGCGTACTCGGCGAGGAAGAAGAGCGCGAACGCGATACCCGAGTACTCGACGTGAAAGCCGGCGACGATCTCCGACTCCCCTTCCGCGACGTCAAACGGTGCGCGGTTGGTCTCGGCGATGCCGGAGATGAAGTACACCATGAGCAGCGGGAACAGCCAGAACCAGTTCCACGAGAGGATGCCGCCGGACTGCGTCGCGACGATCTTGCCGAGGTTCATGGTGCCGGTCGCCATGAGCACGCCGACGAGCGCGAAGCCCATCGCGATCTCGTAGGCGACCATCTGCGCCGCCGAGCGCATCGCGCCGAGGAAGGCGTACTTCGAGTTCGCCGCCCAGCCGGCGATGATGACCCCGTAGACGCCCATCGAGGTGAGCGAGAGCAGGTAGAGCAGGCCCGCGTCCGCCCGGGAGATGACCACCTGCGGGGAGAGCGGGATCACCGCCCAGGCGGCAAACGCCGGGATGAGCGTGATCATGGGGGCGAGCCGGAAGAGGATCTTGTTGGCCTTCTCCGGGATCACCACTTCCTTCATGAGCAGCTTGAACACGTCGGCGAACGGCTGGCCGAGGCCCGGCGCGAGACCGAGCAGGCGCACGCGGTTCGGTCCCCGGCGCAGCTGCATCCAGCCGATCACCTTGCGCTCCCAGAGCGTGAGGAGCGCGACGAGAATGATGAGTGCGACGGTGACCGCGAGGATCCACGCGGTCGAGTGCACGTAGTCGGGCAGAGCGGCCCAGCGGGCGTTCAGTCGTGTGATGGTCTCGCCCACGTGCGGACCCTAGTAGGTCACGGCGGCGAGGCGTGCCTCGCGCGTCCTCTGCAGGGACGGGGCGCGGCGCACCACCGCATCGGTCTGGTACATGGCGACGTCCGGCAGCGGCGCCGCGGCGGCGTAGCCGGCATCCGGCGCGTGCGTGCCCTGATACGCCGCGCCCGCGAGCGGAGCACAACGGGCTCGCAGCTCCTTCAGCACGTCCTCGGAGGACTGATAGTCAAAGCCCGGCAGGTTCATGAGGTTGCCGAGGACCCGCAGCACCTTCCAGCCCGGGCGCGCCTCCCCGACCGGCAGCGCCGCGCCCCCCTGGCTCTGCCACAGGCCCTCGCAGTTCACGAACGTGCCCGAAGTCTCCGCGAAGGTGCCCATCGGCAGCATCACGTGCGCCACCGCCTTCATGTCTGCGCTGGCAAAGGGCGTCACCGCCACCACGAACTCGGCCTTGCCGAGCGTGCGCAGGGCATCGGCCTCGAGCGCATCGCTGGAGGGTTCGACCCCCCCGACCAGCAGATACGCGCGCAGCGGGCTCGTCAGCATCTCTGCCGCCGTGCGGCCCGGGTGCGCCACGGCCGCCCCCCCGGCGTCGCGGTGCGGGACTGCCCCGGCGAGGTACGCACCCGCGGCGTTGCCTCCCTCGGTCACGCGCCCGAGCGTGGCGCCGGTGACCTGCGCGAGGCCCGCGGCGAGCGCCCGCAGGTCTGCAAACGCCGCGTGGCGCGCGGCGAGCGCGCCGAGCCATACGGCTCGCTTCTCACCGGCGAGGAGGCCGCGGGCGAGGACGCGGTGCGCGTCG
This sequence comes from Steroidobacteraceae bacterium, assembly GCA_036270915.1. Taxonomy (GTDB): domain Bacteria; phylum Pseudomonadota; class Gammaproteobacteria; order Steroidobacterales; family Steroidobacteraceae; genus 13-2-20CM-66-19. Next base: position 12,589 of record DATBBQ010000044.1, read on the forward strand.
GTCACCTTGGCCGCCGCGCTGGCCGCGCGCAGGTGTTCGGGCACGCTCTGGCCCGCGATTTCTGCGGCGGCCGCGAGCACCGCGGCGAGATCCGCCGCCAGATCGCGCGGCGCGGACACGAGCGCGGACTTCAGCGGGAAGAGAAACGGGTACACGGCCGGGTTCAGCTGCATCACCTGCGCACCGCGGCACGCGGCCTTGCGCACGCGGTGCGCGAGGATGGGCGCTTCGCGGCGCAAGTTCGAGCCGACGAGCAGCAGTGAATTGAGCGACTCGATCGCGGCGAGCGGCATGCCGAGCCCCGGAAAGACGGGGTCGGCGGCCTGGTCGCGGAAGTCCCGCTGGCGCAGGCGGTGATCGACGTTGTCGCTCTTGAGTCCCCGCGCGAGGCGCGCCGTGAGATACAGCTCCTCGAGCGTCGCGCTGGCGCTTGCGAGCACGCCGAGACTGCCGGCGCGCTCGCGCAGCCCCTCGGCGGCCAGGAGCAGCGCACCCTCCCAGTCGCTCTCGACCCACTCCCCGCCGCGGCGAACCATCGGCTTCACGAGCCGGTCCGGACTGTAGACGCCCTCGTAGCTGAAGCGGTCGCGGTCGGCGAGCCAGGTCTCGTTGATCGCCTCGTTCTCGCGCGGCACGACGCGCATCAGGCGCCCGCGCAGCACGTGGCCGAAGAGGTTCGAGCCGACCGGATCGTGCGGGGAGATGAGCGGCCTCGAACTCATCTCCCAGGCGCGCGCCGTGAAGCGGTAGGGCTTGGAGACCAGCGCGCCCACCGGGCACAGGTCGATGACGTTGCCGGAGAGCTCGTGGTTCACCGTGCTCTCGATGTAGGTGCGCACCTTCATGTGCTCGCCGCGGCCGATCATGCCGAGCTCCTGGATGCCGGCGATCTCCTCGGTGAAGCGGATGCAGCGCGTGCAGTGGATGCAGCGCGTCATGTCGGTGGCGATGAGGGGCCCGAGGTTCTCGTCGGCGACCGCGCGCTTGCCCTCGTTGTAGCGCGAGACGTCGCGGCCGAAACCCATGGACAGGTCCTGCAGCTCGCACTCCCCGCCCTGGTCGCAGATCGGGCAGTCGAGGGGGTGGTTGATGAGCAGGAACTCCATCGTCGCGCGCTGCGCGCCGATGGCACGCGCGGACTTGGTGAAGACCTTCATGCCCTCGGCGACCGGAGTGGCACAGGCCGGCATCGGTTTCGGCGCCTTCTCGATCTCCACCAGGCACATGCGGCAGTTGGCCGCGATCGAGAGCTTGTCGTGGTAGCAGAAGCGCGGCACGTACACGCCGTTCGCGTCGGTGGCGCGGATCAGCATCTCGCCCTTCTTCGCCTTGACCGCGACGCCGTCGATCTCGATGTTGACCAGATCGTCCGCCATGTCAGGCCGCCCGCGCCCCCAGATTGTCCGTGACGAGGCTGCGCCCGCCGTGGTCGATCATGTACTCGAACTCGTGCCGGTAGTGCTTCAGGAAGCTCTGCACCGGCCACGCCGACGCGTCGCCGAAGGCGCAGATGGTGTGTCCCTCGATGCGGTTGGCGACGTCGAGCAGCAGGCCGAGCTCCTCGCGGCGCGACTGACCGTCGAGCACGCGCCGGACCATGCGGTTCATCCAGCCCGTGCCCTCGCGGCACGGCGTGCACTGGCCGCAGGACTCGGCCATGTAGAAGCGCGAGATGCGCTCGATGACCCGCACCATGCAGGTGGTCTCGTCCATGACGATCGCAGCCCCGGTGCCGAGCGCCGAGCCCGCGGCCTTCACCGAGTCGTAATCCATGTTGGTCTTGAGCATGATCTCCCCGGGCACCACCGGGACCGAGACGCCACCCGGAATCACCGCCTTGAGCTTGCGCCCGCCACGCACTCCGCCACACAGCGCGAGCAGGTCGGCGAAGGGGATCCCGAGGGGCAGCTCGATGTTGCGTGGTCTCTCCACGTGCCCGGAGACCGAGTAGATCATCGTGCCGCCGGAGTTCGCCGGGCCTAAGGCCGCGAACCAGGCCGGCCCCTTGCGCAGGATGGTCGGCACGGAGGCGTAGCTGAGGGTGTTGTTGATCGTCGTGGGCGCGCCGTACACGCCGAAATTGGCCGGGAAGGGCGGCTTGAAGCGCGGCTTGCCCGGCTTGCCCTCGAGCGACTCGAGGAGTCCGGTCTCCTCCCCGCAGATGTAGGCGCCGGCACCCACGAACGTGTGCAGGTCGAAGTCGACGCCGCTGCCCTTGATGTTCTTGCCGAGCAGGCCCGCCTCGTAGGCCTCGGCGAGCGCCGCCTCAAAGCGCGGCACCGGCTCGCCCAGGAACTCCCCGCGGATGTAGTTGTACGCGACCGTGGAGTTGGTGGCGTAGCCGGCGATCGCCAGGCCCTCGATCACCGAGTGCGGGTTGTAGCGCAGGATGTCGCGGTCGTGGCAGGTGCCGGGCTCGCTCTCGTCGGAGTTGCACACCAGGTACTTCTGTATCGGCGAGTTGCGCGGCATGAAGCTCCACTTCGTGCCGGTCGGGAAGCCCGCGCCGCCGCGGCCGCGCAGACCCGAGACCTTCACCTGCTCGATGATCTGCTCGCGCGGGGGCTTCTCCTTGAGCAGCCGCTCCCACACCTCGTAGCCGCCGATGCTGCGGTAGGTGGCCA
>DATBBQ010000045.1:0-8276 GCA_036270915.1 Steroidobacteraceae bacterium
AAAAGTGTGGTTGTCGTCCTCGTCCTTGTCGTCGTAACGGCGGTCGGCCTCGGCGTGCGAGATGCGCTCGCCGAGGTACTCGATGACGCGCGTACCCTTGCCGATCGGTGAGGTCGCAAACACTCCCTGGCCGTGCAACGCGGAGGCGCGCACCTCGATCGCCGTGGCCTGTCTCTCGTCCATCTACACCGCCACCGGTGCGCGGATCGCCGCATGATGCTGGTAGTTCACGAACTCGAAGTCCTCGAATCGGTAGTCGAACATGCTCGCCGGGCGGCGCCGGATGTGCAGCCGCGGCGGCGGGTAAGGGGTGCGCGCGAGCTGCTCGTCCGCCTGCTCGAGATGGTTGAGGTAGAGGTGGCAGTCGCCCCCGGTCCACACCAGCTCGCCCGCCGCGAGATCGCACTGCTGGGCGAACATGTGGGTGAGGAGCGCGTAGCTGGCGATGTTGAAGGGCACCCCGAGAAACGTGTCGGCGCTTCTCTGGTAGACCTGCAGCGACAGCCGGCCGTCGGCCACGTACAGCTGGAAGAAGGCGTGGCAAGGCATGAGGTGCATGCTCTCGAGCTCGCCGACGTTCCAGGCGCTCACCAGGATGCGGCGCGAGTCCGGGTTGGACTTCAGCAGCGCAACCGCCTGGGCGATCTGATCGATGTGCCGCCCGTCGGCGGCGGCCCAGGCACGCCACTGCCGGCCGTACACCGGCCCGAGCTCCCCGCTCGCGTCGGCCCACTCGTCCCAGATGCTCACCCCGTGCTCGCGCAGCCAGGCGACGTTGCTCTCGCCGCGCAGAAACCACAGCAGCTCGTACACCACCGAGCGCACGTGCACCTTCTTGGTGCTCACGAGCGGGAAGCCGCGCGTGAGATCGAAACGCATCTGCTGCGCGAACAGGGACAGGGTCCCGGTCCCGGTACGGTCCGCCTTGCGCACGCCCTGGGTACGGATGCGCCGCAGCAGGTCGAGGTATTCCTTCATTGCGCCAGCGCGTAGTTGCCGGACGGCACGCGCACGCGGTAGGCCCAGGCGAGCAGGCCGATGCCGGCGAGAATCATCGGCAGCGACAGCACCTGCCCCTCGGTGAGCCAGCCGCCGGCGAGATAACCGATATGCTCATCGGGCACGCGCACGAACTCGATGAGGAAGCGCACCACGCCGTAGATCAGGAGGAACAGTCCCGAGGGCGCAAGTCGGGGCCGTGGGCGTGACGTGTACCACCACATCACGGCAAACAGCATGAGGCCCTCGAGCCCGGCCTCGTACAGCTGCGAGGCGTGCCGCACCTGGCCGTTGACGTTGAATCCCCAGGGCACGGTGGTCACCTTGCCCCACAGCTCGCCGTTGATGAAGTTGCCGATGCGGCCAAAGAACAGTCCGAGCGCCGGCAACGGTGCGGTGAAGTCGTACACGTCGGCGACGTTGCGGCCGCGGCGCCAGGCAAACAGGGTGATCGCGAGCACGCCTCCCAGAAGTGCCCCGTGAAAGGACATTCCCCCCTCCTGGATCTTCAGCGGATACCAGGGATCCCCCGCCCAGAACTTCAGCCCGTAGAAGAGCACGTAGCCGATGCGCCCCCCCAGGATCACCCCGAGCATGGCGAAGAAGATCAGGTCGTCGACGTCGTTCGGCTTCCAGGTCGAGCCGGGCTTGGCCGCGCGGATGCGCCCGAGCCACCAGCCGCCGGCGAAGCCGATCAGGTACATGATGCCGTACCAATGCACCTTGACCGGCCCGAGGCTGAAAGCGATCGGGTTGAAATTAGGATAGGTAAGCATGAGGCGCGAAGTTTAGCCGACCTCGCCGCTCGCGCGGCAGAAGAAGGCCTTGAGGTAACGGGTCTCGGGGATGGCGGGGTGCACCGGATGATCGGGTGACTGCCCGCCCGCCTCCAGCACCTGCACGAAGCGACGGGTGTGCCGCGCGGCACTCTGGATCGCGTCCAGCAGCTCCTCGGGCGCGAGGTGATAGGAGCAGGAGCACGACACCAGCAGGCCGCCTTCGCTGAGCACGCCGAGGGCGAGCTGGTTGAGCTTGCGGTAGGCCGCCTGTCCGGCCGGAATGTCCTTCTTGCGCTTGATGAAGGCCGGCGGATCGAGGATGACGACGTCGAAGCGCTCGCCCGCGGCGGCGAGCGCCTTGAGTCCATCGAAGGCATCGTCGTGCAGCGTCTCGAGGGTGCGGCCGTTGCGCTCGGCGTTGGCGCGTGCGACGGCGAGCGCCGCCTGCGAGGAATCCAGGCAGCGCGCGCTCGCGGCTCCCTGGCTCAGCGCGATGAGAGCCCAGGCCCCGGCGTAGGCGCAGACATCCAGTACGCGTGCGCCGGATCGAACATAACGCGCGAGGCGCTGGCGGTTGGCGGCCTGGTCGTAGAACCAGCCGGTCTTCTGCCCGGCCGCGAGCGGCACGCGAAACGTGAGGCCCGCCTCCTCGATCTCGAGCTCCTCAGGAACCGTGCCGAAGCCGCTCGCGCCGATGTGCGTCAGGTGTTCCAGATCGCGCGCGGCCGTGTCGTTCTTCCAGTAGAGCGCGCGCGGCGCGAGCGTGCGGCGCACCGCCTCACTCACGTCCTCCCTGAGCGCCTCCATCCCGGCGGTGGCGATCTGTCCGACCACCACGTCGCCGTAGCGGTCGAGCACGAGGCCGGGCAGGAGGTCCGACTCGCCGTACACCCAGCGGTAGAAGGGCCGGCCGCTCAGGCCCTCGCGCAGCACGAGCGCCGCCTTAAGACGCCGCTCGATGAGGGCACGCACGTCCGGCGGCGCCGCGTCGCGCGTGAGGATGCGGGCGCAGATGAGCGCGTGCGGATTGACGTAGGCGTAGCCGATGACGGCGTCGCGGTGCGTGCGCAGCTGTGCCATCTCACCGGGGGCGAAGTCCGTGAGGGGCGTGTCGCCGGTGTCGATCTCGTTGCTGAACACCCAGAGGTGTCCGGACGCGAGGCGCCGCTCCTCGCCACGCTTCAGACGCAGCACGCGCGGACCCGTCTCGGGCTGATCGCTCATGAGGGGGAGAGAGGTCAAGTTGAATCCGAAGGGTTGGCGAGGAGCAGTATACCGAATCACTTCCGGGGATCCGCGCGACCGGCCCCCGCGGGGCAGAAAGCGCTATCCTCCGGAGGCACCCCTGCCAGGGACGACCGGCACTGAATCTCGATGACGATGCACCGCTCAAGCGACGGCTCGCCGAAATACACCAACCGTCTCGCCGGGGAGACGAGTCCGTACTTGCGGCAGCACGCGCACAATCCCGTCGACTGGTATCCCTGGGGAGCCGAGGCGCTCGAGCAGGCGCGACGCGAGCGCAAACCGATACACCTCAGCGTGGGCTATCTGGCCTGCCATTGGTGTCACGTAGCCGAAAAGGAGAGCTTCGAGGACGAGGAAACCGCGAAACTGCTCAACGAGCGCTTCGTCAACATCAAGGTGGATCGCGAGGAGCGCCCCGACATCGACAAGATCTACCAGATCGCGCAGCAGATGCTGACGCAGCGCGGCGGCGGCTGGCCTCTCACGATGTTCCTGACACACGACGACCAGCGCCCGTTCTTCGGCGGAACCTATTTCCCCAAAGAGGCGCGCTACGGCCTGCCGGCCTTCACGGATCTGCTCACCCGCGTCGCCGACTACTACCGCGACCACGGCACGGAGCTGCGCGGCCAGAACGAGGCGCTGATGGCGGCGTTCGCCGCGCTCAACCCACCGCCCGCCCCGGCCGATACCGCGCTGAGCGATGCGCCGCTGCTCGCCTGCCGCGCCCAGCTGCAGAGCAGCTTCGATGCGCGCAACGGCGGCTTCGGCGGCGCACCCAAGTTCCCGCACCCGCAGACGCTCAACCGGCTGCTGCGCGACTGGCACGCGAGCGCGGGCCTGCCGCAGCCGGACCTGCAGGCGCTCTACATGACGACGGTCACCCTGCGTCGCATGGCCGACGGCGGCCTCAACGATCAGATCGGCGGCGGGTTCTGCCGCTACGCGGTCGACGAATTCTGGATGATCCCGCACTTCGAGAAGATGCTGTACGACAACGGCGCGCTGCTCGCGCTGTACGCGCAGACCGCGATCGCCACCGGTGATGCCGACTACGCGCGCGTCGCCCTCGACATCTGCACCTGGCTCGCGCGCGAGATGCACGGCGAGGCGGGCGGCTTCTACTCGAGTCTCGACGCGGACTCCGAGGGTCACGAGGGCAAGTTCTACGTCTGGAGCCGCGAGGAGGTGCGCGCGGCGCTGAGCGAGGACGAGTACAGCGTGTTCGCGCCACGCTACGGGCTGGATAAGCCCGCCAACTTCGAGGGCAGCTGGCACCTGTACGTCGCGATGCCGGGCGAGGAGCTCGCGCGCACGAGTGGCCGGGCACCGCTCGAGATCGAGACGCTGCTGGCAGCCGCGCGCGGCAAGCTGCTCGCGCTGCGCTCGCGGCGCGTGCGCCCGGCGCGCGATGAGAAGATCCTGACCTCGTGGAATGCGCTCGCCATCCGCGGACTTGCGATCGCAGCGCGCGCGCTCGCGCGCGAGGAGCTCGCCACGGCCGCGACGCGCGCGCTCGAGTTCATCCGCGCGCGGCTGTGGCGCGGCGGGCGCCTGCTCGCCACCAGCATGGAGGGACGCAGTCACCTCAACGCCTATCTCGATGACTACGTGTTCCTGATCGACGCGCTCATCGAGCTGCAGCAGGTGCGCTTTCGCGCCGGCGAGCTCGCCTTCGCGGCCGAACTCCTCGAGGCGGTGCTCGGGCACTTCGCCGACGAGCAGGCCGGCGGCTTCTTCTTCACCTCCGACGATCACGAGGCGCTCATTCACCGCAGCAAGTCCTTCGGTGACGACGCGACGCCCTCCGGCAACGGCATCGCCGCGCGCGTCCTGATCCGCCTCGGTTACCTCCTCGGGGAGCCGCGCTACCTCGCCGCGGCCGAGCGCGCGCTGCGCGCCGCGTGGCCGGCGATGAACCGCTATCCCACCGGGCACACGAGCCTGCTCAGCGCACTCGAGGAGCTGCTGCATCCGCCGCAGATCGTCATCCTGCGCGGGGAGGCCGGGGCCATCGAAGTGTGGCGGCGCGAGCTCGCGCACCTGTACGCGCCGCGGCGCCTGGTGCTGGCGATTCCCGCCGACGCGCGCGACCTGCCCGCCGCTCTCGCGGAGAAGGCTCCGCGGGGCGAGGCGGTCGCCTACCTGTGCCGCGGCAGCGTGTGCTCGGCTCCGCTCGCCTCGCTGGCGGAGCTCGTCGCCGAGCTGAACGGGCCGGCGGATAACCCCTAGGACAGCAGCTCGACGTTGCCGCCGATGGCGGCGGTGTTGATGGTGAGGGTGCGCTCGTTGGCGAAGCGCGGGAGGTAGAACGGCCCGCCCGCCTTCGGTCCCGTGCCCGAGAGTCCCTGTCCGCCGAAGGGCTGCACGCCGACGACCGCGCCGATCATGTTGCGGTTCACGTAGGTGTTGCCGACGGGGAGCGAGCGGAACAGGTGCTGCGCGACGCTCTCCAGACGGCTGTGCACGCCGAGCGTCAGGCCGAAGCCGGTGCGCCGGATGGCCTCGAGCACCTGCGGCAGCTCGCCGCTCTGGTAACGCGCCACGTGCAGGATCGGGCCGAACTCCTCGGTCCTGAGCTGATCGAGGCTGCGCAGCTCGAAGAGCTGCGGTGGGAAGAAGTGACCGCCGGTAAGGCCCGGCGGCAGCTCGCAGGCGTACAGGAGCCGCGCCTCGCGGCGCATGCGCTCGGCGTGGCGCTCGAGGCGCTCGCGTGCGGCCTGCGAGATCACCGGGCCCACGTCGGTGGCGGAAGCGGCCGGATCGCCGATGACGAGACAGCGCATGGCGCCCGTCAGCATGGTGATCACGCGCTCGGCGATTTCCTCCTGCAGGTACAGCACCCGCAGCGCCGAGCAGCGCTGCCCGGCGCTGGTGAACGCCGAGGTGATGACGTCGTCCACTACCTGCTCGGGGAGCGCTGTGGCGTCGACCACCATCGCGTTCACCCCGCCGGTCTCGGCGATGAGCGGCACGATCGCGCCTTCGCGGTTGGCGAGCGTGCGGTTGATGGTCGCGGCCGTGGCGGTCGAGCCGGTAAAGGCCACCCCGGCCAGGAGCGGATGCGTGAGCGCGATCTCACCGAACGCCGGGCCGTCGGCGGGGGTGAGCTGCAGCGCCGCGGCGGGCACGCCCGCCTCGTGCAGCAGGCGCGTCATCGCGTGGGCGATGAGGGGCGTCGCCGGTGCGGGCTTGGCCACCACGGCGTTGCCGGCGGCGAGCGCGGCGGTGATCTGGCCGGTGAAGATCGCCAGCGGGAAATTCCAGGGGCTGATGCACACGAACACGCCGCGGCCGTGCAGCGAGAGCGTGTTGCGCTCGCCCGTCGGGCCACGCAGCTCCTCGGCGGCGAACAACTCGCGCGAGCGCGCCGCGTAGTAGCGGCAGAAGTCGACCGCCTCGCGCACCTCGGCGAGCGCATCGGGCAGCGTCTTGCCGGCCTCGCGCACCAGCAGGCTCAGGAACAGGGCGCGCCGCTCCTCGAGCAGCGTCGCGGCCCGCTCGAGGCACGCGGCGCGGTCGCCGACCGGGGTCGCGTCCCAGGCCGGGTGCGCCTCGGCGGCGGCGCTCATCGCCGCGCGGATCTCCTCGGCGCCGGCGTCGCGCGTGAGGCCGACCACGTCGCGCGTATCCGCCGGGGAGGTGACCGGCACGTGCGCGTCGCGCGCGACACGCCCGCTCAGGATCGGGCCGCCCGCGTGCCGCTCGCCGGCCTGCGCGCGCAGCTCCGCCTCGAGGGAGGCAAGCACCGCGGGGTCGCCCAGGTCCGCGCCCGCGGAGTTGTGGCGCTCGGGCGCATAGAGCGACTGCGGCTCGCGGATGCGGGCAGCGTCCGCGGTGTCGTTCAGGCGAGACAGGGGATCGCGCACGATCTGCTCCACTGGCAATTCAGGGTTGAGAAACTGATTGACGAAGGAGCTGTTGGCCCCGTTCTCGAGCAGGCGCCTCACGAGGTACGGCAGCAGCTCCTCGTGGGTACCGACGGGCGCGTACACGCGCACCGGCGGCAGGTCGGGAAGCTCGGCGCGGGCGGCGGCATAGAGCGCCTCGCCCATGCCGTGCAGGCGCTGGAACTCGTAGGCCGCCCCGGGCGGGGCGAGCTCGAGCACCGCGGCCACCGTGTAGGCGTTGTGGGTCGCGAACTGCGGGAAGAGCGCGTCGCGCGCGTCGAACAGTACCTTCACGCCCTGCAGGTAGCTGGCATCGGTGGCGGCCTTGGAGGTGTACACCGGGAAGCTCGCGAGACCGCGCTCCTGCGCCCGCTTGATCTCGCTGTCCCAGTAGGCGCCCTTGACGAGGCGCACGCTCATGCGCCGGCCGCTGTCGCGGGCGAGCGCCGCGATCCACTCGAGCAGCCGCGGCGCGCGCCGCCCGTAAGCCTGCACGGCGAGCCCGAGGCCGTCCCAGTCGCGCGTGCCGGCATCGCGCGCGAGCGTCTCGATCACGTCGAGCGACAGGTCGAGGCGGTCGGCTTCCTCCGCGTCGACGGTGAAGCCGATGCCGGCGCGCGCGGCGGCGCGCGCGAGGGTGAGCATGCGCGGCGCGAGCTCGTCGTTGACGCGCGCGCTCTGCAGCAGCGTGTAGCGCGGCTCGAGCGCGGACAGCTTGACCGAGATCCCGGAGCGGCGGTGGGTCGCGTTGCGCGGCTGCCGCGCCAGCACCTCGATCGCGTGCGCGTAGGCGCCGAAGTAGCGCTCGGCATCGGCCTCGGTGCGCGCGCCCTCCCCGAGCACGTCGAAGGAGCACAGCGCGAGGTCCGGGTCGGCCTTGCCGCGCGCGAGCGCGCTGTCGATCGAGTCACCGACGATGAAGGCGTGTCCCATGAGCTGCATCGACTGGCGCAGCGCCGCGCGCACCACCGGTGCGATCAGCGGCGCGGCGAGGTCCGCCGGGGTGAACTCGCCGGCGAGCTGGGCCGCGACGTCCGGCAGCAGCCGGCCCGCGGCCGAGAGCAGCAGGAACGAGGTGCGCAGCAGGAACGCGGTGTTGCCCGGCACGCCCGCCGCGCGCACGGTCGCCAGGCGCTCGGCGATCAGCTGGTCGGCGCGCTTCGGGTCGGGCGTGCGCAGCAGGGCCTCCGCGAGCCCCATGAGGGCCTTGCCCTGCGCACTGTCGAGCGGGAACTGCTCGAGCATCTGCTCGATGAACGGACGCGAGCGCTTGTCGGCGCGTGCCGCCTGCACCCAGCGCGCGGCGCGCGCCTCGGCCGCCGCGAGCGGCGCCTCCTGCGGATTGAGGTCGGCGAGGATC
>DATBBQ010000046.1:0-8443 GCA_036270915.1 Steroidobacteraceae bacterium
CTTCCGGCAGGCGGGCACGCACCTGGGCGATCAGCGCGGCGAGCGCTTCGCAACGCTGCAGGATAAGTTCCGCGAGCCTCTGGCCCTCGCGGCTGCGCGCGGCGCTCAGGCTCTGGACGGTCTCTTCAAACACGGCGCGTACCTCGCCGTGCAATGCCGCGATATCGGCCGGCTCCTCGCGCAGCACGCCCGGCCAGCGCAGCACGTCGAGCGCGCTCACCGAGACCGATTCCGGGAGCGAGCGCGCCACCACGTCCACGGCCGCGAGCACCTGTGCCAGGGCTTCGCTGTTCACTTCGAGCGCGACGCCGTTCCCCTGGGGACGGCGGTAATTCATGGTGCAGTCGACCTTGCCGCGGCGCAGCCGCCGGGCGAGCCGAGCGCGCAGCTCCCCCTCGCCGCTGCGCAGTTCGTCCGGCAGACGGAAGCCCGCTTCCAGGAAGCGATGATTGACGCTGCGCAGCTCGCACACGAGCGTGCCCCAGGCTCCCGTGGTCTCACGGCGCGCAAAGCCCGTCATGCTCGTGATCATGTCGCCCGATCCTGTCCGTGGCGCGGCCGCGGCGCTTGAGGGCAGCGGCCCGCGCGGGGCCGTGCGGCTACGCCCGTGTGCCGCGCAGATGATATAAAGCGTAAGTCTAACAGATACATGGGTTTGCTCTTGCGGGTCGAGAGCGCGGACATCAGCCTGCTCGGGGGGCGCGAGGAGAACCAGGACCGGGTGAGCGTGACCGTCACCGGGCACGCGGCGTTGCTCGTGGTGGTCGACGGCATGGGCGGCCACGCCGACGGCGCGCGCGCCGCGCAGGTGACCCTGCAAGTGATCACGGATGCCTTCCTGCACATCCCGCAGCCGCTCATCGACCCGCTCGGCTTCCTGCACCTGACCATCGGCCGCGCGCACGAGGAAGTGGTGCGCCTCGGGGCGCAGCTGCCGATCGAGCACCGGCCGCGGGCCACCTGCGCGGTGTGCGTCGTGCAGCAGCGCGCCTGCTGGTGGGGCCATGTGGGCGACAGCCGTCTCTACCACGTGCGCGCCGGCGCCGTCGTCGCGCGCAGCCGCGATCACAGTCACGTCGAGCTGCTGCTGCGCGAGGGGCTGATCAGCGCCGAGCAGGCGCACAAGCACCCGATGCGCAACTTCGTCGAGTGCTGTCTCGGCGGCGATCCGATCCTGCCCGAGATGTCTCTCACCCGCCGACGCGCCCTGGAGCCGAACGACGTGCTGCTGGTGTGTACCGACGGCCTGTGGGGCTCGCTGAAGGACGAGGAGATCGCGAGCGAGCTCGGCGCGCCCGGCGTCCTGCGCGAGAAGCTGCTCGCACTCGGGGAGCGCGCCGTGAAGGCCGCCGGCAGCGCGAGCGACAATACCTCGGCGGCCGCGCTGCGCTGGCTCGGAGACTAGCGGATGGGCAGACCCTCGGGGCGCGCCCCGGATGAGCTGCGACACGTGCGCTTCTCGCGCCGCCACGCCAAGCACGCGGAAGGATCGGTGCTGGTGGAGTTCGGCGACACCCAGGTGCTGTGCACGGCGAGCGTCGAGGAAGGGGTGCCGCCTTTTCTGCGCGGCAAGGGCCAGGGCTGGATTACCGCCGAGTACGGCATGCTGCCGCGCTCGACCCACACGCGCACGGCGCGCGAGGCGGCGCGCGGCAAGCAGAGCGGGCGCACCCAGGAGATCCAGCGCCTCATCGGCCGCTCGCTGCGGGCCGTCGCCGACCTGCGCGCGCTCGGCGAGCGTACCGTGACCCTCGACTGCGACGTGCTGCAGGCCGACGGCGGCACGCGCACCGCCTCCATCACGGGCGGCTACGTCGCCCTGGCGGAAGCGTGCGAGCAACTCGTGCGCCGCGGCCTCATCCGCGCAAGCCCACTGCACGGCCAGGTGGCCGCGGTCTCGGTCGGCATCTTTAGCGGCGCGCCGGTGCTCGATCTGGACTACGACGAGGATTCCCAGGCCGAGACCGACATGAACGTCGTCATGAACAACGGCGGCGCCTTCGTGGAGATCCAGGGCACGGCCGAGGGCCATGCCTTCCGCCGCCACGAGCTCGACGCGCTGCTCAACCTCGCCGCCGAGGGGATCGGCACGCTCTTCGCGCTGCAGGCCCAGGCGCTAAAGGCGCCGTGAGCCGGGTCGTCCTCGCGAGCGGCAACGCCGGCAAGCTGCGCGAGCTCAGTGCACTGCTCGCACCGCTCGACCTCGAGCTCACGCCCCAGGGCTCCCTCGGCCTTGCGCCCGCCGAGGAGACCGGCACGACCTTTCTCGAGAATGCGCTCCTCAAGGCGCGCCACGCCGCCCGCGGCGCGCGCCTGCCGGCACTCGCCGACGACTCGGGCATCGAGGTCGACGCGCTCGGCGGGCGGCCCGGAGTGTGGTCGGCGCGCTACGCCGGCGAGGGCGCGAGCGATGCAGACAACCTGCGCCTGCTGCTGCGGGAGCTTGAGGAGGTGCCCGAGCCCCGCCGCGGCGCACGCTACCGGTGCGTCATCGTGTTGGTGAGAAGCCCCGACGATGCGCTGCCGCTCGTCGCGCACGGCCGCTGGGAGGGCCGGATCGCGCGCGCGCCGCACGGGCAGGGCGGTTTCGGCTACGACCCGGTGTTCGTGCCGCAGGGCGAGCGCTGCACGGCCGCCGAGCTCTCGGCCGCCGAAAAGAACGCCGTGAGTCACCGCGCGCAAGCACTGCGCGCGCTCGTCGCGATGCTCGGGGGACCGGGCTATATTGCCGCCCCATGAGGCGCGGACGGCTGTTCGTCATCGCCGCGCCCTCGGGCGCCGGCAAGACCACCCTGGTCAAGGCGCTCCTCAAGGAGGAGTCGCGGCTGTCACTGTCGATCTCGCACACCACACGCATGCGACGGCCGACGGAGCAGGACGGGCGCGAGTATCACTTCGTTAAGAAGGAGCAGTTTGAGGCGCTGGCTGCGCGCGGGGAATTCCTCGAGCACGCCCGGGTGTTCGACAACCTCTACGGCACCTCGCGCGCCTTCGTCGCCGCGCGTCTCGACGCCGGGCAGGACGTGCTGCTCGAGATCGACTGGCAGGGGGCGCGGCAGGTGCGCCGCGCGCTGCCCGAGTGCGTCAGCATCTTCATCCTGCCGCCCTCGCGCCGGGCACTCGCCGAGCGCCTCGCGCGCCGCGCGACCGACACCGCCGAGGTGATCGCGCGGCGCCTCGCCGACGCCGCCGCCGACATGTCCCACTACGCCGAGTTCGACTACGTCGTCGTGAATGACGACTTCGACAGGGCGCTCGCAGACCTGCGCCGCATCATCGCCGGCGACGCCACCGACCTCGCCGCGGATCGCCCGCAGCTCAAGCCCCTGCTCGCCGAGCTGCTCGCCGCCTCCTGAGCGCGCCCGCGCCGCACCGGCATGCTGCACGAAGACACGCTGATCGCGACGCTCGCCATGTGCCTCGCGCTCGCCTTCGCGTGCGGCGTGCTCGCCGTGCGACTGCGCCTGCCGCCGCTCGTCGGCTACCTGCTCGCGGGCATCGCGCTCGGACCCTATACGCCGGGGTGGGTGGCCGACCCGCACCTCGCGCCGCAGCTCGCCGAGATCGGCGTGATGCTGCTCATGTTCGGCGTCGGCACGCACTTCTCGTTCGAGGACCTGGTCGCGGTCTGGCGGGTAGCGGTCCCGGGCGCGATCGCGCAGATCGTCGTCGCCACCGCGCTTGGTGCGCTGGTGGCCCACTTCTGGGGATGGCCGCTCGGGGCGGGCTTGCTCTTCGGCCTCGCGCTCTCGGTGGCGAGCACCGTGGTGCTGCTGCGCGCGCTCGAGGAGCGCGGCCTCCTCACCTCGCCGGACGGCCGCATCGCGGTCGGCTGGCTCGTGGTAGAGGATCTGGTCACGGTACTCGCGCTCGTGCTCCTGCCGGCGCTCGCGCCGGCGCTCGGCGGCCGAGCCCCGGACGGCCTCGGCCTGGACCCGCAGAATCTCGGGCGCGGGATCGCGCTGACCCTCGGCAAGGTGGCGCTGTTCGTCGCGCTCATGCGCGTCGTCGGCGTGCGCGTCTTCCCCTGGATCCTCGCGCGCGTCATGCGTATCCAGTCGCGCGAGCTCTTTACGCTCGCGGCGATCGCGCTCGCGCTCGGCGTCGCCTACGGCTCGGCGCGGCTGTTCGACGTCTCGCTGGCACTCGGCGCTTTCTTCGCCGGCGCCGTCATCAGCGGCACCGACGTCAGCCACAAGGCGGCGTCCTACCTGCAGCCCTTCACGGACACGTTCGCGGCGCTCTTCTTCGTCGCCGTCGGAATGCTGTTCGAGCCCGCGGTGCTCGTGCGCCACCCGCTCGAGGTGCTCGAGGTGCTCGCCATCATCGTCGTCGGTAAGTCGCTCGCGGCGCTTATCATCGTGCGACTGCTGCGCCGGCCGCTCGCGACCGCCCTCACCGTGTCCGCCTCACTCGCCCAGATCGGCGAGTTCTCGTTCATGCTCGCGGTCATGGGCCTCGCCTTGGGACTGCTGAGCGCCGAGGCGCAGAGCTACATCGTCGCCGGTGCCCTGCTCTCGATCATGCTCAACCCGCTGTTGTTCACGGCCGTGGCGCGCCGCCGGGCGCGCCTCGCAGCCACGGACGGCCGGGCGACTCCTATATAGACAAGCACGGGCGCCCAGGCCCCGGTGGCCGCGGGAGGGGGTTTTCGCTTATAGTGATAGGCCCTGCGCGCCCCTTGGGGTGCCTTTCCCAACCCATTGAGCGACCATGGCCCGTATCACCGTAGAAGACTGCCTGCACAACGTCGACAACCTCTTCCAGCTCGTGCTGCTCGCGGCGCAGCGCGCCCGGCGGCTCGCCAACGGCGCGGAGCCCACCCTGCCGCTCGAGAACGACAAGCCCACCGTGCTCGCGCTGCGCGAGATCGCGGCCGGCAACGTGACCGCCGAGATGCTGCGCGAGCCCGAGCCTTTGCCCGAGCCGGTGGTCCCCGACGCGGACAACCAGTCGAGCTTCCGCGCGCCGCAGTTCGGCCTCGGAGACTGACGGGAAGACCAGGGGCCTATGGACTATGCGTCTTCGCTCCTGGGACTGCTGCCCGGCGGAAGACGCACTCCGGGGCTGAAAGACCTGCTCGCCACCGTCGGCGGCTACCTCGCCCCCGAGCAGGTCGAGCGTGTGCGCGCCGCGGCCGAGTTCGGCACGTCGGCGCACCTCGGCCAGAAGCGCCTCTCCGGCGAGCCCTTCATCGCCCACCCGGTTGCGACGGCGGCCATCCTCGCCGACCTGCGCCTGGATGCCGACACCATCATCGCGGCGATCCTGCACGACGTCATCGAGGATACGCCCACCCCGAAGGACCAGCTGGCGGCGCGCTTCGGCGCCGACGTCGCCGAGCTCGTCGACGGGGTCACCAAGCTCGACCAGATCAAATTCAAGAGCCGCGAGGAGGCGCAGGCGGAATCCTTCCGCAAGATGCTGCTCGCGATGGTGCGCGACCTGCGGGTCATCCTGGTGAAGCTCGCCGACCGTACCCACAACATGCGCACCATCGAGGCGATGGCACCGGCGCGGCGCCGGGCGATCGCGCGCGAGACTCTCGACATCTACGCGCCGATCGCCGAGCGGCTCGGCCTCTACAACATGAAGCTCGAGCTCGAGGACCTCGGCTTCAAGGCACTCTACCCGCGCCGCTACCACGTGCTCGAGCGGGCGCTCAAGCGCGCCCGCGGCAACCAGAAGGAGTTCCTGAAGAAGATCGAGCAGCAGCTGAACGCGGCGCTCCTCAAGAGCCACATCGAGGCGCGCGTCGTGACGCGCGAGAAGCACCTCTACAGCATCTACCAGAAGATGCGCCGCAAGCGCGCGCCGCTCAACGAGATCGTCGACGTATACGGCATCCGCATCGTCGTCGACTCGACCGACACCTGCTACCGCGCGCTCGGCGCGGTGCACTCGGTCTTCAAGCCCATGCCCGGGCGCTTCAAGGATTACATCGCCATCCCGCGCGTCAACGGCTACCAGTCCCTGCACACGACCCTGTTCGGTCCGAACGGCGTGCCGATCGAGGTGCAGATCCGCACCGCCGACATGCACCGGGTCGCCGAGGCCGGGATCGCCGCGCACTGGAAGTACAAGACCGGCGAGGACCCGGACTCGATGCAGCAGGAGCGCGCGCGCGAATGGCTCTCGAACCTGGTGTCGCTGCAGGAGGCGGGCTCCTCGGAGGAGTTCCTCGAGAGCGTCAAGGTCGACCTGTTCCCCGACAAGGTGTACGTGTTCACGCCCAAGGGGCAGATCCTGCGCCTGCCGAGCGGGGCGACCGTGGTGGACTTCGCCTACGCCGTGCACACCGACGTCGGCAACCGCTGCGTCGCCGCCAAGGTCGACCGGCGCCTGACGCCGCTGCGCACCGTGCTGCGCAACGGCCAGACGGTCGAGATCATCACCGCCAAGGGGGCGACCCCGAACCCCTCCTGGGTCAACTTCGTGGTGACCGCCAAGGCGCGCACCGCGGTGCGCCACTACCTCAAGAGCCTGCGGCGCACCGAGGCCATCGCGCTCGGCGCGAAGCTGCTCGCGCAGGCGCTCGGTGAGTTCAGCCTGACGCTGGAGGACGTGGACGCGCCGGTGCAGCGCGCCGCGCTCGGTGAGCTCGGCATGAAGGACCTCGACGAGCTCTACGAGAAGATCGGCCTCGGCGAGCGCCTCGCGCCCCTCGTCGCCCGGCGCCTGCTGCCGTCGGTGACCCACGCCTCCGGGAGCACCGGGGCGGCGCCGCTCGCGATCGCCGGCACCGAGGGGCTGCTCGTGGGCTACGCGCGCTGCTGCTTTCCGATCCCCTACGACCCGATCTTCGCCTTCCTCTCGGCCGGGCGCGGGGTGGTCATCCACCGCGAGAACTGCGTCAACGTCGAGGATTACCGCAAGCACCCGGAGAACTGGCTGCCGGTCAGCTGGCAGACCGCCCCCGATCGGCTGTTCTCCTCGGAGCTGCGCGTGTACGTGGCGAACCGCACCGGCGTGCTCGCCAAGGTGGCCGCCGCGATCGCGAGCACCGAGACCAACATCGACCACGTCTCGATCGACGAGCAGGACAGCGACACCGCCGTGCTCACCTTCGAGCTGCGCGTGCGCGACCGGCGCCACCTGGCGCGCCTGGTACGCGTCATCCGCCGCATGCCCGACGTGGCGCGCGTCTCGCGTACCATAGCCGCACACTCCCGCGGCGACCGGGTCCCGGAGAACGACGGCGATCCGGAGCGCAGCGGCTGAGGTCCCCGACAGACATGAAGCAGGAGCACGCGATGAGCCGCGAGATCATCCACAGCGAGAAGGCCCCGGCCGCGATCGGCCCGTATTCGCAGGCGGTACGCGTCGGCAATACCGTGTACCTCTCGGGGCAGATCCCGCTCGACCCCGCGACCATGCAGCTCGTCGGCGGCGACCTCGACGCCCAGGCGCGCCGCGTGTTCGAGAATCTCAAGGCGGTCGCGGCGGCCGCCGGCGGCTCGCTCGCCGATGCGGTCAAGGTAACCATCTACCTCACCGACCTCGCGCACTTCGCCAAGGTGAACGAAGTGATGACGCAGTACTGCAGCCAGCCCTACCCGGCGCGCGTCACGATCGGCGTCGCGCAGCTGCCGCGCGGCGCGCAGGTCGAGATCGAGTGCGTCCTGCATCTGCCCTGAGGGAGCGCGACAGCACCGCCGCGGCCGCGCGCAGCGGGGAGCGCCCGGTCACGGCGCTGCGCGGCGTGGGTGCCGCGCTCGCCGCGCGCCTCGCGCGCCTCAACGTCGCGCGCATCACCGACCTGCTCTTCGTGCTGCCGCTGCGCTACGAGGACCGCACCCGCGTGACGCGTATCGGGGAGCTGCAGCAGGGTACGCGCGCCGCGGTGGAGGGCGAGGTGCAGCTGACCGAGGTCGTCTACCGCGGCCGGCGCCAGCTGCTGACGCGCATCGCCGACGGCTCGGGGCTGCTCACGCTGCGCTTCTTCTATTTCTCGGCCAGCCAGCAGGCGAACCTCGCCCGCGGCACGCGCCTGCGCTGCTTCGGCGAGGTGCGCCGCGGGCCCCTCGGCCTCGAGATCGTGCACCCCGAGTACCGGCGGCTCGGCCACGAGAGTGCGCCGCTCGAGGAGACGCTGACGCCGATCTACCCCCTCACCGAGGGCGTGCCCCAGGGGCGGCTGCGCGCGCTGATCGGCGAGGCGCTGCGCGAGCTGGCGCACTCGGGCCTCGCCGAGCTCATCCCGAAGGAGGCCGCGCTGCCGCGCGGGCTGCCGACGCTCGCCGAGGCACTGCACTACCTGCATCGTCCGCCGCGCTCGGCCTCGCTCGCGGAACTCGCCGGCGGGGCCCACCCCGCGCAGCGCCGACTCGCCTTCGAGGAACTGCTCGCGCACCACCTCACGCTGCGGCTGCGCAAGCACGCGCTCAAGAAGGACCCGGCGTTCGCGCTCGCCGACGAGGCACGACTCGCGCCGCGCTTCCTC
>DATBBQ010000047.1:0-47777 GCA_036270915.1 Steroidobacteraceae bacterium
GGCCACGAGCAGTACACGCGCAACATGGTGACCGGGGCCTCCACCGCCGAGCTCGCGGTCATCCTCATCGACGCGCGCAAGGGGGTGCTGACGCAGACCCGCCGCCACAGCTTCCTGGTGCGCCTGCTGGGCATCACGCGCGTGGTGCTCGCGGTCAACAAGATGGATCTCGTCGGCTACCAGCGCGGCCGCTTCGAGGAGATCCTCGCCGAGTACGCCGAGTTCGCCGCACGCATCGGCCTCTCGGCGGTCACGGCGATCCCGGTGTCCGCGGTGCACGGCGACAACGTCACCGCGCGCAGCGAGCGCATGGGCTGGTACGGCGGGCCCGCGCTCCTTGAGCACCTCGAGAGCGTGCCGGTCGAGGACGGGGTGCGCGGCAGGGCGCTGCGCCTGCCGGTGCAATGGGTCAACCGTCCGAACTCCGAGTTCCGCGGCTTTGCCGGGCAGATCGTCAGCGGCCACGTGCGCGCCGGGGACCGGGTGCGCGTCCTGCCCTCGGGCCGCGAGGCACGCATCGCCCGCATCGTCACGGCCGGCGGGGACCTCGAGAGCGCCGTGGCGGGGCAGTCGGTGACGGTGACACTCGACGCCGAGGTCGACGTGAGCCGCGGCGACGTCATCGCGGCCGCGGACTGCGCGCCCGAGGTCGCGGACCAGTTCGAGGCGACCATCGTCTGGATGCACGAGGAACCGATGCTGCAGGGGCGCGCCTACCTCATGAAGGCGGGCACGCGTACCCTCACGGCGACGGTCTCCCCGCTCAAGCACAAGATCAACGTCAACACCCTGGAGCAGCTGCCTGCGGAGCGCCTGGAGCTCAACGACATCGGCGTATGCGAGCTCGAGCTCGATCGCGCCATCCCGTTCGAGAGCTACGCGCACGACCGCGCCATGGGCGGCTTCATCCTCATCGATCGCCTCAACAACAACACCGTGGGCGCCGGGCTCATCAACTTCGCGCTGCGCCGCTCGCAGAACGTGCACTGGCAGGCGCTCGACATCGACAAGCAGCTGCGCGCGCGCCAGAAGGGCCAGCGCGCCTGCGTGCTGTGGCTCACCGGGCTCTCGGGCGCGGGCAAGTCGACCATCGCCAACCAGGTCGAGAAGCAGCTCGCCGCCCAGGGACGCCATACCTACCTGCTGGACGGCGACAACGTGCGCCACGGGCTCAACAAGGACCTGGGATTCACGGCGCAGGACCGGGTCGAGAACATCCGCCGCGTGGCGGAGGTCTCGCGGCTGATGGTGGATGCGGGTCTCATCGTGCTCGTGTCGTTCATCTCCCCGTTCCGCTCCGAGCGGCGCATGGCGCGCGAGCTGTTCGCCCCGGGGGAGTTCCTCGAGGTGTTCGTCGACACCCCGCTGGCCGAGGCCGAGCGGCGCGACGTCAAGGGCCTGTACAAGAAGGCGCGGCGCGGGGAGCTGAAGAACTTCACCGGCATCGACTCGCCCTACGAGCCGCCCGAGGCGGCCGAGATCCGCATCGACACCACGGCGATGAGCCCCGCGCAGGCGGCCGAGCGGATCATCCGTCACCTGGAGGCCCGGCAGATGACGAGCCCGCCATGAGCGGCGCCTCGCGCGCCCTGCTGGCGCAGGTGAGCGAGATCGCGCGGCGCGCGGGCGCGGAGATTCTCGCCGAATACGCCGCGGCCAGCGGCGAGACCACCTTCAAGGAGGATGCCTCGCCCCTGACGCGCGCCGACCTGCGCGCGCACGCCGCGATCGCCGAGGCACTCGCGGCGCTCACGCCCGACATCCCGCTGCTCTCCGAGGAGTCCGCGCAGGTGCCCTTCGCGGTGCGCGCGCGCTGGGCGCGCCACTGGCTGGTCGATCCGCTGGACGGCACCAAGGAGTTCCTGGCGCGCAACGGTCAGTTCACGGTCAACATCGCGCTCATCGAGGCGGACACGCCGGTGCTCGGCGTGGTGCATGTACCGGCGAGCGCCACGACCTACCAGGGACTGCCCGGGAGCGGCGCGTGGCGCGATGCGGGCGGGGAGGCGCCGCGGGCCATCCACGTCGCCGGGCACAGCGCCCGAGCGGTGCGCGTCGTCGGCAGCCGTTCACACCGCGGCGACTCCCTCGACGGCTTCCTCCACCGCCTCGGGGCGCACGAGCTCGTCGCGGTGGGCAGCTCGCTGAAGTTCTGTCTGGTCGCGGAAGGGGCGGCGGACGTCTACCCGCGCCTGGGTCCCACCAACGGCTGGGACACCGCCGCCGCGCACGCGGTCGCGGCCGCTGCGGGGGCCACGGTGTGCGCGCTCGACGGCACGCCGCTGCGCTACAACACCAGCGCGCAGCACCTCAATCCGTACTTCGTCGTCTACGGCGCGCGCGACCACGACTGGCTCGCGCTCCTGCGCCAGCCGCAGGCGCCGTGAGCGCGAAGATCATGCGCTCGGTGGCCGACTACCAGGCGGCCGTCGGCCGCAGCTTCGGCCCGACGGACTGGCTGCGCATCGAGCAGCCGCGCATCGATGCCTTCGCCGAGGCAACCGGCGATAAGCAGTGGATCCACGTCGACGGCGCGCGCGCCGCGAGCGGGCCGTTCGGGGCGACCATCGCCCACGGCTTTCTCACCCTCGCGCTCGTCAGCCAGTTCGTGCCGCAGCTGCTGCGCGCCGAGGGCGTGAGGCACGTCATCAACTACGGCTGCGACCGCGTGCGCTTTCCCGCGGTGGTGCGCGCGGGCGCGCGGCTGCGCGCGCGCGCCGAGATCGTGAGCGCGCAGGACCTCGGGGGCGGCGCCGTGCAGGTGAAGACGCGCGTCACGCTCGAGGCGGAGGGGAACGAGAAGCCGGTGTGCGTGGCGGAGACGCTGAACCGGCTGTATTTCCCGTAGCGGCCGGCGGGGAACGTCGCGGGGCTGCCATCGTGTCGCCGCGCGCGTGCGCCAGTTCCGGGTATTGTCAAGTCGTTCTTGCCCGCCGCGTGCGGCCGTTCCATGCTCGCCGCGTCCTACTTGCCAGCTGTCAGGGGGTCCTTTGCGTGGCTTGATCCGTGTGCTGTTGTGCGCGCTCGCCGCCGGCGCGGCGTTCGCCGCGCTCGCCCTCGAGCGCAACCCGGTCGCGCATCATCCGCGTGCGCTCAGCGCCCCCTCCGGCGCGCCCGAGCGGCTCGTCGTGCGCCTGCGCGCCTCCCCCGCGGGCGTGGCGGCGAGCGCGCGCCTCGCCACGCTCGCCACGCGCGCCGAGTTCACCCTCGAGGGCACGCGCGCGATCACGGCGCAGATTCACGCGCTGCGTGTACGCCTCGCCCCGGGAGCCGCGCTCGAAGAGACGCTCGCGCGGCTGCGCGCCGATCCCCAGGTCGAGTACGCCGAGCTCGATCAGCGACGCTACGCGCACGGGGTGGTACCGAGTGACCCGCTGTACGCGCAACAGTGGTTCCTCATGCCGAGCTCCGCCACCACCCCGAGCGCCATCGACGCGCAGTCGGCCTGGAGCACGACGACCGGCAGCGCCGCCCTCGTCATCGCCGACGTCGACACCGGCGTGCGCTTCGAGCACCCGGACCTGCGCGCGGCCGCGAGCGGCGGGCGCCTCCTGCCCGGTTACTGCTTCATCTCCGACGCCTTGATCGCCAACAACAGCACCTGCCCCGGTCCGGACGCCTCCGACCCGGGCGACTGGGTGACGAGTGCGGACCTGAGCCAGAGCGAGTGCAGCGGCTCGGAGGCGGCAGTGAGCAGCTGGCACGGCACGCGCGTCGCGGGCATCCTCGGCGCCCTCAGCAACAACGGCGTCGGCATCGCCGGGATCACCTGGGGCGCGCAGATCCTGCCGCTGCGCGCACTCGGCAAGTGCGGCGGTTTCGACTCGGACATCATCAAGGCGATGCTGTGGGCGGCCGGCATCCCGGTTAGCGGGGCCGCCGGCAACCCGACGCCGGCGAAGATCATCAACCTCAGCCTCGGCGGCGCGGGCGCTTGTACCGCGTCCTTGCAGGACGCGGTCAACCAGGTCAGCGCCCTGGGCGTGCTGGTGGTCGCCTCGGCGGGCAACGAGGGTGGCCCGGTCGATGCGCCGGCCAACTGCGTCGGCGTCGTGGCGGTGGCCGGGCTGCGCCACGCGGGGACCAAGGTCGGCTACAGCAGCCTGGGGCCGCAGATCGCGCTCGGCGCCCCGGCCGGCAACTGCGTCAACACCGGCCCCGGTCAGCCGTGCATCTACACCCTGACGAGCACCACGAACCTCGGCGCGCAGGTCCCGGATGCCAGCGACTACACCGGCGAGTACTACTGCGACTCCTCGACCGGCAGCACGGCCAACTGCCAGATCACCGCCGGGCAGTACCGCACCTACAATCTCGGCACGAGCTTCTCGGCGCCCCTGGTGGCCGGCATCGCCGCGCTGATGGCGAGCAGCAACGCCAAGCTCAACGCCTGTCAGCTCGCCGCGCGTCTGAAGGAGGGAGCGCTGCCTTATCCGCAGACCTCCGTCGGGGAGTCCCCGCAGCCGCCCATGTGCCACGTGCCGAGCTCGGCGACTGACATCCAGGGGAGCGAATGCGTCTGCACCGGCGACGGTCAGACCTGCGGCGCCGGGATGGCGAACGCCGCCGGCGCGCTCGCCGCGGCGCTGCGCCCGATCGCGGCCATCACGCTGCCGGCCTCGGCCGCGAGCGGCCAGACCGTGCAGCTGCAGGGCACCGGCAGCGCCGCCATCCCCGGGCACAGCCTCACCGCCTTCAGCTGGAGCAACAGCGCCGGGGCGGCACTCGCGCTGCAGAACGCCAACGGCGCGACCGCCTCGCTCGTCATGCCCGCGTGCGGGATCTCGGGCGTGCGGCTGACGGTCACCGACGACGCCGGGCGCAGCGACACCGCCGATGTGGTCGTCACGCCCGACGCGATCACGAGCGACGCGCCCCCGAGCGCAGGCGACGTGAGCTGCTCGTTCACGCCACCGGCGGTCGAGCTCGCCGTGTGCCCGGCGAGCGCGAGCGTTCAGGCGGGCAGCGGCACGCAGACGCTCACGGCCTCTGTCGTCAACACCGACGACGCCTCGGTCACCTGGGAGGTCGAGGGCATCCCCGGGGGCAACGCGAACCTCGGCACCGTCTCGAGCGGCGGGGTCTACACGCCGCCGGCGCAGCTGCCGGACAACGGCGCGACGGTCACCGTCACGGCGGTCTCGGTCGCCGATCCCAACGTCAGCGCGTCCTCGACCCTCACCATCACCGCGCCCGTGGGCGGCGGCGGGGGCGGGGGCGGTGCGCTCGAGTGCCTGACGCTGCTCGCGGGCCTCGTCGCTCTCGGCGTGCGCCGGCGTGCGGGCGCGCGCCGCGCGTAGCGCGCGGCCCGACAGAGGCGCCCGCGCGGGGGGAGACGCCGCCCCACCCGGGAGTGCATGATCCGTCAGGGGGAACGGGCCGCGATCTGACGGCCCGCGGCGGCCCGGACGAGGGGAGGGCGGAACGTACTTGGAGCACTCATTCAGCCAGCGGCAGCTGCGCGATGCGTTCGGTGAGTTCGCCACCGGAGTCACCGTGGTGACGGCGGTGCGTCCCGACGGTGAGCCGGTCGGGGTCACCGCCAACTCCTTCAGCTCGGTGTCGCTCGAGCCGCCGCTGCTGCTGTGGTGCCTCGCGAGCGGCAGCAGCGGCGCGCCGGCCTTCGCCCCCGGGGCCACCTTTGCGGTGCACGTGCTGGCACACGAGCAGCGCGATCTCGCGCTGCACTTCGCGCGGCGCATCGCCGACAAATTCGCCGACGAACCGCCGCCGCGTGCGCAGCACGAGCCGCCGCACCTCGAGGGGGCACTGTGCCGCTTCGACTGCCGCGTGCACGCCGTGCACCCCGGCGGTGATCACCTGATCGTGGTCGGGGAGGTGCTCTCGCTCTCGCGCGAACCGGGCGCGCCGCTCGCGTTCTACGCCGGGCACTTCGGTACCTTCAGCGCCGACCGCGGCCTGCCCAAGATCGACGTGTGGGAGGGAGCGAACGACGGCTGGTTCTGAAGGCGCCTCTTCAGAACTTGAACGTCGAGAGCAGCAGGCTCGTCTCGGTTTGCGAGATGCCCTCGATGAGGCGGATGCGCGCGAGTATGCGGTCGAAGCCCTCGAGGCTCTCGGCGCGCAGCTCGGCGACCACGTCCCAGCGCCCGTTGGTGCTGTAGAGCGCGCTCACCGCCGGCTCTCCGCGCAGTGCCTTGATGACCGCGTCGACCTGGTTGCCCTCCACCGCGACCGTCATGAAGGCGCGCATGCGCTGCTCCTCGACGTCGGGCTTGAGCCGCACGGTGTAGCCGACGATCGTGCCGTCGGAGGCGAGCCGCGCCATGCGGTTCTGCACCGTGCCGCGCGAGACCCCGAGCGACTTGGCGAGGGAGGCGACCGAGGCACGCCCGTCGCTGCGCAGGAGCCCGATCAGCCGCCGGTCCGTGTCGTCCACTTAAGTCACCCTCGCTGGCCCTGGGGCTGTCAAAACGCCAGAGTACTCTGTCACTCTGCCAGATTAAGTGCAACATTTGAGCATCTTCCTGTCTTTATTTTGGTTCTGCCGCCTATGACCATGGCTGTGCCGGAGGGGCTCGTCCGAGCGTCCCCGGCCCTGCAGGAGGGTTCGTCATGGTCGATTTCATCGGGATCGAGCGCGTCCAGGAACTCGTCGCGCGGCGCGGCGCCGCGCGCTTCATGGAGGAGCTCTCGCGCGAGATCGCGTGCGACTTCTGCCGCTGGGAAGAGTTCGAGAAGTCGCCCCGGCACGCGACCCACTCCCCGCTCGGGGTGATCGAGCTGATGCCCGCCTGCGACGGCCGGCTCTATTCCTTCAAGTACGTGAACGGGCATCCGAAGAACACCGCCGTGGGGCTGCTCACGGTGACGGCCTTCGGGGTGCTCGCGGATGTCGCGACCGGCTATCCGCTGCTGCTCTCGGAGCTGACGCTGACCACGGCGCTGCGCACCGCCGCGACCTCCGCGCTCGCCGCGCAGCACCTGGCACGGCGCGACAGCCGTGTCCTCGCCCTGATCGGCAACGGGGCGCAGAGCGAATTCCAGGTCATCGCCTTTCACCATCAGCTGGGCATCCGCGAGGTGCGCCTGTTCGACACCGACGCGCGCGCTACCGACAAACTCGAGCGCAACCTCGCCCGGCTGCGCCTGCCGGCGCTTCGGGTCGTGCGCTGTCCCTCGACCGCCACCGCGGTCGCAGGCGCCGACATCATCACCACGGTGACGGCCGACAAGTGCAACGCGACCATCCTCACCCCGCAGATGATCGTCCCCGGCGTGCACGTGAACGCCGTCGGCGGGGATTGCCCGGGCAAGACCGAGCTCGACCGCGCGATCCTCGCGCGACCCGACGCGCGCGTGTTCGTCGAGTTCGAGCCGCAGTCGCGCATCGAGGGCGAGATCCAGCAGATGCCCGCTGACTTCCCGGTGACCGAGCTCGCGCGCGTGCTCGGCGGCCGCGTGCCCGGCCGGGTCGGCGCGGGCGACGTCACGGTATTCGACTCGGTCGGCTTCGCGCTCGAGGACTTCTCGGCGCTGCGCTACCTGATGCGCCTGCACCAGGAGGAGCGCGGCGCGCGCAGGCAGGTCGACCTGGTGCCGGACCTCGATGATCCGAAGGATCTCTTCGCGCTCCTCGCTCCGCAGCCTCTCGCGGCGCGCGCGGTGGTGGCGTGAGCACGCCGCGCGCGGCCGCGCTCATCGGCGCACCCACCGACGTCGGCGCGGCGGACCGCGGCGCCTCGATGGGCCCGGAGGCGCTGCGCGTCGCGGGCCTCGCCGCCGCGCTCGCCGCACGCGACCTCGAGGTCCACGACCTCGGCAACCTCGCCGGCCCGGGCAATCCCTGGCTGCCCGCGCACGACGGCTACCGGCACCTCGCTGAGGTCACGCGCTGGAACGAGCTCGTCCACCACGCGGTGCGCGCCGAGCTCGTCGCCGGCCGGCTGCCGATCCTGCTCGGCGGTGATCACTGCCTGAGCATCGGCTCGATCAGCGCCGTCGCCCGGCACTGCCGCGCGACGGGGAAGAATCTGCGCGTCCTGTGGCTCGACGCCCATGCCGACTTCAACACCAGCGCGCTCTCACCGAGCGGCAACGTGCACGGCATGCCGGTCGCGTGCCTGTGCGGCTTCGGCCCGCCCGAGCTCACGGGGCTCGGCGGTACCTCGCCCGCGATCGCGCCGGCGGATGTGCGCCAGATCGGCGTGCGCAGCGTCGATGCGGGCGAGAAGCGCTTCGTGCACGAGCAGGGGCTCGACGTGTTCGACATGCGCTACGTGGACGAGATGGGCATGCGCGGGACCATGGAGCAGGCGCTCGCCGGCATCGACGCCGACACGCACCTGCACGTGAGCTTCGACGTCGACTTCCTGGACCCGGAGATCGCTCCCGGGGTCGGCACGCGCGTGCACGGCGGCCCGACCTACCGCGAGGCGCAGCTGTGCATGGAGATGATCGCCGATACCCACCGCCTCGCCTCGCTCGACGTGGTGGAGCTGAACCCGGCGTTCGACGTGCACAACCGCACCGCGGCGCTGGCCGTCGACCTGATCGAGTCGTTGTTCGGCAAGAGCACGCTCGTGCGCCGCCCGGTGTGGCGCCGCCCGGCCGAAGGGCGCGTCACCCTGCCGGTGCGCCGACGCACGCGCGGCGCGACCGACCCGGTGGCGTGAAGGGCGCTCAGCCGCGCGCCGCGGACACCTGCTGCATGTGCAGCGAGAAGCCCGGCACCCAGGCGCCCTTGACCTGAAACTCGGTGATCACGTCGTACTCGCCCGGGGCGGCGTGCTGCCAGCGGCTGCGGTAGGTCTGCTCGACGCCCTTCTCGACGTAGCGCGTCGCAGGAAAGACGAGCGTAGCGCCCTCGAGCGCGACCGTGCCGCGGCTGAAGCCGCCGGCGCTCTCGATGTACAGGTACTGCAGCTCGCGCGCGGTACCGTCCCACACGTAGATCGATTCGCCGAACTCGTCCGGGTGTCCTTCGCGGTGCACGACGTGCTCGTCACGCACGAACTTGCCCCCGTAGATCCAGCTGAAGCAGTGCTCGTCGGTCGCGGCCCCGCCGGGGAAGCTGCCCTTCCAGCAGTGCCCGACGAGGAAGGCGAGGGGCTCGTAGGGCGCGGACGGCTCGGGCGCGGCGCGTGCGGCGGGCGCGGCGAGGGTCATGAGTCCCATGAGGGTGACGGTTATCTTGTTGTTCATCGCTTGCTCCTACGTGTCTTGGGGGGCGGGGACGTGCGCCCGCCTGCGGCGGCGGCGCGCGCCTGCAGATACTCGAAGTACTCGCGCAGCTGGCGCACGGCGGCGTCGAAGCTCGCGAGGCTGCGGTAGGTGCGCGCCTGCATGACCGCGCCCTCCATCACCGTGAGGACGAGCGAGGCGAGCTCACGCAGGTTCAGGTCCCGGGGCAGCCGGGCGGCGCCCGCGGCGAGGCACTCCTCGATGGCGTCGGTCCAGGCGCTGAAGTTCGCGGCCAGGCGCTCGCGCACCGCTAGGTCCGGCTCGTGCAGCTCCAGCGCGAGGCTGCCGATCGGGCAGCCGTAGAAGCAGTCCGTGTCCTTAAGCGCGGCGCGGTAGCGCGCGAGCAGCGCGAACACCCGCTCGATGGGCTCCTCGACGCCGCGCCAGGCGGGCTCGAGCAGCATGGTACGGATGCCGTCGCGGTACAGGTCGAGCACCGCGAGCAGCAGGTCCTGCTTGCCGGGGAAGAAGTGGTAGAGGCTGCCGCTGTTCACCCGGGCCGCCTGCAGTACGTCCGCGATGCTGGTCGAGCCGTAGCCCTTCTCCCAGAACAGCCGCATGGCCGTGGTCACCAGGCGGGTACGCGTGTCGGCCGGGGGAGTGTTCACTTGAATGCTCATTCAAGTGAACACTAGGCAGAGTTGAATGATCAGTCAAGTGCGGCGGCGCGCGCGAGCGCCGCACGCGCGAGCAGACGTGTCGAGTCGAGGGTCGGGAGCGGCGAGTTGCCGTCGTTCATGAGCAGCGGAAGCTCGGTGCAGCCGAGCACCACGGCGTCGCAGCCGCGGCGCGCGAGGTTCGCGAACACCTCCTGCAGGTAGCGCACGGCCTCGGGCTTGTGCACCCCGCGCACCAGTTCCTCGAAGATGATGCGGTTGATCTCCTCGCGCTCGGCCGGCGTCGGGCGCTCGTAGGCGAGCGCGCGCGCGCCGAGCGCCGCCGGGTAGACCTCCGAGTCGGTGAGCCAGCGGGTGCCGGTGATGCCCAGGCGGCTGAAGCCCCGCGCCTCGGCCTCCCCGGCCACCACCTCGGCGATGTGCAGCCACGGCAGGGGGCTGCGGGCGAGGATGTCCGGCAGGGCGCGGTGGATGGTGTTGTCCGGGCAGATGAGCAACTGTGCGCCGGCGGCGGCCAGGTGACTGGCGGAGTCGAGCATCAGTGCGCCGACGCCCGCCCAGTCGTCGCGCTCGATGTGGCGCAGATAGCGCGCGAGGGAATGCGTGTGCAGGGTCACCTCGGGATGCGCGTCCGGGCCGAACCAGCGCGCGCCCTCGAGGCAGACCGTGCGGTAGCACAGCGCCGCCCCTTCAGCCGAACAGCCGACGATGCCGATGTGTTGGGGCACGCGGGGATTCTAACCCGCGCCGGCGGGGCGCTTTGGGCATAATCGGCGCCCCGCAATGCCCGAGGACCGCCGATGCGCCTCCTGTTGCTGAGCTGCCTGCTCGCCGGCAGCGCCGCCGCCGCCGAGCGGCAGTTCGCCGACGCCATCTACCTGAATGGCGACATCCTCACCGGCGAGGCACTGACCGCGGCGCAGCCCACGCGTGTCGCGGCACTCGCGGTGCGCGCCGGGCGCGTGGAGGCGGCCGGCTCGGTGGCGCAGATGGCGGCCCTGCGCGGGCCGCACACGCAGGTGACCGACCTGCATGGGGCGTTCGCGATGCCGGGCTTCAACGATGCGCACCTGCACCTCGGGGACGCGGGCATCACGGCGCTCGAGACCGACCTGCGCGGGGTGCGCTCACTCGCCGAGCTCAAGGCGCGCGTCGCGGACTCGGCGCGCCGCGCGAGCCCCGGGGCGTGGCTGCGCGGCGGCGGCTGGGACCACACTCTCTGGCCGTCCCCGCAGCTGCCCTCGCGCGCGGACCTGGACGCGGTCACGGCGGGCCATCCGGCGGTCTTCGACCGCACCGACGGGCACATCGCCGTCGCCAACAGCGCGGCGCTCAAGGCCCAGGGGATCACTCGCGCCACCCGCGACCCGGGCGGCGGCCAAATCGACCGCGACCCGCAGGGTGAACCGACCGGCATCCTGCGCGAGACCGCGTGGGTGCAGTTCGCCGCGCGCATCCCGCCACCGGCCCCGCAGCAGCGCCGCCGCGGCCTGGAGATCGCGCTCGCCGACGCGGCGCGCAACGGCCTCACCTCCGTGCAGGACTACTCCCGCTGGGATGACTTCCTGGTCTTCGAGCAGCTCGAACGCGAAGGCAAGCTCCCGGTACGCGTCAGCGAATGGCTGACCTTCAACGAGCCGCTCGAGGTCCTCGAGCGCGAGCGCGCCGCGCACTCCGCCGATGATCCGCTGCTGCACACCGGCATGCTCAAGGGCTTCATGGACGGCTCGCTCGGCTCGCGCACCGCGGCTCTCGAGGCCCCCTACAGTGATGACCCGAAGAATCGCGGCATCCCGCGCTACGAGCAGGGGCCGCTGAACGAGCTCACCGTCGCGCGCGCGCGCGCGGGCTTTCAGATCGGCTTTCACGCGATCGGCGACCGCGGCGTCGCCATGGCGCTCGGCGCGTTTGCCGCGGCCGAGGCGGCCCTGCCGCCCGGTCAGGGTGCGGCGGCACGCTTTCGCATCGAGCACGACCAGGTGATAGCCCCCGCGGACCTCAGGCGCCAGGCGTCCCTGCAGGTCATCGCTTCGATGCAGCCGAGCCACCTGCTGAACGACATGCGCTGGGCCCTGCAGCGCCTGGGGCCCGAGCGCGCGCGCTACTCCTACGCCTGGCAAAGCATGCTCGCGAACGGCATCCCGCTCGCCTTCGGCACCGACTATCCGGTCGAGACCGTACCGCCCGTGCGCGGTCTGTATGCGGCGATCACACGGCTCCCGGAGCCGGACCCGGTGATGCCGACCACGCCCGCCTACTTCCCCGAGGAGCGCCTGAGCATCGCACAGGCGCTGTACGCGTACACGCAGGGCTCGGCGTTCGCCGAGAAGATGGAGAAGGACAAGGGCACGCTCGAGAACGGACGGCTGGCGGATTTCGTCGTGCTTGATCATGATCTGCTGCGCGCCACGCCGCTCGAGATCTACAACACGCGCGTGCTGCGCACCGTGGTGGGCGGGCGCACCGTGTACGCGGTGCCCTAGGTCCGCACGCAACGACGCTCTTTCGGAGGACCATACGCGTATGTCGCAGGGCAGAACGGCCGTCTTGGCAACGCTCGGACTTCTCGCCGTCGCGGGCCTCGCTCTGGGGGCCGGCACGCTCACCTACCCGCCGGCACCGCGCGGCGAGGTGGCCGACGACTACCACGGCACGCGCGTCGCCGACCCGTACCGCTGGCTGGAAGACCTCGATGCGCCGGCGACGCGCGCCTGGGTGCAGGCGCAGGCCAACCTCACCGAGACCTACCTCGCGGCGATCCCCGAGCGCGAGGCGATCCGCGAGCGGCTCGGCCGGCTCTATGACTTCGACCGCACCGGCATCCCCTTCAGCGAGGACGGCCGCTACTTCTACACGAGTAACAGCGGCCACGAGGAGCAGAGCGTGCTCATGATGGCGCACGAGCTCGGGGGCGAGGCGAGCGCTGCGCTCGACCCGAACGCGCTGCCCCAGGCGGGGCACCCGGTCGTGGTGGGTTACGTCGCGAGCCGCACGGGCGGGCTCCTGGCGTACGGGGTGTCGGCGGCCGGCTCGGACTGGACCGACTGGCACATCCGCGATCTCGCCACCGGCAAGGACCTGCCGGACGTCCTGCGTCACGGCAAGTACTACCAGCCCGTGTTCACGCCCGACGGCCGCGGGCTCTACTACAGCGCCTTCCCGGCGCCGGCGCCCGGCAAGGAGCTCAGCAGCGAGGACGCCGGCGACGCGGTCTACTACCACGTCCTGGGGAGCGATGGCGCGAGCGATCGCCGCGTCATGGGCGAGTCGGCACACCCGGACTGGCAGTACCAGCCCTTCCTCAGCGAGGACGGGCGCTGGCTCGTCGTGCTCTCGGGCGAGGGTGAGGTCGGGGACAAGGGAGTGGAGGATCTCTACCTCATCGATCTCACCGCACCGGAGTCCAGGCCGGTGCCCGTTGCGCAGGGCTTTACGGCCGCATTCCGCTACGTCGGCAGCGACAAGGGGCTGCTGTATTTCCTCACCTCGCTCGAGGCGCCCAATGGCCGCGTGATCGCCATCGACCCGACGCAGCCCGAGCGCTCGCACTGGCACGAGGTCATCGCCCAGGGTGCCGACGCGATCGATTTCACGACCCCGAGCGTCACGGTGGTCGATCACCAGCTCATCGTGCGCTCCCTGCACGACGCGCGCAGCCGGGTGCGCAGCTACAGCCTGGAGGGGACGCTGCGCCAGGAGATCCGGCTCCCGGGCCTGGGGAGCGCCGCGGGCTTTGAAGGACACGCCGGTGATCGCGAGACGTTCTACTCCTTCACCAACCTCGTGACGCCCTCGGCCGTCTACCGCTACGACTTCGGCAGCGGTCGCAGCACGGTCGTGCACCGCCCGCACGTCGCGTTCGACCCGGGGGCCTTCGAGCAGCGCCAGGTGTTCTACCGCGGCAAGGACGGGACACGCATCCCGATGCTCCTCGCGTACCGCAAGGGCCTCAACCCACGCGGCGATCACCGCCTGCTGCTCTACGGCTATGGCGGGTTCGGCATCGCGAGCATGCCGACCTTCAACCCCGGGCGCGTCGCCTGGCTGGAGATGGACGGGGTCTTCGCGATGGCGAACATCCGCGGCGGCGGTGAGTATGGCGAGGCCTGGCACCGCGCAGGCACGCTCACCCACAAGCAGGTGGTTTTCGATGACTTCATCGCCGCCGCCGAGTGGCTCATCGCCGGGCACTACACCTCGGTAGCCAAGCTCGCCATCCACGGCCGCTCGAACGGCGGACTTCTGGTCGGGGCCTGCCTCACCGAGCGACCCGACCTGTTCGGGGCCGCGATCGCCCAGGTTGGCGTGCTCGACATGCTGCGCTTCAACCGCTTCGGGCAGGGTGCGGGCTGGCAGGGTGACTACGGCTCGCCGCAGGACCCGCAGCAGTTCAGCGCGCTGTACGCCTACTCCCCGGTGCACAACGTGCGCGCGGGCGTGCGCTACCCGGCGACGCTCGTGGTGACCGGGGACCACGACACGCGTGTGATGCCCATGCACTCGTTCAAGTTCGCGGCGGCGCTGCAGGCGGCCCAGGGCGGTCCCGCCCCGGTGCTGCTCGCCGTCGACGTGGCCTCCGGCCACGGCGGCGGCGAGACCATCAGCCAGGCGATCACGCAGAACGCCGACATCTATGCCTTCCTGGTGAAGAACCTGCCCGCGCAGTAAAGCGCTGCGGCGGTGAGACCGTGAGTCGGGGCGCGGATCGGCGTGTAAGCTAGGACGCTTCACCGACACTCATACAGGGAAAGGTCATGAGTGACTTGTCGAGCTTTGCCATCACCCGGAAGTGGCCGGCGCGGCATCCGCGGCGGCTGCAGCTGTACTCGCTCAATACGCCGAACGGTGTGAAGGTCTCGATCATGCTGGAGGAGACCGGGCTCCCCTACGAGGCGCACCTGGTCAACTTCGCGACCCACGATCAGGCGTCGCCCGAGTTTCGCTCGCTGAATCCCTACGGGAAGATTCCCGCCATCATCGATCCGGACGGTCCCGGCGGCCAGCCGCTGCCGCTCTTTGAGTCGGGCGCGATCCTCATCTACCTCGCGGACAAGACCGGGCAGCTGCTGCCGCGGGACGGCGCGCGGCGCTACGAGACGCTGCAGTGGCTCATGTTTCAGATGGGAGGCATCGGGCCGATGTTCGGCCAGGTGGGGTTCTTCCACAAGTTTGCCGGCCGCGAGTACGAGGACAAGCGGCCGCGCGACCGCTACGTGGCCGAGACACGGCGCCTGCTCGCGGTGCTCGAGGGGCGTCTCGCAGGACGAGCGTGGCTCATGGGCGAGGAGTACACGGTCGCCGATATCGCCGTGTTTCCCTGGGTACGCAACCTGATCGGTTACTACGGCGCGGGCGATCTCGTCGGATTCGGCGAGTTCGCCCACGTGCAGCGCGTGCTCGAGGCCTTTCTCGCGCGGCCGGCGGTCGCTCGCGGCCTGCTGATACCCAGCCGTCCGGGCGACTAGCCCCGGCTCGGGGGCGCGGGGTCCGCGACGCCACTCGCTTCGGCGAGGCGCAGCAGCTCGATGTCGCTGCTGATGCCGAGCTTCTGACGGATGAGCGAGTGGTTGTTGGCGACGGTCTTGGCACTCACGTTGAGCGCCGCGGCGATCTCTTCGTGACTGCGCCCCGCGGCGAGCAGGCGGAAGATGTCGAACTCTCGCACCGAGAGGCCGAGGGTCGGCTGCTCGCGTGCGCTGCCGGCGCGCGCGAGGCGCGCGGCGAGGTCGGGGCTGAGCGCGAGCCGGCCGGCCATGACCTCGCGCACCGACTTCACGAGCACCGCCGGGTCGCTGCTCTTGGTCACGTAGCCGTTCGCGCCGGAGCGCAGTGCCTGGATCGCGAAGGGCAGCCCGTCGTGCATGCTGAATACCAGCACCGGAAGGAGCGGCCAGCGCTGCTTGATGCGGCGCAGGGTCGCAAGCCCCCCCTGGCCCGGCATGCTCAGGTCGAGGATCATGAGGTCGGGCAGCCGCTTCTGCAGGAGTACGTAGGCCTCCTCGCCGCTCGAGGCCTCGTCGCTCACCGCGCAGCCGGGCTCCTGCTCGAGGAAACGCCGGTAACCGGCGCGCACGACCGCGTGGTCGTCCACGAGCAGGATGCGGATGCCCGTGGCCTCAGGCAGGCGCGCTCTCCGTGGCCGGCGCCGGCAGTGGCAGCCAGGCGCGCAGTAACATCCCGTGCCGGCCGGGCTCGATGGTGAAGTCACCGCCGTGCGCCGCGACGCGCTCACGCATGCCAAGAAGCCCGGTTCCCCACGACCAGGGCTCGGTCGGACCGGGTGGCGCGTCCAGCTCGCGCACTTCGACCCGCACAGCGGGCCGCTCGCCGCGATCGGCGCCGACCCGCACCGCGACGGCGCGCGCGCGCGAGTGGCGTACGAGGTTCGTCAGACACTCCTGCACCAGGCGGTACACGGTGACGGTGACGTCGCTCGGCAGGGCGTCCACCGGACCGTCGAACTCGTACTCGCAGCGGAAGGACTCCGCGAGACGGCTCTGCCAGCCGCTCGCCAGCTCCTCTAGCGCCGCGCGCAGGCCGAGGGTCTCCAGTCCGTAGGGCCGCAGCCGCGCGAGCATCCCGCGTATCAGCTCCATGATCGCGCCCGAGAGTTGTTCGAGCTCGCGCGCGCACGCCAGCACCTGGGGCACGTCGCGGGCCTCGCGCGCGATGTAGGCCGCGCCGACCTTGATCGCGGTGAGACTCTGGCCGAGCTCGTCGTGCAGTTCGCGCGCGAGGCGTCGCCGCTCGTCCTCCTCAACCTCGATGAGCCGCCGCGTGAGTTCGCGGCGCTCCCCGGCCGCCTCCTGCAGGGCGGCGGCGCAGTGATTGAAGCGCGCCGAGATGTCGTCGAGGTCCTTGAGGCGAAACCGCGGCAGCCGTGTCTCGAGGTCTCCGTCCTGCAGACGACTCAGCGCCGCCTGGATCTGCGCCACTGGCCGCAGGCCGCTGCGCACGATGAAGTAGATGCTGGCCGCGACCGCGAGGATGGTCGCCGCGAGGAGCGCCAGGTCCGCCGCGCCGCGCTGCTCGATCTCGGCCGTCTCGGAGGCCGGATTGCTCGAGATGCGCAGCCGCGCGAGCGGCGCGCCGCGATAGGCGAGGGGGTACTCGAGCGTCGGGGCCGCGGTGGTGGGCTCGAGCAGGTGTCCGAGAAGGCTGCCGCGCGGGTCGGTGGGACTTGCGGCGAGCGGCCCGCCCGCGCTGTCGAGCAGGGCGACGCCCACGTGCCGCAGCGGCTCGGAGGCACGCACGCGCTGTGCCGCGGCGGCGAGTGCCGCGGCCGCGTCGGGCGCCGCGGCCACGTCGCCCTGCACCTCGGTGAGCAGGCGCGCCAG
The DNA here is from genome assembly GCA_036270915.1 of Steroidobacteraceae bacterium. Taxonomy (GTDB): domain Bacteria; phylum Pseudomonadota; class Gammaproteobacteria; order Steroidobacterales; family Steroidobacteraceae; genus 13-2-20CM-66-19. Next base: position 17,159 of record DATBBQ010000047.1, read on the forward strand.
CTGCAGCGAGGCCTGGGTCTCGCGCGACACCTCCTCGCGTGCCGAGCTCAGCGGCACGAGCAGGCTCACGCCAAGCGCGAGCAGCGTGACGATCGCGATGCCGAGCAGCAGGCGCGTGTGCAGGTGCATGTTCGCGCTGAGTGTTCGCAGGCCCGCACGGCGCGGGCGGAACATTATCGCACCCGGCAGGGCGCGCACGTCACAGCGTCAGGCGGAAGCCGCCGAAGTAGGTGCGCGGCGGGTTGGGACTGTAGGTGCGCGGATCGGTGAGGTTGAAGTTCGGGGGCAGCCCGTCGAGCCCGGTGAACGCCCCGTAGGTGTAATAGGTCTTGTCGAACAGGTTGTCGACGCCGACGAACAGCTGCAGGGCGTGGCCCAGCCGGAAGCTGGCGTGCGCATCGACCACCGTGAACCCGGGCAGCGGCGCCTCCTGGTTGGAATCGTCGCCCGCGAGATACTGGCTGCTGCTGTAGCGGGCGTCGGCCCCGATCAGCCAGCGCGGCGTCGGTGCGTAGCTCACCGAGGCGGTGATGCGGTGCTCGGGAATGAGTGGCAGACGGTCGTCGGGATGAACCTCGATGTCACCGTTCTCGTCGGCCGCGGGGCTGTTGGACGAGAGAGTCAGGGTCTCGCGAAACGTCGCCTGCACGAGCGCGTAGTTCAGGTCGATCTGCCAGCGGGAGAGCGTGAGCGACACGCCCGCTTCCAGGCCCTGGCGGCGCGTGGTACCGATATTGGAGAAATAGCCGAAGCCATTGATCTCGGTCGGCAGCAGCATGATGTCGTTGTGATTGTCAGTACGGAAGGCGCTCACGCTCCAGCGCACGCTCCCCGCCGGCCGTTCGAGCGGCAGGGTGCCGCGCAGTCCGAATTCGAGCGTGCGCGCGATGACCTGCCGCAGCGGCGGGTCCGAGACCAGGAAGGCGTCGAGGATGCACGGCGCGCTCGGGTCCGCGCAGCTCAGTTCCCCGGCAGTGGGCGCGCGGTTCGCCTGCGCGTAGCCGACGTAGCCGGTGATCCGGTCGGAAAGCCTGTAGGTGATCCCGGTGCCGGGATTGAACTGGTTGTACGTGCTGCTGGTGTCCAGGGCGCCGCCGCTGAGGTAGTCGATGTCGATGCGTGCCTGGTTGAAGCGACCCGAAACCGTCCAGGCGAGCCGCGGCGTGAGGCTCCAGGTGTCGCTCACGTACACACCGAAATAGCGCGTGCGCGAGCGCACCGTGACCGGAGACTCGATCGGCGGAGAAGCGGTGGGACTTTGCGCCTGATCGATGATCGTGCCGCTGCCCACGACCTCGAGGCTCGGCATGAGAGTGCCGAGCTCTCCGGTCGCGTCGTAGTGTGTGGTGCTGCCGTCGAGCGAGGCGCCGGCCACGAGGTAGTTCGGCCGCCCGAACAGCGCGTCGGTCAGCGTGAACTGCAGGCCCACTCCGTTGGTGTCGGTGTCGGTGTTGGTGCGGTCGATCTCACCGGGCGTGGCACCCTGCGGCAGGACGCTCGTCGGAACCGGCGTGCCGGCCTGCGAGTACAGCACGTCGCCGGGATAGACGTTGTCGCCCTGCAGGCAGAAGAAGGCCGCATTGTTGTCGCAGGTGGCGACGCCGGTCGTGTTGCCATCGACGAGGTGCTGCAGGAAGTGTCGGTGGTAGAGGTTGAGGTTAGCCTGCAGCGTGTCGCTGAAGCGATCAGACGCCGTCAGCTGCAGCAGCTGCGCCTCGTTCTGTGTCGACTGCGGATAGGTGAAGATGGCCGCCGGATTGCTGGCAAGCAACTGCACCGGGGTCGGCCCGACGGCGCCCAGGTAATTGTCCGCGAACGAGCCGGAGAGGTGCACGGCGAGACCGGCGTGCTCGTAGCCGAAGTCGAGGTAACCCTGGCGCAGGTGCGTCGGGGAGAGCTCGCGAAAGCCGTCGTCGGTCACCCCGCCGAGAGCACCGTAGAGGGCAAAGTCGCCGCTGCGGGCGGCGAATTCCCCGTAGCCGGTGAGGTTGTGGAAGCTGCCCGCGGAGAGCTGCACGCTGGTACCCGGGGAATTGAACCCGTTCTTCATCTCCAGTGTGACCGCGCCGCCCAGCGCATTGAGACCAAAGGCGGGGTTGCTGCTCGCCACGGTGAGGCGATTGATGGCGAACTGCGGGATCAGGTCCCAGTTCACCGAGTCACCGAAGGCCTCGTTGAGGCGCGCTCCGTTCTGATAGACCGCGATGCCCTCGGGTACCCCGGAGATCGGTGACGCCTCGAAGCCGCGATAGACGAAGTCCGGCTGGTACTGGCTGCCCTGCTCATTGTTCAGACTCACGCCGGGCAGCCGGCGCGCGGCGGCCACTGGTGCGATGCTCGACTGGTGATCCGGGTCGAGTTCAGCGGCGCTCAGCGACTGCACGGTCCCGGGCACCAGGTCGGGGTCGAGGCCGCCGGCCGGGAGCGGGGTCGCGGAGATGACCACGGCGGGCTGCGGGCCGGCATCGTCGGCGACGGCCGGCGTCATCAGGGCAGGCAAGGCGGTGACCACCGCGGCGGCGAGCAGCTCGGTGACCCGTGCCATGGACTCCCTCTCGGATGCAAGATCGCGCAGCGAACGCTCGCGATTTGAGCAAGGCGACTTCGCGAGTGTCTAGGGAAAATCTCCCGACGTTCGACCCGGCGCCCGGGGCGGCTGCTTGGTAGTCACGGCGGCGCCGTGTCAGGGTTATGAATCTGAGCCGCGTGACAACGAGACAAGCGGTCACCGCTGGGCTCATGCAGGTAGTGCGCCGGCTACTGCTGATCGGCTTCTAGACCGCGCTCACGCCGCCGCTCTGCACGCACGGCGCGTGCACGGCAAAGTTCGACGCCTTCCGCGCAGATCGAGCGCGACCGGACGCACGTCGCCACGCTGACAGCCTTTGAGGCGTATCTCACGAAGTAACAAGATCCCGTGCGAGGTGGTGTCGGCCGAACGCTGTGAGCACGCGCCGCCGCGCGAGGTGGATGGCCGTACGGGCGGTCCGATCGTTCTCGCCGCGATGCCGATCCAGAACAGGATCTGCCGCTTCTATGGCGACGACCGCGTTCTCCTGCAGCCGGGATTCAACGAGGCCCTGCAGCTGGCGCGAATCCTGGGCGATATGAAGCGCTTCCACATGTTGAAGTCGGAGACGCTCGGCTTCGAGGTCGACTGGCCAAGTAGATTGGCACTGCGCGGGCCTAGCCTCGGCCGTCGCGGCGGTGCCGACCCAGTTATGACAAACGGATTACGATTGCAGGGAGCGGACTGCTCTCTTCTCGGTGAGAGCGGAGGATCATTTGCCGAGCTAACGTTTGGTAACAACCGCCCGGGCCTTCGGGAACACCTCGCGGCTGAAGCCGCCGCGAAAACGCGTTCCTCGCAAGTCGCAGCCCTAGGCGAGTGCGCCGCGCCAGAATAAAGTGTGGGCATCGGGGAGTGCGCCGGGAGCCGCGCTAACAACAGTACCTCTCGCGCTTCCTGACAGGGAAAGTTCGAAGCGTCGACCTCGATTACCAAAGAACTTAAGGGGAGATCAATGAGAATCCGATCGCTCATCACGGGCGCCGTGCTCGCTGCTCTATCTTTGACCGCACTGCAGCTGCCACAGGCGGCGGCCGCACCCGGTATGCAATCATTCGGCGCAGCCAATCCGTCGGCCGTCACGGAGTTCAGTGTCTATCTGCCGCTGACGCACACCGATGCGCTCGAGCAGATGCTGCGCGACCAGACCGACAGCAAGTCCGCGAGCTATCACCGCTGGCTGACGCCGGAGCAGTTCAAGGAGCGTTTCGGCCCCAGTCCCGCCGACGTGGCGCGCACGCGCGCGATGCTCGAGGCCAACGGTTTCACGATTCTGAAAGAGCAGACCCAAAACCTGAGAGTTCAGGGACCGGTGTCGGCCGTGGAGCGGCTGTTCTCGACCCGTATCGAGCAGGTGCGCACGCCCCAGGGCCAGATGAAGTACGCGGCCGCCAATCACGGACGTCTCAATCTGCCCCAGGCGCTGGCGGCGATGGGGGCCGTGATTCCGGAGTTCGCACCGCACCTGAGCGCGCACGTGCACTCGCGGCACCTCGCGGCCGGAAGCTCCACGCAACCGCTGACTGCCGGCGGCACCGGCCGCGGCACGCAGGACCGGCTCGCCAACGATTTCAGCTTCTTCTATGCCAACGACCTGAGGGAGGCATACCAAGTGCCTTCGTTCCAGGCGACGGTTCCCACGCCCTTCAACCGGCACCCCTCGCAGCTAGCGGGAGCGGGCGCGACGATCGGCATCGTGATCTCTTCGGTCATTGATCCGGTAGATCTTGGCGCGAGCTTCAATTCGACCGTGAGCATCGGGCCGATCGTCGACGTACAGAACTACACTGCGGTCTCGGGCCTGCCTTCACCCACGGTGACCATCCGGCCGGTCGACGGCGGCAGCGGTAAGTTCAACCCCAACACCGCTGACGGAGCCGAAGCCTCCCTCGACACCCAGATGTCGCTCGGCACGGCGCCACTGGCGAAGGAAATCGTGTACGACATGCACGCGCTCAGCGACGCGGACATCATCGACGCCTATACGGCGGTCGACGAGGACAACCTGGTCGACGTGGTGAGCTCGTCGTTCGGCGAATGCGAGCAGGACTTCCTCGCCATCAACAACGGTGGCACGGACTTCACCCCGATCCTCAAGCAGTTCCACGCACTCTTCCAGCAGGGCAACGCGCAGGGCATCACCTTCCTCGCGAGCTCCGGTGACAGCGGCGCGCCGGCCTGCCTGTCGACGGCGTTCCAGAACAATCCCACCAACGGCACGGATTTTGTGCTGGGGGTGGAGAACCCGGCTGACGATCCGAACGTGACCTCGGTGGGCGGGACGAACCTGCAGACCGCCGCGACCCCGACGGTCAACGACGTGACCCGCGTGTCCGAGAACGCCGACTTCGATCCGCGCCTGCCGGCGGAATTCCAGTTGTCGGATGGCTCGATCGTGAGCGTCGGCAACAATACCTGGGGATCCGGCGGCGGCTTCAGCGTCATCTTCAACAAGCCGTTCTATCAGTTCCTCGTGAACACCGGCAGCGCGGTGCACCGCGCGGTGCCGGACGTGTCGCTGATGATGGGTGGCTGTCCGGGGGATGCGGACATCGCGACCCAGGACTGCACCCTGCTGCCGCGCAGCGCGGTGATCGTCTGGATCGGCGAGCGGCCGGCGCTGCTCGTCGGCACGAGCTCGTCCTCGCCCGAGATGGCGGGCGTGCTGGCACTTGCCGTGGAGCTGAACCACGGGCGGCTCGGCAACGTCAACCCGCTGATCTACGCGCTCTCGCTGGTGCAGACGCTCGCGGGCGGCGCACACGCGCCCAAGGCCCTGCAGTACTTCCACCGGGACATCTCCGGCAACAACAACGGCTTCAAGGTGAGCCCGGGGCAGGCCTACAGCGAGGTCCTGGGCAACAGCACGCTGGACGTGAGGAACTTCCTGCAGCTGCCGTTCATCACCCCCTCCGGGGCACCAGGAACCCCGAGCAACCCGTAGACACCTGACACCGCCGCACTGCCGCATAGGCAGCCGGCGGATCGCAGTTGGGAAGACGGCGGAGGAGTACCTCTGCCGTCTTTTTTTGCGCCCCGGATACTGCTCAAATGAGCGACGCAGCGGGCGGTCGCTGATTGTTTGGGGGGGACGCATGCGTTTTCTGGTCGATCGTCCGGTGCTCCTCTCCGTCGTCTCCTTTGCGTGCCTGTGGCTGTGCGCATGGATCGGCTCCTCACTGCTGCGGAAGCGTCTGCGGGCGCCGACCGAGTTCAAGGCCGACTTCGTCATCATTCTCAGCGCGAGTCTCACGCTGCTCGGGCTCATCATCGGCTTCACCTTCTCCATGGCCACCTCCCGCTACGATCTGCGCAAGGCCAACGAGGCCTCCGAGGCGAATGCCATCGGAACCGAGTACGTGCGGGCCGACCTGCTGCCGAGCGAGGACGCCGAGCGCATCAGGGTCCTGCTGAAGGAGTATCTCCAGGAGCGCATCGGGTTCTACACCACCGCGAGTTCCGGGCACGCGCGCGAGATCAGCACCCGCACGGAGGCGCTGCAGAAGGACCTGTGGGCGGCCACAGTGGCGCCACTGAGCAGCCAGCAGAAGCCGGTCCTCACGCTCGTCGTCTCGGGCATGAACGACGTGCTCAATTCCCAGGCTTACACGCAGGCCGCCTGGATCAACCGCATACCGACCTCGGCGTGGCTGCTTCTAGGCATGATCGCGGTACTGTGCAACCTGATGGTCGGCTACAACCAGCGATCGAGCGAGACGGAGCGGGCGCGCTTTCTCGCGGTGCTGCCGCTCGTGGTCGCGGTCGCATTCTTTCTGATATCGGACATCGACAGCCCTCGCGGCGGCGTCGTGCGCGTCACGCCGCAGAACCTGCTGCTGCTGTCGGAGTCTTTGAGGTAGCGGCGGCGAGCCCGGAGCTCTGATGCGCGTGGGAGGCGTCAGGTGCCCGCGCGGCGGGTGGGACGCAGCCTCCGGCGGCTACTCAGAAGGGCATCACCGGCCGAAGCGATGAGCCACCACAGGGCGTGAAAGAGCAGCCAGACCGCGAGCGCGAAGACCAGCGCGAACGCGATGCCCTCGAGCGAGAGCGCGAAGGTCGGTACCCAGTCGGCAAAAGTGGCGCGCAGCAGACTCGGGTCGGCGTGCAGCACGAGATAGCGCATCTGCTGCAGCAGAGTGCCGTGCAGGGAGTCGGCGGCGGCCTGCAGATGCTGCACCGCCGCGATGAGTCCCTGGATCGCGCCGCCTTCGGCGTGGAAGGTGGCGTCCTGGCTGCTCAGGTGATAATCGATGAGCTTCTGCAGGTCGCCGTGATAGAACTGATCGGCGATCTTCTGCCATGGATCCAGATCGAGGCGCGCCTGATCCAGCCGACCGCCGAGTCGCTGGCGGTACTGCGAGATGAAGCCGGGAACGAGGCCACCGGCGACGACGGCGACGACGAGGAGCAACCGATCGAGCAGTCCGCGCAGCAGCAGCATGCAGGTGTCCGTGTGAGCAGCGCCTCGCGCATCATTGACCATCACTGGCACGGCGGCAATGAAGCCGGTCACGCCTTCAGGGCGAGGAGGCGAGCTCCAGCTCCCGCAGCCGCGGCCCGGCGAGGCTCCCGAGCGCCATCGAGGCGTCGTAGAGCACGACCGCAAACACGACGAGCGCGATACCGAGCACGACGGCGGCGCGCACGTGGTGCGCCTCGAAGCGCTTGATCGAGCGGGCATAGGCGATGAGCGCGAAGACCCCGGCGACGACGACGATTGCGTCGACACTCGCGCGCTGCCAGTAGCTGCCCCCCAGGTGCAGCCACATGCCGAACTCGTCGAAGGTGAGCGCCATGGCTATCCCGTAGCCAAAGGCCGCGCGTCGCGCGTCGTCCCCGGTGGGACGGCGGAAGAGGAGATAACCGGCGAGCACGGCGAGCAGGAAGATGCCGTAATTCAGGTGGTGCACGTGGGTATCGCGCAGAAACAGGTACATGTTGGGGATGCGACGCCCCATGATGAGGAACACCAGGGTGCGCGCCAGCATGAAGGTCACGAGGAAGGCGAGCAGCGCGCGGCGCGCCAGCTCGTGCGCCGAGGGCGCGCTCGCACGGGTCTCATCGGTACTCACGTCGTACCGTCTCGCGGATCGACCGCCGTGGCGGACTCTCTAGCGCCCCTGATACGGCAGGTTGAGGTTGTCGACCACCTTCTTCACGCCCGGGACCGACTTCGCGACGGATACTGCGGTCGAGCGCTGCAGATCGGTCGAGACCTGACCATTTAGGTACACCACACCGCCGAGTGTCTGCACGTGGACGATATTCGGGGGCCTGAGCTCCGTGTGCTGTTCGAAAGCCGCCTCGACCTGTTCGGTGATCTTGTCGTCCCCCGGGCAGCCGCCGGCGCCGCAGTGCTCGCGCTCCTCGACCGCGGCACAGCCGGCGAAGACAACGGCCGCGAGGAGGGCGATGAAGGCGTGCCGGAAGTTGGTCTTGTTCATGTCTCACCATTCCCCGCAGTGTCAGTGCCCGCATTATCCCAGACTGGCCCGGGCGCGGACGCCCAAATCTGCGGCCCTGCCGCTCTTCGATTGTGCGCGAGCATAAGCCCGTAGCTTGAGGACTGTCCTGGATTTTTTGCGTCCAGCCGTGGTGGCGGACCACGCGGTGCTCAAGACCCTGACGGAGCAGGCGGGCGCACCAGTTCCGCAATGTCCGCTTCGGGAACCCCCTCGTCGACGAGCGCGGCGGTGACGGAATCCCGTTCAGCCGAGGATCGGTGCTGGCTCGACTTGAACTTGCCGACGAGCCCCGTGAGGCCGATCTCGAACGCGGTGATGCGCTTGAGCATCGATTCCAGGTAGTCCGCGGGCGCATCGCTCACATGCCAGGGCGCCTCACGTGCCGCCTCCTGACGCTTCGTGAGCTCGCTCACACGGGCGAGCCGCACGTCACGCTCGTCGGTGAAGCGAATCGTGCCGTGCGCGTGTACCACGGAGTAGTTCCAGGTGGGTACGACCTTGCCGTGCGCACGCTTGTCCGGGTACCACGAGGGCGTCAGGTAGTGATTTGCCCCGCTGAAGATCACGAGCACGGGTGCATCGGGGGGCACGAGCTCCCAGAGGTGGTTGGCACGAGCGATGTGACCGTGCAGCACGCCCGGTGTGCCGGAGCGCGCCCGCCACGTCATCGGAATGTGATTCGCGGTGAGCCCGTCGGGCGTGTGGGCGACGAGGGCGCCGAAGGGATGGCGGGCGATGAAGGCCTGCAGGACCTCGGGTCGCTCTTCGCGGTGCTGGTCTGGGTTGTACACGGGTCTTCGCGCGGTCAGCGCGCGTCGCGCTTAATGAAACGCGCGATGCCACGTCGCGCGTCGTCCCAGGTGGCGTTGTCGGCGATGACGTCGGTGGCGCGCGAGTAGGCGGCCTCGATCGGCAGGTCGCGCTGCTGATAGAAAAGGCGCTTGCCGGCCGCGACCGCCTCGGCCGACTTGTCCGCGATCGCTCGCGCCAGCTTGTCCACCTCGACGTCGAGCAGCTCCGGCGCGACGACCCGGTTGACCAGACCCCGCTCGCGAGCGGTTTGTGCATCGATGAATTCTCCGGTGAGCAGCATCTCGAGCGCCACCTTCTGGGGCACGTTGCGCGAGAGCGCCACGGAGGGCGTGGAGCAGAACAGTCCCACGTTGATCCCCGAGACGGCGAAGCGCGCCTCGGTACTCGCGACCGCGAGGTCGCACATGGCCACGAGCTGGCAGCCTGCCGCGGTCGCCACGCCCTGGACGCGCGCGATCACCGGCTGGGGCAGGTTCTGAATGGTGAGCATCAACTGACTGCAGGACCTGAAGAGCGCGTGCAGCTCGGCGTGCGTCCTCTCCGCGCCCATCTCGTTGAGGTCGTGGCCGGCGCTGAACGCGCGCCCCTCGGCGGCCAGCACGACGACGCGCACCTCCCGGTCGGCGGCGATGCGGTCGAAGGCGTCCTGCAGCGCCGCCAGCATGGCCGCGGAAAGCACGTTGTATTTCGCGCCGTTAAGCAGCGTGAGCTGCATGAGCGCTCCACGCCGCTCGAAGCGCAGCAGCGGCGCGTCCGTGACTTCGCGTACGGTTCCGGCGGTCACATTCATCGGGCCTCCTCGGCGGCACACTCCTGCGCGCCGTCAGGCATTGTACGGCCAGTGCCGGCGGGCGGAAATTTTCCGCGACGGGCCCTGTAGAATCCTCCATCCCGCACCGCCCGGGCTGGACGCGGGCCGCGGTAACCGTCGAGGTGTCAGCGAAGTGGCCGCCAGCAGTATTTTCCTCGTACCGGCCCTGGCGGTGGCGCTGCCGGTCGCGGCCGCGCAGCCGTTCTCCTTCGACGCGGCGCCCGGCCGCCTGCCCAAGGATGTCGTGCCGCTGGCCTACGAGGTGGCGATCGTACCTGACGTGCCGGGGCTCACGATCGCAGGCAGCGAGTCGGTGACGCTGGACTTTCGCAGTTCCGCGGCGCGCATCGTATTCAACTCCCTGAACGAGGTACTCCATGACGTGCGTCTGGACGGCCAGGCGGTGCGCGCCGTGGACTCGGACGACACCGCGCAGCTGACGAGCATCACCCTCGCGGCGCCCGCGGCTCGTGGACGACATACCCTCACGTTTTCCTACAGCGGCCGGATCGAGGTGCAGCCGCGCGGACTCTTCCGCCAGCCCTACCGCACGCTCTCCGGCGAGCAGCGTCTGGTGCTCTCTACCAAGATGGAGAGCACCGATGCGCGACGCATGTTTCCCTGCTGGGACGAACCCGCCTTCCGGGCCACGTTTGCCCTGAGCGTCACGGTGCCGCGCGCCTGGGCGACGATCGGTAACATGCCGATCGCGCGGCGCAGCGAGCGCGGCGAGCTGGCCACGATCACCTTTGGGACGACTCCCGCCATGCCGTCCTACCTCATCGAGTTCACCGGCGGGGACCTGGCCGTGCTCGCCGGTCAAGTTCAGGGCACGCAGCTCGGGATCTGGGCCGACCGCGGCCGCGAGCAGGACGGCGTGACGGCGCTCGCGAACGCGCAACAGATCCTCGGCGATTTTGACGACTATTTCGGCTTCGCCTATCCGCTGCCGAAGCTCGATTCCATCGCCATCCCCGGTGGATTTGGCGGTGCGATGGAGAACTGGGGAGCGATCACCTACAACGACCAGCTGCTGCTCGTCACGCCGCGCAGCACGGACGAGGACCGCCAGACCGTCTACGCCGTCCAGGCGCACGAGATGGCGCATCAGTGGAACGGCGACCTCGTGACCATGGGCTGGTGGGACGATCTGTGGCTGAACGAAAGCTTCGCCTCCTGGCGGGGGACGAAGGAGACCGACTCGCGCCATCCCGACTGGAAGTGGTGGGAGGGACAGGATCGCCCGAAGGAGCGCGCGATGTACGCCGACTCGTTCCTCGCGTCGCACGCAATCCAGCAGCACGTGAGCGACGAGCTGCAGGCGGCCAGCGCGTTCGATCCGGAGATCACCTACGACAAGGGCCAGGCGGTCCTGCGCATGCTCGAGGCGTATCTCGGCGAACAGACCTTCCGCGACGGCGTGCGCCGCTACGTGAAGGCGCACGCCTATTCGAACGCGACCAGCGCCGATTTGTGGAACGCCCTCGGTGCGGCGAGCCACACCGACGTCGCGCTCGTCGCCGCCGGCTGGATCGAGCAGCCCGGATTTCCGCTGGTGACCGTCGCGAGCCGCTGTGCTGCGGGCGCCACGCGCACGCTGACGCTCACGCAGGAGCGCTTTCTACTGAGCGCCCAGGGGCCGACCGGTACGCGCTGGAGGGTTCCGCTGCGCGTGCGCTCGGGCACAAACGGAACACCCGAGTCCGTGCTGCTGAGTAAGCACGGGCAGACGGTGCAGGCCGGACGCTGCGGCGAGCCGCTCGTGCTGAATGCCGCCGCCATCGGCTACTACCGCGTGCGCTATGACGCGCCGAGCTTCGCAGCAAACCGCGCGGCCTTTGGGCGCCTGGCCGGGGGTGATCAGATCGCACTGCTGGACGATGAGTGGGCGCTGGTGGCGGCACGCAAAGAGGCGCTGGCGGACTATCTGAGTCTCGCCGCATCCGTGGGCGAGGGGCTGGACCGTCGCGTGTGGGAGCAGATCGCCGCCGCGCTCGGCACGATCGAGTACGACGAGCGTGGCCTGCCCGGGCACGATGCCTTTGCGAGCTACGCCCGCTCCGTGCTGGCCCCGCCAGCGGCGCACCTGGGCTGGGACGCGCGGCCGCAGGACACGCCCGACCTGCGCGCGCTGCGTCGCACTCTGCTGCACAGCCTCGGCGTCCTGGGCGATCCGGACGTGATCTCCGAGGCCCGGCGGCGCTTCGCGGCCTTCCGCAGGGATCGCGGCGCAATCGCCCCCGACGATCAGGCCCTCGTGCTGTCCATCGTCGCCCAATACGCGGACCGGCCCACGTTCGACGAGCTGCATGCGATCGCGCGCGCTGCGCGCGACGAGACTGAGCAGCAGCGCTATTTCCTGGCACTCATGGACGTGGGCGATCCGCAGCTCGCGCGGGAGGCGGCCGCGATTGCCCTGTCGGATGAGATTCCGCCGCAGGGCGCGCGCTGGCGCCTGCAGCTCGTGTTTCGTCTGGCGAATTGGCACCACGCGCTCGCCTGGACGACATTTCGAGACAACGCCACGGTCCTGCTCGCGCCCAATCCGAAGTACGCACCGCTCATCACCGCGCAGACCGTGCCGCTGCGCTTCTGGGACGCGGTGCCGCTGGAGGAGCTCGAAGCCTGGGTGCGGGCGCACGTCCCGAGCGAGATGGCGCCCAACGTGGCCCGCGGGATGGAGTCGGCGCGCTTCAATGCCGCGGACAAGGCGAGCCTGGTGCCGGCCGCCGACGCCTACGTGGCCGCCCTCAAGACTCCGGGCTGAGCCGGGTCCCTCGCGCGCCTACTGCCGGAAGCCCGCGTCGAGCCGATCGAGCTTGCGCAACAGAGCCGGCCAGGCCAGCCCCCCGCCCATGCCGCGCGTCACCTGGCTGGCCGCGGCGCGGATACCGGCAAGGATCGCGGCGGGGACGTGCACCAGCTCTCTGCCGCCGCTCTGGGCGCGCACCTGGATCATGCACGCGCTCTCGAACAGGTACATGTACAGAAAGGCGTCCGGGATCGTCGCCCCGACGGTCAGGAGCCCGTGGTTGCGCAGCATCAGGTAGGCCTTGCCGCCCAGATCTTGCACCAGGCGCGGCTGCTCCTCTGGGTTCAGGGCCACCCCCTCGTAGGCGTGGTAGGCGAGGGATGAGAGTACGAACAGCGACTGCTGAGAGATCGGCTCGAGTCCGTTCTTCTGCGCAGAGATGGCGATGCCATTCGGCGAGTGAATGTGCATGACACAACCGGCATCGCTGCGTGCCGCGTGTACGCAGCTGTGGATGGTGAAGCCGGCCGGATTGATCTCGTAGGGGGAGTCCATGAGCTTGCGCCCCTCGAGATCGATCTTCACGAGCGAAGAGGCGGTGATCTCCTCGAACAGCATGCCGTAAGGATTGATCAGGAACTGATGCTCGGCTCCCGGCACGCGCGCCGAGAGGTGCGTGAAGATCAGGTCATCCCAGCCGTAAAGGGCCACCAGACGGTAGGCGGCCGCGAGGTTGACCCGCGTCTCCCATTCAGCGGCGTCGACGCGCGTTTTGAGGCTCGAGGCACTCAGGGCTGTGGCGCTCATGGGAATGTGTCCATTAGGGGGGGACGGGGGACCAGTGTACGCCGTGCCTCATTCACGCGCCGCCCGCCGCCCCGTCGCACTCGTGTCGGCGCACGGCAGACCCGGGAGGGGCAAAGCCCGCGCCAACGGCGGCCGCCGTCGCCGCGGCGCGCGACGCCGGCGGCCACGCTGTTAGTATTCGCATCGTGGGATCGACGCCGGACCCGTTCCAGTTTTCCTCCGAATGTCCGAACTGCGGGCAGGAACGTCTGCAGACTGGTCTGCCGCGTGAGGAAGTGGTCCAGCTGTTGCGCGCGGGCGCGGAGCTGGAGGCCTACTGTGCCAGCTGTGATGAGACGTGGTCCGTGTCGGTTGAGGAGCGAGCCGACCTCGCCCGCGCGCTCGAGCGCAAGAAGAAATAAGCCGGCCGAGCAGCGTGCCGCAGTGACGCGTCGGCGCAGAGGAGCAGATCGTGCCGAACAAACGCCTGGCCGCTCTTCGCCCGCCCGTGCTGGCGGCATGCCTTGCCGTGCTCACCGCGGCGACCCTGGCGCGCGCGGCGACGTCGCAGCCCGCGGCTGGGGAAAGCTGGCGCGTCTCGGTGCGGCAATTCGCCGATACGCACCTGAAGCACCCCGCGTGGGGCGTCTCGCATTCCACCCGCGACTACGAGCTCGCCAAGTCCCTCGCGGCAGCCGATCAGGTCACTCTCGATGACGATGTCCTGTTCGCCGCCGCGTACCTGCACGATGTCGCCGCCTTCGTCCCGTACGAGAAGGCGGGGGTCGACCATGCGGATCAGGGAGCCCTGATAGTCGACACCTTCCTGGTCAGTACCGACTTTCCGCGGGCCAAGATCGAGGCGGTTCGCGGGGCGATCCGCACGCACATGTTTGCCCGCGACCCGGTCGGGCCGGAGGCGATCTACCTGCACGACGCCGACGCGCTCGACTGGCTCGGGGCCATCGGTGTCGCGCGCATCTTCGCGCTCGTGGACCCGAACGGCGGACAGCCGGACGGACCGGCCGCGGTCAAGATGCTGCAACGGAACCTCGCGCAGGTGCCGCCGCGCATCATCAGCAAGGCTGGCCGTGCACAGAGCGAGGTCCGGGTGCGGGAGCTGGAACAGTTTCTGCGTGAACTCGCTGCCGAGAGCACGCAGTTCGGCACGCTGTAGCGGCTCGTTTCCGTCGGCCCGCCGTCCCTCTCTTCCTAGGGGACCGGCTTCGAGCCGATGTTCGATCGGGCACTTTCGGTACCGGCCGACGTGTAGGCGGTGACCGTGAAGTACCAGGTCCCCGAGGTGAGGTCGCCGACGAGGTAGGTCGTCGCGCTCGGATCGGCCACGACGATGAGAGTCTGCATGTCAGCCGGTGAGCTGCCGTAGTAGATCTTGTACCCGGCGAGGTCCGCCAGCGGCGTGCCGCTGGTGTCGGTTATGACCGGAGTCCAGTTGAGCGTGGCGGTGCCAAAGCCAAGCTGCACCTGGTTGGGCAGGACGTTGGGAGCCTCGGGAGACGTGCTCGTGGCCGCCCCGCCGCACGCCACGAGCGTCAGCAGCAGGACAAGCGCGGCGCCGATGCGAGACCGACCAACTTCCGGATGCGGACGAGGCATAGTTCTTGGTCAACGTCCGTCCTTATCCCGGACGGTACCCACACTATGCGCCCGTGGTCGCCCCGGGGGGTATTTCGCGCCGCGGATCAATTCCGGCGCACAGCTATGGATCCCAAGCGATTGAAAAATATCGCTAAGCTACCCGCGTGACACCAAGTATCGTGTCCGAGAACCTTGCAAGACACAATATCTAGTGTCCCAGGACGTCAGAACCGTCTATCCTTTCCGCCCGTCTCGAACGGCGATTACGTTCCCGGCGGGGGTCTGATGACGAATGAAGAGTTGATGGCGCTGCTGCGCAGGGCGCGGACCGTGCTCGATCACTACATGTTCGACGCCGAAGAAGTGCTGCGCGACGACATCGCCGAGGTGTGCATGGCGATCGATGACGCGCTCCCGGACGCGACGCGCGTGGAGGTCAAGCGGGTCGGTCTCGAGCACACGCCACACCGATCGGCGGCCTAGATCCGCGAGTGGTGTCAGCGCGGTCCGGGCCAAGGCGCTGCCACCCCTTCAGACAGCCCGGTGCGTCGCGCTGCCGTAACCCGGGGTCCTCTTGCGCGAGCGTCACGCTCACGTCATAAGACCTTCCCACAGGCGAGCGCGGAGGATGAAGTGGGCTCACCGTCTTGGGTGCCGCGACGCCGGTCAGCGCTGAGCCAGAAGCGTCGCGCCGCACAGGCGGCTACGGCCGTGCCCACGCCCTGCTGAGCGCATGATCGGCTTTCTCAGGCCGGCGCCGTTCGCGGTGCCACTCGCCCCCGCGCAAGCCGACCGTGACTATCCGCGCTTGCGCCGGCGCGTGTTCGTCGGCATCTACGTCGGCTACGCGGCGTACTACCTCGTGCGCAGCAATCTCGCGCTCGCGCTGCCCGACGTCATCGGCGAGCATCCGGGCTACACCAAGACGCAGCTCGGAACCGCGCTCAGCCTGGGGTCCATCGCCTACGGGCTATCGAAGTTCCTCATGGGGTCGGTCTCCGATCGAAGCAACCCCAAGTACTTCCTGCCGCTCGGACTGCTGCTCTCGAGCGCCTTCATGGCGGCGCTGGGTCTGTGGGACTGGCTGTACACCTCGCTGCTGCTGATCTTTGCCATTCAGACGATGAACGGCTGGGTGCAGGGCATGGGCTGGCCGCCGTGCGGCAAGACCATCGTGCACTGGTTCAGCGCGAAGGAACGCGGAATGACGGTGGCGGTGTGGAACACCGCGCACAACGTCGGCGGTTCACTCGTCGCTGTGTTTGCCATCCTGGGCCTGGCACTCTTCCACGACTGGCACGCCAAGTTCTATTTCAATGCGCTGCTCGCAGCCACGGTGGCCGTGTTCGCCTTCAGGCTGCTCGAGGATGCGCCACAGTCACGCGGCCTGCCCTCGATCGAGCGGTACCGCAATGACTATCCGGCGGGCTACAGCGAGGCGAGCGAGCGCACCCTCGGGTTCCGCGCAATTTTTTTCCAGTACGTGCTGCCGAACCGCTACCTGTGGGCGATCGCGGTGGCCAACGCCTTCTGCTACTTCGTCCGCTACGGCGTGGAGAACTGGATTCCAACTTACCTGCAGATCTCCAAGGGTTTTGATTTCAAGCACTCCGGCATCGCGTGGGGACTGTTCGAGGGCGCCGGCATTCCCGGAACCATCATCTGTGGCTGGGTCTCCGAGCGGTGGTTCCGGGGAAAACGTGCGCCCGCCACCATCCTCTTCATGGCACTTACGCTGCTGGGCATCGTCGTGTACTGGCTGAACGGCAGGGGACCACTGTGGATCGACTACGCGGCTCTCCTGGCGATCGGCTTTCTCATCTACGGTCCTATCATGATCATCGGCCTGCACTCGCTCGACCTCGTGCCGAAGAAGGCGGCCGGCACCGCCGCGGGTTTCACCGGAGTGTTCGGCTACATGTTTGGTGCCGCGCTCTCAGGCACGGGAGTCGGCTGGATCGCGGATCGCTGGAGCTGGGGCGCGGTGTTCGCGAGCATGGTGGCTAGCTGTGTACTGACGATGCTCTTCAGTGCTCTCACCCTGGGACACAAGCTCGAGAGCGAGCCCCGGCCGCTCGCCTGAGGCCCGCGTCATTATGTTCACCCGATCGCCGGGGGGGAACGCGAGATTCCGGTAGCCGCAAGTGCCGCCGGGCACTCTTTTCACAATGTAACAGGACCGCGTCTCTTTCAGTCCTGGACGGTTGCGCCGGAACCTAACCGCTCGCGTGCGCCGTTGACTGGTCAGGGACCCGGGTGTATTTCCATTCAACCGCCACGGGGCCAATAACCCAGCGCGAGCCTGCGCGCGGCAGGCTGCCGCTGAGAATCGATCAAGGGGAGAACCATGAGACTAGGGCGTCTTTCAACTTCTTTGTCACTGTTCGCGCTGGCGCTTTCTGCCGGCGCGGCCGTTGCGGACGATCGCGGCGATGCCTCCGAGCTCGCGCTCGGCGACAGCGTCGTGTTCGGCTTCATCACTCAGGCGGGCCATGCGTACGTCAACCCGACGAATTTCATCGGCTATCCGGCGTACGTCGGCTTTCGGGAGCGACTCGATGACGTCAATGCCAGCTGCCCGGGCGAGACCAGCGGCAGCTTGCTCTCGGCGAGCGCTCCGGATAACGGTTGCCGCGCGTTCCGCTCGGCCTTCCCGCTGCACGTGGGCTACACCTCCACGCAGCTCGCGTTCGCCATCAGCGTCCTCAGGCATCACCGGGTGCGTCTCGTGACGCTCGGCATCGGGGCCAACGACCTGTTTCTGCTTCAGAACGCCTGTGCGACGAACCCGAACCCGACGCAGTGCCTGCAGGCAGGGTTACCGGCAGTTCTGGCAGGCGTCGGACAAAACATCGGGCAGACCCTGGCCGACATCCGCGGTGCGGGATACGGCGGCGAGATCATCGTCGTCAACTATTACTCGCTGGACTATTCCGACCCGGTCGGCACGGGAATCACCGCGCTGCTGAATCAGGCGATCGCCGCGCCCGCCAAGGCGTTCGGGGCGAACGTCGCCGACGTGTTCAGCGCCTTCCAGAAGGTCGTGTCCAACCCGCTGATTGCCGGCAAGACCTGCAACGCCGGGCTTCTCAACGTCGATCCGCAGGACCAGACGCTCTGTGACGTGCATCCCAGCCAGTCAGGTCAACGGCTGATCGCCGAGGCCGTCGCGCACGCGCGCAGGGGCTGGTAGGCGCAGAGTCTGCAGTCCCACCCGGGCGGCATGTCCGGGTGGGACGTCGCGGTCCCTTTTCCGGGGCCTTCACGTCCTCTTCGGATGCTGGGCTAGAATCACGCTCGCAAGGGAGGGGATCTCATGAAATGGACGCTCGTGGCAGCCGCGGCCTGTGCCGCGGGCTGTATCAATTCGGTACCGGTCGAGAATCCGTCGGCACCGGCTGAGTTCCGTGGCTCGACCGAGGATGCGATGGAGGCTCGCCAGCTGGAGAAGGCCGAAGCCGACTGCGCCGGCCGGGGCAAGCACGCCGAGACGCAGCGCGTGGACGGGGAGTCGGTCTATACGTGCTCTGACTAGCATGCACGCGCGCCGGAGTCCGCGGTGATCTTCGAGCACTTCAGCGCCGGGGGCTGCCAGTCCTATCTGGTCGGCTGCGCGGACACCTGTGCCGCGATCCTCATCGATCCGGAGATCAGCCTCACCGATCGCTACCTCGCCGCCGCCAGCCGCGCCGGCGTACGCATTCACTACCTCGTCGACACGCACACGCACGCCGATCACTTCTCGGCGACGCGCAAGCTCGCGCGCCAGCTCGCCGTGCCGGTGGCGATGCACCGCGCGAGTCCGGCGCCGTTCGTGGACCTGCGGCTGGACGATGGCGAGATGCTGGCCGTCGGTAAGCTGCGCTTGCAGGTGTTGCACACCCCGGGGCACACGCGCGACTCGATGTGCCTGCGCGTCGAGGACCGGCTATTCACCGGTGACACGCTGCTCATCGGCGCGACCGGTCGCACCGACTTACCCAGTGGCGATCCCGAGGCGCTCTACGACAGTCTCTTCAACCGCGTACTGCGCCTTGATCCGGCGCTCACGGTGCACCCCGCGCACGAATACAAGAGTCGCAGCCACACGAGCATCGGCGAGGAGCTCGCCGGCAATCCCCGCCTGCAGGTGCGCGAGCCGGCCGCCTTCGTCGCCATGATGCGCAACCTGAATCTGAGCATGCCGACCCACCTCACCGAGGCGCTGCGCACCAATATGAGCGGCGGCAAGACCGTGGCGCAGATGCTCGAGGAAGCGAGCGCGAGCGTGCCATTCATGTCGCTTGCAGAGCTCAAGGGGCGCGCCGGGTCCGGCGGCGCGGACCTCATCATTCTCGATGTCCGTGAGCGTGACGCGTACGAGCAGGGCCACATTCCGGGCGCGCGGCTGCTGCCGCGCGGGCAGCTGGAACTGCGGGTCAACGAAGAGCTCCCCGACCCGACGAGTCGCATCGTCGCGTGCTGCGAGTTTGGGCGGATATCGACGCTCGCCACCGCAACGCTGCGCACCATGGGCTACCAGCGGGCCGTGGCACTCGATGGTGGCATGAAGGCCTGGCGCGAGGCTGGCTATCCGCTCACCACCGGTGCGGCGCCGTAGCCGTCCGACGGGCAGCGGGCGCGTCGGAGGAGAGCGGCTGTGTCTAGGGAATCTGTACCGACGTCGTGAAGCGCGGCGCCGTATGCAGGGTCACCGTCGCCGGGTGACAGTTGAGGTTCGCGACGGGAAAGCGAACGGTCTTGGTGTAGGTGGTCGTGGCGGTGTCGTCCCACTGACTGTCCTGCACGTCCCCCGATATCTGGAACTGGTTGCCGCCGCTGCCCAGCGGATGGCAGCTGCCCCACTGCACGGTGAACTGATGGTCGGGATTCGTGCCGCGATAGAGCATGGTCACGACGATCTCGCTCGTGCCCGCGTCGTAGTAGGCGGCGGTAAAGTCCGCCGCGCGGACCGCGGACGCCGCGAGGAGCGATACGGCTGCGGCCGCGAGCGGCCAGCGCGTCCTTGTGTTTATGTTCAATCCGGCTGACTCCGCCACGACCACCGATGATGGTACACCGGCGGGCAGCGTACTGGCAGGTCACGGTGTGTGCGCGCGCCGCAAACAAACGCGAGGTGAGGTCGCAACATGCAACCTGGCTGGCGCGCCGGGCTTACTGCAGGGACTGCGCCTCGCGCGTCAGTGCGTTCTCGGCTCCCAGCGAGTCCGTGAGGGAGACCACAGCCTGATGTGCGGCACGGTGGGCGGGTCAGGTCGTTCGGCTTCGAGCCTTGCGAGGTATTGCTGCGCCTCGCTGTCGGAGAGCTCGAGCAGTTGGTCCAGGTGCCGGTCGACGGCAGCCCATTCCGGATGGCGGGGACGTATCACGGGTGGTGGGACCGGCCGAGTGCAGCCGGCGCGTGGATGGAGGCTGCGACGAGGTCGGCCGGCCGGCCCCGATCAGCGTGCCGCGGCCGCCCGCGCAGCGATGAACCGGGAGCGCCGTCACGTTGGGGCGCCGCCTGGCGCTCGCTCTCCCGCGTATTCATCAAGCCGTAGCAAATCATGGGCCTAATGAGCGCCGCAAGTGCCTGAAGTGAGCAAAACCCCGAGCCCGCTGCGGCACCCCGCTGGCGAACCTGCTTGCCGCGCGGTTGCAGTGGCATAGCGAGCGCTGATGGCCGGCGAGAATCCCTGCTCCATGTCCGCGACTACGCTGAGCAGGACGCAGCGCGGCCTCATCCGCCTCATCGAGGCCCTGTCAGGGCAGCGGCCGCTGCAGAAGACGTACGACGCCTACCGCACCGGCAGGGGGGGCAGCGGTGATCTTTGGGGCGACGCCGTTCGCATGCTCGGCCTCAAGGCCGAAATAGAAGGCGGCGTCGAGCGTATCCCGCGCCAGGGTCCCTTGATGGTAGTGGCGAACCATCCGTTCGGCATCATCGATGGCTTGCTCGCAGGATGGATGGTGAGCCGCGTGCGCCGCGACTTCAAGCTGATGCTCGATGGCGGTCGCTACGTTCCCGAGATGGGCGGCCACGCGATCGCGGTCGACTTTGGCGGCACCAAGGGGGCCCTGCAGACCAACGTGGCCGCGCGCGCCGAGGCGCGCCGAACCCTCGAGCGGGGAGGCGCTGTGATCATTTTCCCGGCCGGCGGCATCTCCACTTCCCCGGACCGCTGGGGTCGCACGCCTGCCATGGACGCTCCCTGGCACCCGTTTGCCGGTCAGCTCGCCCAGCGCACCCAGTGTTCCGTGCTGCCCGTCTGGTTCGCCGGGCAGAACGGCCGCCTCTTCCAGATCGTCAGTCATCTCAGCCTCGGGCTGCGGTGGGGGATGCTGATCGGCGAAAACATGCGTCGGCTGCGACAACCTGTCCGCATCGTCGTAGGCGCCCCCATTGCCTACGCCGACCTCGCCCAGACGGTGGACAGGGCAGCGCTGTCCCGGGAACTGTGCTATCGGACCTATGCCTTGGGAGGTATCGATGCCTCACTCCCGGGGTTGATCACCGACTGGCCACGTGTTCTGCAAGCCAACACCCGGCGCGCAGACAACGCGGAGCGCAAGACGCGCTCCTTGCCCTCGCCGCTGCGGGACTGCGCCTGAACCTTCACGCCGCCCGGCCGCCGAACGCGCAAATTCCGCCAGCCGAGCGCTGAGGCGAGGCGCCGAAGATCACGCGCCCGGCGCGGCGACAGAATCGGCCAACGACCGCTCAGCGAGCGTCCCGCTGGCCGCTTTGCCGGGGTCAGCGCGTGGGTCATGGGGCAAGCGGCTTCTGCGGTTCGCACAGGCTGCACCACCTTTTCAACCTATCAGGACAAATCACATGAAAACGGCCATTCGCCGCGCAACACTCGCCACGTTACTGGCTTTCGTGGCCGCAGTAGCCACCGCCAACACTCTGGACGCGCCCGCGCAGCGCGTCGTGAAGTTCGATGATCTGAATCTCGCCACCAGCTCCGGAGTGGCGCGGCTGTACTCCCGGATCCGCAGTGCGGCGCGGGAAGTGTGCGAGCCCGTGGCGGTGTGGAACGTAGCCGTGCTGCTCGCCAGACAGGAGTGCATGCAGCGTGCGATCGAACAGGCCGTGGACGACGTGAATGACCCGATGCTAAAGAGCTACCACGACTCGCGCACCACGGGCACGCTGGCGCGGCGGTAGGTCGCGCGGCCCTTGGCTGGCGGCCGCGGTGCGGCCGGGGTAGGGGAGTCCCGATTGGGGTCTCCGCCCCGGCGGCCGGACCACGCAACGGGAGCGCAACGTCGTCGCGCTTCTGGCACGAAATGAGGCGCGCGAACTCAGTGCGCGTCGAAGAAGCCTTTCACGGCGCTCAGACAGAATGGGGGGACGAGCCCGGCGTGATAGTCGGCCAGCACGGCCGCCTCGCCCCCCGTCGCGAAGACGGCTGATTTCGCGGTCGCGAAGGCGATCTTCAGGTTCGCGTAGGGATCGCCGGAGCTCACGGACGAATCGATGTCGAGGATTACCGGAGCCGTGGCGGGCGGGTGGCCCACCCAGTAGTGCTGCATCAAGTTCGTGTTGAAGAAATACACGGTCGGGTCGGAGCTGCCGCCGCACAACAGGACGGGCGCCGTCGGCGTCCAGTTACGCAGGTCGTTGGCCTTCAGATGTACGCGCAGTTTGTTGGTGGGATTGGCTGCGGGCAGACCGTCGGTCACGGTCGGAAAGCCCCCGTCGGGCGCCGCGAGCGCGTCGCTCAGATAGGCGCTCCGAAAGTCGTTGGTGATCAGGTAGTTTGTGCCGAAACCGGCTGCGAACACGCTGGCAAATAACGCAGGCATAGTCGCCGGCGTGTAGATCGCATAACTCGGATTCGGTGGCACGCTGTCGAAGAGCGCGCCGGGAAACTTGCCCTGCGCCTCCAGGTCGCTGACCGAGGTATCGCTCGGCAGCAAGGTCTCGATCGATGAGGAATAGGGGCTCGCGAACGCATCGGCGGGCATCGAGTAGACGTCCCCGTACGCCTTCTGATAGGCGACCGTCAGCAGGGCCCCGTTGACCGTCCCGCTCGCATTCACCTCGCCTTCAAAAACGGCGTCGGCAAAGGCGAGCAGCGCGTACGGCCCCGACATCGGCGCGGAAGCGGTGACCGTCATATTTGCGCTCTGCATCGCGCTGTGGGTCGCCATCGCGACGTAACCGCCCTGCGAGTAGCCGGTGATGAACAGCTTGCCGCCGTCGGTAGACATGGATGCATCGCTCGTCGGAAGTGCGCTGCGGGCGGCGGTCAGCGAGTCGATCATATCTTTCGACTGTTGATCGCCGACCAGGTAGGGGTGGTAGCCGAGCGTCGAGGTGTCATAGCCGACGTAGTTGGGCGCGACGACAATGTAGCCCTCGGCGGCAAACACCGCCGCCAGCAGCAGCCCCTCCTCGTCATCGGACGCCTGGATGTCGGCGATGTTGAATTGCCGATCCGTCGTCGTGCCGTGTGCGTACAGTACGACCGGCCGCCCGCCGGTGCAGCCGGAATCGCTGCCGCTCGGAACCATGAGTGCGCCCGAGGCGGGAGTGATGTTTCCTTGCGGGTCGACGGTGTCGTAGGTCAGGTGATAGACGCTGATCGTGCACTTGGGCGTATACGACAGCTGCAGCAGCAGCTTGCCGAGATCGCTGCCGCCCAGCAACGCGAGCAGGTCGCTGGGCGCAAAGCTCGCGACCTTCGCCGGCGGATTGTCGATGAGATCCCCGCGCTGCGGTGTCGCGGCTGGCGGCGGCGGCGATGAGCTGCTGCCGTTGTCCTTGCCGCCGCAGGCGCCGAGTGCGCCGATGAGCGCGAGGATGAGAAGGGTTCGTAGGGAGGTTGTCATAGGGAATTGTCACCACGTCGCCTGTGGCATTGGTGTCGGACGGACGCTCATTCGCCGGTAGCTGCGCGCAGCTTCTAGTGATGTGCGAGCCGCCGCGACAGGTGTGATGCGCGGATTCGTATTCGGATCCGGGCGCGAAACGAGCACGGCTGTTCCCGCGCAAGCGTGACCGCAACCGTAAGGCATTCGTCCGATTGATCCCGGACCTTGAGTGCGCTCGCGGGAGCGTGCCGCACGAGAGCACGTAACAAGAGAGCTGCCCGGCTCTTGCGGGCGCACGTGTCGCGCCGCGCCGTTCGTCGCACTGTGCCGCACGGCCCGGTAGCCGCGACGCGCGCGCAATAACTAATTGTACTGGTGCGGCTCGCGCCTCGGGCTGTGCTGCGCCGCGATGCCCGCGGCCTGTCGTGAGCTCCTCACGGCAGCGTAGGCCTAAGGGGCAATTGCTGGCGGGCGGGTAGCAGCCGAGACTCGCGCCGAATGCAAAAGACGAAGCGCGAGGGAACCGCAGTGAGCGCGTCGCTCTGCCGGCCGAGAGCCTTCCTTCTCCGCAGACGCAATTGCATTCCACTCTGACCAAACACACCGAGCCCATTCCGACAGGAACGTTACTATGGCAGCCAAAAAGCCGAACATACTGGTTATCTGGGGCGATGACATAGGTTGGTACAACGTCAGCGCCTACAACCACGGGGTCATGGGCTACCGAACGCCCAACATCGACCGCCTCGCGAAGGAGGGAGCACTTTTCACCGACTGGTACGGACAGCAGAGCTGCACCGCCGGACGCGCCGCATTTATCTGCGGTCAGTCCCCCATTCGTACCGGCCTGACCAAAGTCGGTCTGCCAGGCGCCGACCAGGGTCTGCGGGCCAAGGATCCCACCATCGCCGAGCTGCTCAAGACCCAGGGCTACACCAACGGACAGTTTGGCAAGAACCACCTTGGCGACAAGAATGAGTTCCTGCCCACGTCCCATGGCTTCGACGAGTTCTTTGGCAACCTCTACCACCTGAATGCGGAAGAAGAGCCGGAGAACCCGGACTACCCGAAGAATCCCGATTTCAAGAAACGGTTTGGCCCTCGGGGCGTCCTGCACAGCTGGGCGACCGACAAGGACGATCCGACCGACGAACCGGCGTTTGGCCGCGTCGGCAAGCAGCGCATCGAGAACACCGGCCCGCTGACCACCAAGCGGATGGAGACCGTGAACGACGAGTTCACAAATGCGGCCCTGGACTTCATCGACCGCGCCCACAAGGCGGACAAGCCGTTCTTCGTCTGGGCGAATTCGACCCGCATGCACATCTTCACCCATCTGAAGCCGGAATCGATCGGCAAGACGGGACTGGGGACCTATCCGGACGGCATGGTCGAGCACGACGCCGACGTCGGGCGTCTGCTCGACAAGCTCGATCAGCTGGGAATCGCCGATAACACCATCGTAATGTACTCGACCGACAACGGTCCGGAGTGTTTCTCCTGGCCCGACGGTGGCTGCTCACCGTTCCGGGGAGAGAAGGACACGAACTGGGAGGCTGGATGGCGCGTGCCGACGCTGATCCGGTGGCCAGGCGTCGTCAAGCCCGGCACGGTGAGCAATGAGATCTGTGCGCATGAGGACATGCTGCCGACGTTGCTGGGGGCGGCAGGTGCGCCGGACGTGAAGAATCAGCTCCTCAAGGGCTTCAAGGCCGGCGACAAGACGTTCAAGGTCCACCTCGACGGTTATGACCTCGGGCCGTATCTCAGAGGCGAGGCCAAGGAGTCACCGCGAAAGGAAATGCTCTACTGGAGCGACGACGGGGATCTGATGGCGCTGCGCTACGGCAACTGGAAGGCGGTCTTCAAGGAGCAGCGCGCCGAGAGCTTCGACGTCTGGTCGGAACCGATGGTCAACTTGCGGGTTCCGAAGATCTTCAATCTGCGCAGCGACCCCTTTGAGCGGGCGGACCACAACGCGATCTACTACAAGGACTGGCTGCTGCGCAGGGTGTTTCTCCTGGTGCCGGCGCAGGGCTTCGTCGCGAACTGGATCTCGAGCTTCAAGGAGTACCCGCCGAGTCAGGCTCCGGCGAGCTTTAACCTCGATCAGGTCATGGAGAAGCTGAAGACGGCCGGGGCGCAGAACCGCTGAGGCAGGCGCTTCCGGAGCAAGAGCTGCGGACACTCGTCCATCGGTCGCTCGCGGATCGATGGGCGGTGCCCGCTTTTGTTTGCACGCTCGTTTTTCCGGCGGGCAGGTCGACCCAGGGCTTTGGGCGTGGCACCCTTGAAGCCGGAAGTGATCGCCTGAGGATGTCGCAGTGAATCCGAGCGAGCCGGGTGCGTCGGCGCACGTGCGGAGCGCGGATGAGATCCGCCGCTTCTACGAACGGATGCCTTACCCGGCGCCGTTCACGACACTGGAAGAGCACCGCGAGCTCTACAGCAATCCCGACCGCCGTCGGGCGCAGTTCCATCTCCTGTGGCCCGCCGAAGCACTCGCGGACAGCCAGGAGATCCTGGTCGCCGGCTGCGGGACCTCACAGGCCGCCCGGTATGCGCTGCGCGAGCCGGGGAGCCGCATCACCGCCATCGATATCAGCGCGACGAGTCTGCGCTACACGCGCGATTTGCAGGAAAAGTACCGCCTGGACAATCTCGAGCTCCACCAGCTCCCCGTTGAGAGCGTCCGCGACCTCGGGCGCAGTTTCGACCAGATCGTCTGCACGGGGGTCCTGCACCACCTTCCCGACCCGGACCTGGGGCTCGGCTGCCTGCGCGATGTGCTTCGCCCGCACGGAGCGATGCAGCTGATGGTGTACGCGCCTTACGGCCGCGCCGGCATTTACATGATGCAGGAGTACTGCCGACTCCTCGGGGTCGCCGCGACGCCCGATGAACTGCGCGACCTCGATTCGGTCCTCGACGCTCTGCCGGGCGATCACCCGCTCGCGGGTGTCATGCGGGGCGCGAAAGACTTCCGGCATCCGCAGGCACTCGCGGACGCTCTGCTGCATCCGCTCGATCGTGCCTACAGCGTTCCCCAGCTGTATGACTGGCTCGAGCGCTGCGGCATGACGTTCGCGCGCTGGGTTCAGCAGGCACCGTACCTTCCACAGTGCGGGGCCGTGGCAAAGACCCGGCACGCCGCCCGACTCGCATCGCTCCCGGAACCCGCGCAGCACGCCGCGCTGGAGCTCATCCGGGGGACCATGGTGCGTCACAGTTTTATTGCCTACCGCGCCGAGCGGCCCGGCGAGAGTCAACCTGTCCATTTCGATGAGCGCTGCCTGGCGTACGTGCCGATCCAGGTACCGTGGACCGTATGCGTCCGGGAGCGTTTGCCACCCGGTTGTGTCGCGGTCCTGATCAACCGCGCACACCCCTTTACCGACCTCGTACTCACCGTCGACGCGTCCGAGGATCGTCTCCTCGGTCTCGTCGATGGGCGACGTACCGTGGCGCAAATCCTCGACGCGGCGAACGCCACCGCCTCGCGCAGCCGTGCGCTGAACTTCTTCGAGCGACTGTGGCGCTACGACCAGGTGGTATTCGACGCCTCAGGCCGGAGCGCGTGATGTGACGCCGACACCGGCCGCGGTGGACTGATGACTGAATTTCCCCTGGGCCGTGTTACCGGTTGGTTGGCCGCCTCACCCGGCGAGCGTGCTGCGGCGCTTACGCGGTGCCTGGAGCGCATCCGCACCCTCGATCCGCAGATCTGCGCGTGGGTTCAGGTGCAGCCGCAGCTGCCGGCACGGAAGGGCAGACTGTCGGGGATTCCCTTCGGCGTCAAAGACATCGTCGAGACAGCCGGCCTGCTGACCGAGTATGGGTCGCCGCTTTACCGCGGTCGGATCGGCGAGCGCGATGCGGCCATCGTTCGCGATCTGCGCGATTGCGGCGCGCTGCTCCTCGGGAAGACGGTCACCACCGAATTCGCGTATCGAGCGCCGCCCCCGACCCGCAATCCCGCGAACCTCGCACACACACCCGGCGGGAGCTCGAGTGGATCGGCCGCGGCGGTGGCTGCGGACATGGTGCCCTTCACCGTCGGGGAGCAGACGCTCGGGTCGATCCTGCGGCCCGCATCGTACTGCGGCGTCACGGGGTTCAAGCCGACCTACGGCGTTCTCTCGACCGAGGGCGTACTGCCGCTCGCGCGCAGTCTGGACACCCTCGGATTCTTCACGCAAACGCCCGAGGACATGGTCGCGCTATGGGAGGCGATGGGTCACCCGGCGGAAAGAGCGCAGGAGATTGTCTTCGGTTTGTCCGAGGACCATGAGGTTGAACCACCTATGGACGCGCAGTTTCGGGACTGCGTCGCGAGACTGCGCGCCGAGGGCCTCGCGATCCGGACGATTGATATCGGGTTGCTGATCCGCAGGGCGGTCGCCGCGGGGCGCACGGTGTTTCTTTACGAAGCCGCGCGGGCCCATCACGTGCATTGGAACGAGCGGGGGAGCGGACTCGGTGACCTTGCGGACGTCGTCCGAGAGGGCTTGGGGATCGCGGTGGAAACCTACCGGGACGCTCTGCAGATCATCGCCGGCTGTCGCTCCCAAGCAGCCGACGCATTTGCCGAGACCCCGGTCGTTCTCACCCCCGCTGCAACGGGTCCGGCTCCCGCGGGGTTCGGATCGACCGGAGATCCGCGGATGAACGCGCCGTGGACCACTCTCGGCACGCCGGCGATTTCCGTTCCCATGCCCGTGGGCCCCTGCTTACCGCTTGGCCTGCAGCTCGTCGCCGACCGGGGGCAAGACGCCCTCCTGTTGCGGCAGGCGACCTTCCTGGCGAACGTGCTCGGGCGCCCGAGCGATCCTAGGGACGAGCCTGTCGGCTAGAGATCCGGTCGGCGCGATCGGATGAGATCACGCTCTCGCTGCGGGATACGCCAATCGGTGAACCGCCATTCTCGGGTCGTAGTTTCAATGTCACCTGCCAGTCCGAGGAGGCGGGCTCCGAGCGAGCGGCCCGTGCCGGAACCTGGGGCAGCCGGGGGTGTCTAGTCATAGCTAGTGGCCGCGATTTCAGGTGCTGCGAATCGCCTCACGGGAGCGCACGGCGTCGCTATCCGCGAAATTCACCTGAGCGTTCAGCCAGTCGGCGCCGGCTTAGTTCTCCGGTGCGGGCGTCCTTGGAGACGTCATCCTCGGGAGTGTGACGTCTGTCCCTGGCGGCGCGTGCGATCGGACTCCCTTCACACTTTCGGCGGCTTGGGGCTCGCTGCGCTCTGTCATCCGCCGGCGCACCGCAATCGTTACCTCATTGTGCGACGTACGGCTGCGACGCCAACTGCCGCAAGGGGAAGTCTGGTAGGCGCCGGGCCACCGAAGGTAATCGGCCTTGATCGAGCGGTCCTGGAACGCTGCGGAAGTGAACCGCGGATGGCAGGTCGCTCGGTCGGGTTCTGGAGCGAGCAGATGCTGAGCTTGATAGCAGCTGTCACGGTATTCGCGACGATCGACGAGGCGGCGATCAGCGGCCTCAAGCACGCGGCTGCCATCTGCAATCCGAACTACGAGTGTGGCGGGGTCGTGCGCGCTGTTCCCGGCGGGTTCGAGGCCTCCGGCCTGATCACTTCGAGGCGGGCGTTTGACGTTGACCTGGGTGAATTTTACGGGCCCGGCGTAGTGGCAGATTTTCATACGCACATCTGCTCGATTCACAACAGGCCGTTCGCCGATTTCTTCTCCCCGTCTGACGCGATTGTCAACCAGGGCCTGCACACGGTCGGCTACATGCTGAGCCTTTGTGACTGGAATATTCGTCGCTTCGACCCCTCACAAGACGACCGCGACGCACTCGAAGTCGATTTTCACAGCGGCCTCGTCATCTACCTGACGATCGGCCACATCGTGGGCTGGGTACCAGACGAGACCACGCTGGCCTGGCGCGGTCCGAGGCCCCTGAGAACACTCATCCCCTCGGGACTGGACTCCGGCGCCGCGGTCGAGCATTCCTCCGCCAGACGCTGACTGGTCTCACAGCCGCAACGTATCGGCGCGCGTCGCCGAGAACTCCGATCGAAACTGATCGCTGCGCACAGAGCCGCGGTCCCGGGCGCTCGCGCGGCTCCCGTCCCGGCGTGGGCGCGTATACACTCTTCGCGCGGAGTCGAAGATGCAAAAAGCAATTACCCGGCTGGGACTTGTCTGGATGGCGCTGTTGAGTGTCGCGCCGCTCGGTGTGATCCAGGCGCAAAACGTGTCACTCCTTACGCCGCTCGTCGCCGACGTCTTGAAC
Source organism: Steroidobacteraceae bacterium (assembly GCA_036270915.1). Taxonomy (GTDB): domain Bacteria; phylum Pseudomonadota; class Gammaproteobacteria; order Steroidobacterales; family Steroidobacteraceae; genus 13-2-20CM-66-19. Next base: position 47,011 of record DATBBQ010000047.1, read on the forward strand.
GCACCACAGGCGGTGCTCGGCTCCGACGGTGACCAGCATCTTGTGTACGAGGTAAGGGTCGAGAACCTTACCGACGGGCGGTTTACCCTAAAGCAGATAACCGTAACCGATGCGAGCGGTATCGAGCTGGCGCAGTTGGACGCTCAGGCCATCCGGGGCCGATTCTCCCTCGGCGGACGGCGGGGCAGCGAGACAGACGTGCTCGGGCCGTTCCAGTTCGGCGTTGCCTTCCTTCACGTGTCAATCTCGGCGAGTCGGCCGGTACCGACGTCGCTGACCCACGTCGTGCGGGGCTATTCGGAGAAGGTGGCCGCAGAATTCTCGATGCCGCTGGCGTCGACGCCTGTGAGTACTGCCTCTCCGGTCGCGCTGTCTGCTCCCTTGCGCGGGACGGGCTATGTTGCGGCGGACGGATGCTGTGACTCGATCCGGCACGTGCGGGCGCTCCTTCCGCTGGGTGGCAGGTTTGCTCTGGCTCAGCGCTTCGCGATTGACTGGGAAAAAGTGGACGACCACGGCCGGATCTTCGTCGGTGACTCCAAGGCCGTGAGCAGCTACCGAATCTATGGCGATCCGGTCTATGCGGTCGCCGACGGTACGGTGGTGGCATCGCGCAGCGATCTCGACGATCAGATACCGGGAAAGCTTCCGGAGGGGCTGGATCTTGATGAGGCTGACGGCAACTTTGTGATCATGCAACTCCGACCGGGGATCTATGCGCTCTATGCACATATGAAGAAAGGCAGCAGCTCTTTGAGCACGGGCGC
>DATBBQ010000048.1:0-24681 GCA_036270915.1 Steroidobacteraceae bacterium
AAGCGCTGGGTGCTGGATGAGGACGCGTCGGTTCCGATCCTGCGGCACGCGCTCGACCGCGGCATCACTTTTTTCGACATGGCCGACTGGTACTCGCTGGGTCGTAACGAGGAGGTGGTCGGGCGCAACCTGCTTAAGATGGTCCCCCGTGAGCGACTGACGCTCGCCACCAAGGTTTTTTACCCGATGAGCGAGGACCCGGAGGACCGGGGCCTGTCGGCACGGCACATCGCCCGCTCGATCGATCGGTCGCTGGCACGGATTGGAACGGACTACGTCGACCTGTACGTGATCCACGCCTTCGATCCCGACACGCCCGTCGAGGAGACCATGCAGGCGCTGCATGACACCGTCCGCGCCGGCAAGGTGCGCTACCTGGGCGCCTCCACCATGTACGCGTGGCAGTTCGCCAAGATGAATCACGCGGCGGCGATGCGCGGCTGGACGCCCTTCGTCAACATGCAGTGCCAGTACAACGTGCTCTATCGCGAAGAGGAGCGCGAGATGCTGCCCTACTGCCGCGACCAGGGCATCGCCGTCACCACCTTCAGTCCGCTCGCGCGTGGCTATCTGGCGCGCGACGGCCAGACGGCGCGCACCTCCCACGACGCTTTCCAGGAGTTCTATGGTGACGACATCGATCGCGAGATAGCGCGGCGCGTACGCGAGGTCGCGGCGCGCCGCGGCGTCAGCGCGGCGCACGTGGCGCTGGCCTGGGTCGCGGGCAGCCCGAACGCGAATGTACCGATCGTGGGCGCCGCCAAGACGGGACACATCGACGTCGCGGTGCAGGCGCTGACGCTGCGCCTCGACGCCGCGGAACGGGCCTTCCTCGAGGCTCCCTACCGCCCGCGCGACGAGATCAACGACCAGAATCCGCTGCGCCGTGCGCGCGCGCTGCACCCCGGATGAGCTAGGCCGCGAGCCAGGAGCTGTCCTCGCGAACCTCGATCAGGGTCGGTCGGTCGGCGACGAGCGCGGCACGCACTGAGGCGGCCAGCTGCTCGGCGCTCCCGGCGCGCGTGCCGCGGCAGCCGAGACTTTGCGCCAGGCCGACAAAGTCCGGGCTCTTCGGCTCGACGCCGATGCGTGGAATGTGGCGCTGATCCATGCCGTCCGCGATCGCTTTCAGCGCGTCGTTGTTCCAGACGATGAAGGGCAGCGCCAGGCGCTCCTCGGCCGCGGTGGCCAGCTCGCTGATCGTGAACATGGCACCGCCGTCGCCCGCGACCGCGATCACCGGCCGGCGCGGCGCGCCGATCTTGGCGCCGATCGCCATCGGCAGGGCAAAGCCGAGCGCGCAGTAGTTGCCGGAGTAGTACCAGCAGCGCTCCGTCTCCATCGGCATCGCAAAGGAGCCCGTGTACACGAGCTGCGTGGCGTCGCCCATCACCATGGCCTCCGGCGGCAGGGCGGCGCGCAGCGTCTGCCACACGCGCGCGTGCCGCCTCTCGAGATCGCTGAGCTTCGCGGCGTTGTGCGCGAGAATCTCCCGGACCCGCGCCTCGCCCTGCGATCGCAGCGATGCCGGCGTTCGCGCGGCGAGCGCACCCGCCAGGGCCCGCAGCGCGGCGCGGGCGTCGGCCTGAATCGGCACCGCCGCCGCGTACACCGACGTCAGTTCCGCGGGGTCGATGTCGATGCGGACGATGTCGCCCGGGATCTCGAGCTTCGCCAGGAAATGGTCGCCCGCGGCGACCTCCGACCCCACCAGCAGCACGACGTCGGCGTCCGCCAGCGCCTTCTGGCTGGCCTCCTGCAGGATCGAGCAGCCGAGCGACAGGTGGTGCGAATCCGGAACTATTCCCTTGCCGGCGTTGCTGCAGAGAACGGGCGCGCCGATGCGCTCGGCGATCTCGGTGAGTGCCGCGCGCGTCCCGACCGCGCCCCCGCCGACAAAAATCAGCGGCCTCCTAGCCCGCGCCAGAAGCTCGGCGGCCTCCTCGATCGCGGCCGGGTCGGGCATCGGCAGAGACGGCGCCCGGCGCACGCTCCACTGTGCCTCGACGGGCAGTGGCAGCACGTCCCGCGGCAGCGACAGATGCACCGGCCGCGGTCGGCTGGCGCGAAACACGGCGTAGGCACGGGCGATCGCCTCGGGCAGCTCTTCCGGGTAGCGGATCATCGCGCTGAATGCGGTGAATCCGGCAGTCACGGCCGCCTGGTCGTTGAGCTCATGGATGGCGCCCCAGCCTTTTCCCTGGGTGGGCGCCGGTGAAGCCCCGGAGAGCACGAGCATCGGCTGCGAATCGCAGTAGGCCTGCGCGATGCCGGTCGCGGCATTCGTGACCCCGGGGCCACCGATGATCGTGCAGACCCCGGGCTTGCCGGTGGCGCGCGCGTAGCCGTCGGCCATGAGACTCGCGCCCTGCTCATTGCGGCACTGGACGTGACGCATCCCGGCGCGCGCGATGCCGCGATACAGGTCGAGCGTCATCGTCCCCGCCATGCCAAATACCGTGTCGACGTCATACGCCGCGAGCAGCTGCATCACGGCCTCACCGCACGTTACCGACTGCACGTGCTTCCTCCGGTGGGATGATTCGCGTGGCTGCGGTCGGCGCTCGTCTTAAGACCCGGCTGACTCGCAGCGGCCAAGCAGGCCGGCAGCATTTATGCACGCTCGACCTGTGCGGTAACTATAGTTCATTTGCGCGCTCGCGGGGACGCGCGCCGGTCCGTGCCAGGTGCGGCTCCCGGCGACCGGGCGAGCTAGCGAATGGCATGCAGCTGACGCACAGCGGTTGCTCCGACCCGTTACGTGGCGCGAAAACGGCCACGATCCGCGCGCCCGACACGCGCGCAATCGAACACGCTCCGCGACGAGCGCGGCGAGCAGAACCTCCCGCGCAGGCAGGCCCGCCAGAAAACGACTGCGCGGGCAAGGGGCTGGCACTGTTCCTCGCTTCCCCGGCGTCCGCCTAGCTCACCGGGCAGCAGATCACGATCGACGGCGGCTGGACGCTCGGCGTCGCCGACTGAGGAGCGAGCCGGTCCTCAGCGGCCGCCGCCAGCCACCAGGCGGCTCGTGATCTTCATCACGTGCTCGCCCTGGTAGCGGCACATGTCGAGCTCGAGCGGCGAGGGCATGCGCAGCTCGCTGCCCGCACCCGTCACGCAGCTCGCGCCATAGGGTGTGCCGCCCGTGACCTCGCGCATGGTGGTGAGATGCTCGTAGGTGTAGGGCAGGCCCACGATGATCATGCCGTGGTGCATGAGCGTGTTGTGGAACGAGGTGATGGTCGTCTCCTGGCCGCCGTGCTGGCTGGCGGTGCTGCAGAACACGCTGCCGACCTTGCCGACGAGTGCGCCACTCGTCCAGAGCGCACCCGTCTGATCGAGGAAGTTACGCATCTGCGCGGCCATGTTGCCGAAGCGCGTGGGCGTTCCGAATATGATGGCGTCGTAGCGGGCAAGCTCGTCGGGCGTGGCGAGCGGGGCGGGCTGATCGAGCTTGAATCCCGAGGCCTTCGCGACGTCCGGGGGAGCCAGCTCGGGTACTTTCTTGACGATCACCTCCGTCTTCGGCACGCGCGCCGCCCCCTCGGCCTGGGCATACGCCATCGCCTCGATGTGACCGTAACTGCTGTAGTAGAGAACGAGAACCTTAGCCATGGGCGTCTCCTTCAGTACGTAGCGCGCGGGCAGTGACGCGTGAGAAATGCCCGGCAGAATGTGCTGTAGACATCGGGACGGTCGAGATTCGGCAGGTGGCCCGCCCCCGGGACCACCACGAGCTCGGCGTCGGTGAGTCGCGCGGCGAGTTGCCGCGCCGCGTGACGGCGGCTCGCGAGGTCGTGCGCGCCGCTCAGGATGAGTGTCGGGGCGGTGATCGAGTCGACGCCGATGCCCCCGGCGGGTGAGGGCGGGCACCGCAGATCGTTGCCCGGGTAACGCGCGATCATGGCCGCGAGCAGGGAATGCGCCTCCGCATGCTGCGTGCGCAGTTGCATCAGCGCGCCGCGTGCCCACTCATGGCGAAACGCGTCGATGCCGTGCGCTCGCACCAGCGCCACGTATCGCTCGAGCGGCAGGTCGGTGTCCGCCTCGCCATCGAGCGGCGGAGGACCATCGAGAATGACGGCTGCCACCTGCTCGGGCCGGGTGGCGGCGAAGCCGAGCACCGCCCGCGCGCCCTGCGACATGCCGAGCACCGCCACCCGGGCGAGACCGAGATGTCGGCAGAGCGCGGCCAGGTCCTCGCCGTCCAGTTGCGGAGCCGGAAGTCCGCCCGAGAGACCGTGGCCGCGACGATCGAGGCGTATCAGACGAAACGTGTCGCGCAGAGCAGTGACCTGGGGATTCCACATCTCCAGATCCAGCGTCCACCCGTGCACCAGCAGCACCGCCGGACCGCGTCCCTCGTCGCGAAAGCGCAGGCGTGTGCCGTCGACGACGACGAACCGATCCGCAGCCTGTGTTGGCCGTGCCGACACGGAGGCGCACGCGGTCATTTTGTCCCCGGTGTTCGAATAGCGAAAAACTTTTCGCTTTCAGGCTACGGCTTTGTCCCGGGGGACGTCAAGCGCCCGCGCGGGCTCAGATTTGGGCGCTGACAGACAGCCAGGGAATGGAGGCAAGGTCGACGGAGATCTCGCGACTGGCCTGTTGCAGCATCGCAAGGCGATCACGCACCAGGCGCGTCTTGGTCGTACGTCGTGAGTGGCTCGAGGAGTTGAGCGCCGCGACTACCCGACCGCGGTGATCAAGCACCGGGACCGCGAGCGCGATGACCCCGTAGGCGAGCTCGTCCTCGACGACCGCGTAGCCGACGCGCCGGCAGTCCTCGATCAGCGAGCGCAGCTTCGCAGGATCGATGACGGTGCGCTCCGTCAGGGCTTCGAGTTTCGCGGTGTCGAAATAGCGCTGCAGCCGTTCCGCGCCGAGTCCTGCGAGCAGCACGCGACCCATGGAGGTCGCGTGCGCGGGAAAGCGGCTGCCGATATGTGCCTCGAGCCGCAGCAGCGTGCGCACCGAGGTGCGCGCGACGTACACGATGTCGGCCCCGTCGAGCACGCACAGGGCCGCGGAATCGGCGGTCTGGCGTGCCAGCTCCTCCAGGTGAGTCTTGGTAATCTGCTCGATGTTCATGGACTCGAGGTAGGCGGCGCCGAGCTCGAGGACCCGCGGACGCAGCAGGAAGTCGCGGTCGCTGCGCGTCACGTACCCGAGCTCCTCGAGGGTGAGCAGACAACGCCGTGCCGTCGCTGCGGGAATACGGGCGCTGCGGGCGATGTCACTGAGACTCAAGGCAGCATGGTCACGCCCGAAGGCACGGATGACCGCCAGTCCCTTGGCGAGTCCCCCCATCGCCTCCCGGCGGGCGAGCGTTGTCTTGCGGCGTGGCATCCCCGCAGTTTATTTCGATATCCGAAAGGTCGGAAGCCGACCGTCGCGACCTTGACGAGCATTCGGCCCGGGGTCCAGTATCGTTTCGGATACCGACTTAGTTTTCGGTATGCGAACAGACGAGGGGGCGGGTCGTGAAGATTGGCCGGCAGGCGCAGCGCAGCACGGCGATTTCGAGCTCGAACGCGGAGACGATCGTGGTCCGCGGACGCGATCTCGCTCGTGAGCTGGTGGGCGCGATCAGCTTCACCGAGCACTTCTGGCTCCTGGTCACCGGCACCATGCCCTCACCGGCACAGCGGCGCGTACTCGACGCAACACTGGTGGCGATCGCCGAGCACGGGCTCGTGCCGAGTGTCCAGGCCTCACGCATGACGCTTGCGGCGGCGCCGGAGGCCCTGCAGGGCGCAGTAGCGGCGGGAATACTCGGTTGCGGCTCCGTAGTGCTGGGTTCCTCCGAGGCCGCCGGCCGGTTTTTTGCCGCGATCGCTGCCCGGGCTGACGCGGGTGTGGAGCTCGAGGCCGCAGCCGTCGCGGTCGTGCGCGAATATCGCGAGGCGAAGTCTGCGATTCCAGGCTACGGACATCCCCTGCACCGCGGCGGTGATCCGCGTGCCACGCGGCTGTTCGAGGTGGCGGCTGAGAGCGGTGTGGCGGCTCGTCACGTCGCGATCGCGACGCTGGTGGAGCGGCTCTTGCCGGATCTTCTCGGTCGCCCGCTCGCGCTGAACGTCTCCGGCGCGATTCCCGCGGTGCTGCTCGATGCCGGCTACCCGCTGACGGGCCTCAAGGGCGTGCCGCTGCTGGCGCGCACGGCCGGGCTCATCGCGCATCTGGTGGAGGAGCAGCAACGCGCGATCGGCTTCCTCATGTCACATGCCGCCGCGCAGGCCATCGACTACGACGGCGAGGCGCCGCCCGGCTTCAAGCCGAGCGACGAGGCCTAGCCGGCGTCCTCACCATGCAGCCCACACTGGCCGGAATTCGCGTAGTAGAGCAGGGCACGTTCATCACCGGCCCGTGCGCCGGAATGATGCTCGCCGACCTGGGCGCGGACGTGATCAAGATCGAGAGCCCCGAGGGTGATCCCTACCGCGCCTATCAGAGCGGCCAGTACTCCCCGCACTTCCAGGCCTACAACCGCAACAAGCGCAGCGTCGCGCTCGACATGAAGCAGGCCGAGGATTGCGAGCTGTTCACGCGCCTGATCCGCCAGGCCGACGTCTATATTCAGAACTTCCGCCCCGGGACGGCGGAACGGCTCGGAGCCGGAGTCGCGCAGCTGCAGGCCCTCAACCCGCGGCTCGTCTACTGCTCGATCAGCGGCTTTGGCTCGAGCGGGCCCTATGCCGAGCGTCCCAGCTACGACTCCGTGGCGCAGGCCCTCAGCGGGTTTCTCAGCGTGGTCGTCGACTACCGGCGTCCGCAGTTCCTGGGTCCGGCGCTCGCCGACGCGATTACGGGGTTGTACGCCTCGCAGGGCATTCTCGGGGCGCTGGTGCAAAGAGGCCGCACCGCCCGCGGCTGTCACGTGGAAGTCTCCATGCTGGAGGCAATGACGCATTTTGCCGTCGAGCCGTTCGCCGCCTACTTTGCCCTGGGACAGACGCCGAGCTCGGCGGACCGCCCGCGGCTCGCTCAGGCATATATCCTGCGCACCGCCGACGAGCGACTGATCGCCATCCACCTCTCCTCGCTCGAGAAGTTCTGGGCGGGGCTGTGCACGGCGCTCGAGGCGCCGGAGCTCGCGCGCGATCCGCGCTTCAATCCGCGTGAGCGGCGCATCGCCGAGTACGACAGCCTGCGGCAGGAGCTCGACGCGCGCTTCCTGCGCCAGCCGCTCGAGCACTGGGTGGAGCGCTTGCGGGCGCAGGACGTTCCGCACGCACCCGTCAACCGCATCGACGATGCGGTGCGCGACCCGCAGGTCGAGCATCTCGGCATCGTCGTGCCCGTCGAAGCCGCGCATGCGGCGACGCTAGCGGTGCGGCCACCGGTGCGCTTCGACGGCGATCGCGCGCACTCAGTGCGTGCGGCGCCCTTGCTCAACGAGCATGGCAAGGCCATCCGCACCGCTCTGGCGCGTGATCGCTCGTGGCCGGAACTCGGCGGGCTCATGGCAACCGCGGCCGAAGGCTGAAGGGGGGTTGCCCATGCTCTTGCCAACAATGCTAGTCGGCAGCTTCCCGCAGCCGGACTGGCTCATCGACCGCGAACGTCTCGCGGGACGCTTTCCGCCACGGGTGCGCGCGCGCGAACTGTGGCGCGTGCGGGAGCCTTACCTCGCGCAGGCACAGGACGATGCGACGATCCTGGCGATCCAGGCGCAGGAGGAGGCCGGACTCGACTTCATTACGGACGGAGAGATCAGGCGCGAGAGCTATTCCAATCACTTTGCCACCGCGCTCGAGGGCATCGACCTCGACCAGCCCGGGACGGCTCTGGATCGCAGCGGCCATCCCAATCCGGTGCCTCGCGTGGTCGGCCCGATCCGGCGGCGGCACGCGGTCGGTCTGCGCGACCTGGAATTCCTGCGTAAGCACACCCAGCGGCGCGTCAAGGTGACCGTGCCGGGACCGTTCACGATGGCCCAGCAGGCGCAGATCGACTTCTACGGCGGCAGCCGGGAGCTGGCCGCGATGGACTACGCCGCGGCGCTGAACGAGGAGATCCGCGACCTCTTCAGCGCCGGCGCGGACGTCGTCCAGCTCGATGAGCCGTACATGCAGGCCCGGCCCGAGGAGGCGCGCGCATTTGGCCTGAATGCGCTCGAGCGCGCGCTGGCGGGGGTGAGTGGCACGACCGCCGTGCACATCTGCTTCGGCTATGCGGCCATCATCCACGCGCGTCCGTCCGGCTACTCATTCCTGCCCGAGCTCGCGGAGTGTCGCTGTACTCAGGTGTCGATTGAGACCGCGCAGTCCAAACTCGACTGTGCGGTGCTCAAGGGCCTGGCCGGCAAGAAGATCATTCTCGGTGTCATCGACCTGTCTACTCCTGAGGTCGAGACGCCCGAACTCGTGGCGAGCCGTATCCGGCGCGCGCTGCCATACGTCGATCCGGCCGATCTGCTGATCGCGCCGGACTGCGGCATGAAGTACCTGCCGCGCGCGTCGGCCTTCGGCAAGCTGCAGGCGATGGTCGCGGGGGCACGCGAGGTGCGACGCGAACTCGAAAGCGCAGCAGTCGCTGCGGGTGCGAAGTCCTGACAATCACAAGCAGAACGAGGGGGTCTCACATGCTCACGCTGTTGCGCCGAACGGTCACATTGCTGACCCTCCTGCTCGGCGTCCTGACCATCATGGCGCCCGGCCGCGTACAGGCTCAGAGCCTGTCTCAGGCTCAGGGATCGGAGGCATTGCAGGAGGTGGTCGTCACCGCCCGCAAACGCGAAGAGGCGCTGCTGGACGCGCCGGTGACCGTGGACGCCTTCACACAGCAGACCATCCAGGCCGCGGGAATCGAATCACCACGCGATTTCGTCGCGCTGGTGCCGAACATGACCATGGTCGAGGTGCAGAACGTCGGCAACTCATTCATCACCATCCGCGGTATCTCGCAGGCACGCAACAGCGAGCCCTCGGTTGCGGTAGTGACCGACGGAGTGATCGAGCCGAACCCTTACGAGTTCAGCGAGGAGCTGAACGACGTCACGTCGATCCAGGTGATCAAGGGACCGCAGGGCGCGCTCTACGGCCGCAACGCCATCGGCGGCGCGATCATCATCAACACCGCCGAGCCATCCGATCACTTCGAGGGTGCCGCCAAGCTGGGGGTGGGTAACGGCGTGTCCGAGCGGGCGCAGCTGGCGATCGGCGGGCCGATCGACTCGGCCGGGACGCTGAAGTACCGCGCCTCGGTCAGCTACGTCAATACCGACGGCTACCTGGAGAACACCTATCTGGGCCAGAAGGCAGACCCGTACCGGGAATACTCGGGGCGGCTGCGTCTGCTGTGGAGACCTAACGACCAGTTGACGGCGGACCTGCGCTTCTTTGGCGACTACGTCGAGACGACCGCCTACTACTACGTCATTCCGCGCGACGATGAGGCGAATCCCTTCAGCAGCTTCACGACGCCGCCGAACGCGAACAACGTCACGAGTCCCATCCAGGACAACAACCTCGGCACCGACAACCGGGGCGTGAGTGATATAGCGCTCAAGCTCGACTATGCCGCGGGGGGAGCCGGCACATTCACCTCGATTACCGACTGGGACCATACCAAGGAGATCGATACCGGAGACGCTTACGACTTCCGGCCCATCGTCACGTCCATCGCGTACAACTGCCCGACTTGTTTTGGCGTGCCGCCCGGCTTCCCGACAGCCGCCCAGGGCGGACCGTTCGACCTCAGTCAGAGCCAGTTCATCGACGTGACGACGTGGAGCCAGGAGCTGCGCTTCACGTCCAACAAGGTCGGCGGTCTCGCGTGGATCCTGGGCGCTTACTTCCTGCATACCGAGCGCTTCATTTCCACCGACAACATCTTTGACCGGGGGCTGGGGGTGCCGCGGGTCTACAACGCCCCGATCGTCGATCCGACCAATCCCTACGCGACCAACACCAACGAGACCTGTCTCGCGGACTCGCAGAACAACAAGGCCTGGGCCGTGTACGGCGATGCGACCTACGACTTCAGTCGCGAGTTCCAGCTCGACGTGGCGCTGCGCTACGACGAGGCAAAGGTACAGAACACCACCGACACGCCCAACGAGTTCCTGCCTCCTTCGACAAAGCCCGCCGCCTTTACCGGTCTGGTGCGCAAGGAGACCTTCGACGCCGTACAGCCCAAGTTCACGTTGCGCTACAAGCCGGATGACAACGTGACCCTCTACGGCGGCTGGGGCCGCGGGTTCCGCAGCGGCGGCTTCAACCAGACGGGCGTCGGCGCGGTCGCCGCGGCCGCCGGGCAAGCGGGCGTTCACGACGTGTTCCAGGCCGAGATCGCCGACACCTGGGAGGTCGGCTTCAAGGGCGCATTCCTCGATCGGCGATTGGGGATAAGTGCGGCTCTGTTCGACACCAAGTCGACCAACGGGTACTTCTTCTACTTCGACGCGACCACCTCGACGCAGAACCTCGGCAATCTCGACGCCACCTACAAGGGCGGGGAGCTGCAGGTGACCTTCGTCACCACGAGCTGGCTTGACCTGTACGCGGGCTACGGCTACACCGACGGCAAGATCACCGGCATGGAGGATCCCAAGGTCATCGGCAACCGGCCGCCGCTCCTGACGCTGGATACTCTGAACGCGGGCTTCCAGGCACACGTCCCGCTGGGCGGCCTGACCGGCACGCTGCGCCTGGACTATCAGCTCCTCGGCCGCACCTGGTGGGACCCGTACGATGTGACCTCGCGTGATCCGGTGAGCCTGGTGGATCTGCGGGCGGGCCTCGACGGCGGCAACTGGTCGTTGACCGCCTGGTCAAAGAATCTGGCCAACAAGGCGTACAACGAGGAGTTCTCGACCGGTGGCTTCCTGTGGAGAGCTCTGCCGCGGCGTTACGGCGTGGATTTCACCTACAAGTTCTGAAGATGGAGGTACTGCCATGGCGCAGATGAAGAAACTGCCCACGCGGCTGCATCACACCGCTTACGTCACCAAGGACCAGGAGAAGAACCGGCAGTTCTATGAGGACGTCATCGGACTGCCGCTCATGGCCACCTGGTGCGAATCGGACGAGCTGTTCGGCAAGGTGCGCACCTACGTGCATACTTTCTACGGGATCGGTGACGGCGGCGCGCTGGCCTTCTTCCAGTTCGCCGATCCGGCGGATCAGGCGGAGTTCGGGCCCAAGATGCCGGCGACTCCGTTCCATCACATCGCGCTGCGGGTCGATGCCGAGACGCAGGCTGCCATCGAGGAGCGCATCGCCAAGGCGGGCATCAAGCCTCCCGACACCTACGTGCTCGAGCACGGCTACTGTCGCTCGGTATACGTCACCGACCCGAATGGCCTGATCCTCGAGTTCACGCGCGATCATCCGGCCGTGGAAGAGATCACGAGCGACCGACGCGCCGACGCACACCAGTCGCTGCGGCGCTGGCTGGCCGGGGATCACACCTCGAACAACACCTACCGCTGAGGGCAGGCGGAGCACCCGTGTGAGGCCATGCGCGAGTTCGACGAAAAGAGCATTACGCAGGCGGTGATCGGACGACTCGCCGCGTGCGAGGACCCCAGGTTCGCGCGCATCATGAGCTCACTGGTCGCTCATCTGCACGACTTCGTACGCGAAGTGCGTCTCACTGAATCCGAGTGGTTTGGCGCCATTGAGTTTCTCACCGACGTCGGCCAGGCCTGCACCGGCAAGCGCCAGGAGTTCATCCTGCTGTCCGACACGCTCGGGGTGTCGGTGCTCGTCATTACCCTCAACCATCCGGCGCACGACGGCAGTGCCGAATCGACAGTCCAGGGTCCGTTCTATTGGCAAGGTGCTCCGGAGTTGCCCCGTGGCAGCAATCTCGCCCAGGGGGTCAAGGGCGAGCCGGCCTTCTATTCCGGACGCGTGCTCGCGACCGACGGCACGCCGCTGGCGAACGCGCTGCTCGACATCTGGTCTGGCGATGGCGAGGGCAACTACGACGTGCAGATTCCGGGCGAAACGGGCATGAAGGCGCGCGGCAGGATCCGCACCGACGGCGAGGGGCGCTACTGGTTTCGCTCGATCAGGCCGACCTTCTACCCGGTGCCGACCGACGGCCCGGTCGGGCAGATGCTGCGCAGGATGGGGCGCCATCCGTATCGTCCGGGACATCTGCACATGATTGTCTCGGCGCCCGGACACCTGCCGGTGACGACGCATCTCTTTGTCGCGGGCAGCAAATACCTGGACTCCGACGCGGTGTTCGGCATGAAGGAGTCGCTCGTGGCGGAGTTCAAGCGACACCCGCCCGGGCCGGGTCCGGATGGCGAGCGACTGGACACGCCCTTCTACACGGTCAGCTATGACTTCCGGCTGCGACCCGCGGAGGCCGCAACGCCGGCCGGAGTAGGGTCATGAGCACAGGCGCGGGCCGCATTCTGACCACCCACGTCGGCAGCCTGCCGCGCAGCCAGGCGGTCACGGACGTGCTGTTCGCGCGCGAGCGGGAAGAGACGCGTGATGCGGCGCGCGATGCTGCGGTCATCACCGAGGCCGTGGCCGCGGTCGTGCGCCGGCAGGTCGAGGTCGGCATCGACATCGCCAGCGACGGCGAGATGAGCAAGATCAGCTACGCCACCTACGTCGCGCGACGCTTCAGCGGATTCGCCGGCGATACTCCGCGGGAGCCGGGCCAGGATCTGGTCGAGTTTCCGGGACTGTTGCGCAAACTCGCCGAACGGGGTTCCACCGCCAAGTACCGGCGTCCACGCTGCGTCGCCGCCGTGGCCGTCAGGGATACGCAGCCACTCACGACCGACATCGAGAATCTCAACACCGCCGCGGCGGGCGCCCACCCGACGGGCGTCTTCATGAATGCCGCCTCTCCGGGGGTGATCGCGCTCTTTCAGCCCAACGACTACTACCGCACGCAGGATGAGTATCTCGAGGCCCTCGCCGCGGCGCTGCAGTCCGAGTACGAGGCGATCGTCCGCGCGGGCATCATCCTGCAGATCGATGCGCCGGATCTGGCCATGGGGCGCCACACGATGTATCGCGACCGCACGCTGGAAGAGTTCGAGACGCTCGCGGCGCGGCACATCGAGGTGCTGAACCATGCGCTGCGCAACGTGCCCGGCGAGCGGGTGCGCATGCACGTGTGCTGGGGTAACTACGAGGGGCCGCACCACCACGACGTGCCCATGGCGCGTCTCCTGCCGATCGTGCTCAAGGCCAAACCCCGGGGCCTCCTGTTCGAGGCGGCCAATCCGCGCCATGCCCACGAGTGGGCGGTCTTCGAGAGCGCCAGCATCCCGGAGGACAAGATACTCATTCCCGGCTGCCTCTCCACTACCACCAACTACATCGAGCACCCCGAGCTCGTTGCCGAGCGTATCGAGCGCTTCGCACAGATCGTCGGGCGCGATCGGGTAATGGCGGGCAGCGACTGCGGGTTCGGAACCTTTGCCGGCTTCGGGCCGGTCGAGCCCGACATCGCGTACCTGAAGCTCAGGTCCCTGGTCGAGGGCGCGCAGATCGCCTCGCGCCGGCTGTGGGCCTGAGACGGCAGCGAGCAGTGCCGCGCGGCGTCGCTACCTCGAGCCCGGCCCCGCCCGCCGCCGCGGCGAGCACAGCGGACTCAGCGGCGGCGACCAAGAACGCCATCCCGTTTCGCTTCTACGACAACCGCCAGAAGTACCTGGCGTTCGTCAACACCTGCAACGAGAAGTCCTCGATCGCGCGCCGTGCCGCGCAGGAAATGCAGCACGTGCGGCCGTCGCCGCCGGCGCTGCGCCTCTTCGATGCGGGCATGGGGGACGGCACGGTGCTGACGCGCTTGATGCGCAGCGCGCATCGCCTCCACCCCACGGTTCCGATGCTGGCGGTGGCGAAGGAGATCAGTCTCGAGGACGTACGTCTGGGACTGGACAAGATGCCGGACCGGTTTCTCGAGCACCCCGCGACCGTGGTGGCGATCACCAACCTCAACTACGCCGAAGCGCCGCGGCTCATGCCGCGCGACGTGCAGTCCGCGGCCGCCCTGAACTGGCAGGAGGTGAAGCTCACCGGCAGCTCGGCGCACGAGTACGCCGAGCGCATCGAGGAGCTCGCGGCGACGCTCGAGGGCGGCTGGAAGACCAAGCCGAGCGCCCGCTCGGGCAATCCGACCTACGTGCGACCGTCGGTGCTCATCCTCTACCGCGAGGATCACGCCTTTCTTCTCGACGGGGTGATTCCGAGGCCGGGACGAACGTTTCAGGACTACGACCTGATCCTCGCCTCACAGCCGTGGCGCGCGCGCATGTCCGCCGAATTCAAGGCGCAGAAGGTCATGGCGCCGCTCGCGCGCAGTCTCGCTCCCGGCGGGCGCATGCTGGTAATCCAGTCGTACGGCCGCGACCCGGCGCTCGAGATCATCCAGAAGCTGTGGCCGGGCGAGAATCCGTTCCAGGTCAATCGTCATCAGCTGGTCGCCGCCCTGAAGGCCGAGCTCGGCCGCGAGACCCGCGACTTCACCTTCATCAATTCGCCCGACGAGAAGGCGGTCTTCCGTTACGAGATGCACACGCTGCCCTCCGAGATCGGCGACCGCATCGGCACCTCGACCCTGTATGCCGCCTGGAACGCTGCGATCTACGTGAACCAGGTCGAGGACGAGCGCCTCGACTCCGTGGTGCAGACCGGCGCCTACCTCGAGGCGACCCAGGCCGTCCTGCAGAAACACGGCGGCCTGTGGTTCAACGACGAGACGTTCGTGGTGAGCCGCCGCAGGCCCTGAGCCGTGAACGAAGGCAGCCGCATGACGGACGAGGCACCGGTCCTGATCGCGGGTGGCGGCCTGGTGGGCCTGTCGGCGGCGGCATTTCTCGCGAGCCACGGCGAGCGTGCCCGCGCGGGTGGCGCTGCGATTATCCAGGGAGCTGAAATCGTCGACGTGCGCCAGGACCCGGCCGGGGTCACCCTGACGATCCGCGACACTAGAGATGCAAGCACGCGCGAGGTCCGCGGTGATTAACTGATCGCGGCGGACGGCGCGAACTCGAGGGTCCGCGCGGCACTCGAGATTGACTACGAAGGGCGCGCGACCTTCTAGAACTCCCTGACGATCTATTTCACCGCCGACCCGTTCCCGTATATCCGCGACTATGCCTGGAGCCTGATTGACGTCAACAATCCGGCGCTGCGCGGGTTCTTTCGCCTGAATCGCGCGGCCACGGCCGGCTTCCTCGGCGTCAGCGTGCTCGGGGACCCGCGGTCGATGCGGATGCCGCCATGAACTCGGGGACGGACGTGAGCGAAGCGCCGCTCATCGGGCTCGTTCGCGCGGGCGGCGGCAAGCGGGATCTTCCCGTGAGAATCGAGGGCTACAGCCGCTGGCGCGCGACCGCCACCGTCGCCCAGAGACTGCGCGACGGCCGGGTGTCGTCGCCTGGAATTGCCCGGAGCTCGCAGCGGACCCGATCGCGGCGCTGCGCACCGCGCTCGCCACGAGCCTCTGTGCTCGCTGACTACGGCATTTTGAGCACCACGCGAAAGCGAGCCTTGCCGCTCAGCATCCGGTCGTAGGCGGCCTGCGCCTGCTCGAGGGGGAAGATCTCGTTCATGGATCGGACACGCTGCCGCTGACTGAAATTGAGCGTGTCCTCGGAATCGATGCTCGTCCCCGAGTACCAGGCGCGCACCGCGGCTCGCTTACGCAGGAGATCCATCGGGTCGACCGTGAGCGCTCCGACGGCGCCGATCACCAGCAGTGTGCCGTTGCTGCCAAGGCCGCCGATGACTGCCTGCATCGCTGCGGCATCGGTGACCGTCGCCAGGATCGCCCGGGCGCCGCCCAGGGCGCGCAGCGCCGCCGCCGGATCACCGGACTGCGTGTCGATGTACTCCTGCGCGCCCAGAGAGCGCGCCAGCTCCTCTTTGTCGCGGCCGCGGTTGACCGCCACGACCCGAAACCCCAGGCGCGCGGCGAACTGAATCCCCAGATGGCCGAGTCCGCCGACGCCGTGAATTGCGACCAGATCGCCGGCACCGGCACCGCTGTGGCGCAGGGCATTGAACGTGGTGATTCCGGCACACAGGAGCGGCGCTGATTCGACGGCGTCGAGATCGGACGGCACGCGCGCGAGCGCGGTGACGTGCGCCAGCATGTGTGTCGCGTAGCCGCCGTCGCGCGAGACGCCCGTGGCGCCCTGGATGTTCTCGCACGCGAACGCGTTGCCGTGTCGACACTGCGAGCAGTAGCCGCAGTAGCCCGGTGACCAGCCAACACCGACCCGTGTCCCGACCTGCCAGCCGTCAACATCCGGGCCGATGGCTTCCAGAGTTCCGATCACTTCGTGCCCCGGCACGCGCGGATACTTCATGCCGGGCATGAGTCCAGCCACGGTGGCAACGTCGCTGTGACACACACCGCAGGCCTGAACGCGTATCAGGACCTCGTGTCGGCCGGGGCCTGGGACCTGACGCTCCTGCAATTGCAGCTTGGCGCGCGCCTCGGGAACTGCCATAGCTCGCATCGTCGCCATTGATCCTCCCTGGCCCTTACGGCCGTGGTGCCGGGTGAAGTGCAGCTATCAGGTTACCGCGGGGCGTGCGCGATCCAAGGCCGGACCTGGGCGTGGCTTTACGCAGACCCCGATGAGCACCGGTCCGACGGCGGCGAACGCCAGCGAGAGCGCGGCGTCGAGCTCGGCGGGGCGAGCGACGCGCACGGCCTCGACACCCCTGTGCGCGAGAGCGCACAGAAGTCGACTCGTCAGCGATATTCGTAAGCTACACTAACAATCATATGCCGGTTAGGCCGATGTCAAAACAGAAAAAAGAAGCGGTCTCCATCACCACCCCGCACGTCGCCGGGGACGAGGACATCGGCGAGATCCGCAATATCGTGGGCTTTCACATCCGCCTCGCTCACGGCGCGGTTTACCGGCACTTCACCGAGACCTTCGCGGACCTGGACCTTACCCAGAAGCAGGTCTCGGCGCTGTGGCTGATTCGCGATCATCCCGACATCGCTCAGACCGGTCTCGCGCAGCGCATGCGCATGGACCGGGCCACGACCATGGCGATCGTCAACAGGCTCGAAGCGAAGGGCTACCTCTTGCGCCGTCAGTCCCGCAGCGACGGGCGCAAGCAGGCGCTGAACCTCACCGAAGCCGGACGCAAGGCGCTGGCGGCGGCCAAGCGCGCCATCAACCAGCACGAGCAGTGGCTCAAGTCACGCTTTTCCGAAAAAGAGGTCACCAAGCTGATCGAGCTGCTCACGCGCATTCACGGATAGAGCCGCGGCGCCGGGAAACGGGGGTTCGCCCGCCTTCCGCCGCTTGAGACGACTGCGCCGCCGGGAACCGGCGCAGTGTTGTTTTGGAAGACCGGAAAGTCGCCCGGCCCGGCTTCAGAGCTGGATGATGACCGTCTTCAGCTCGGTGTAGGCCTCGATGCCTTCCCGGCCCTGCTCGCGGCCGATGCCCGACTGCTTGAACCCGCCGAACGGCAGCGCCGGGTCGATCACCGCGTGGCAGTTGCCCCAGACGGTGCCGGCCTTTAGCTTCGCGGCGAGCTTGTGCATCGCCGAGACGTCCTTGGTCCATACACTCGCGGCGAGGCCGTAGCTCGTGTCGTTGGCGGCCCTGGCGACCTCGTCGAGATGGTCGAAGCGCTGCGCCACCAGCACGGGTCCGAAGATCTCCTCGCGCACGATGCTCATCGAGGGCTTCACGTTGACCAGCACCGTGGGGTTCACGTAGTAGCCGTCCGCCGCCGGGGCGTCGCCCCCCGTGACGACGGATGCGCCGTCCCGCTTGCCCGCCGCGAGGTAGCCCATCACGCGCTCGTGCTGCTCCTTCGACACCAGCGGACCCATGCGACCCTGAGGATCGAGTGACGGGCGCGGCTTCCAGAACGCCGCCGCCTTCGATACGCCCTCGACCACGCGGTCGAACACCGAGCGATGCGCGAAGAGGCGGGTGCCGGCGACGCAGATCTGCCCGGCATTGAAGAACACGCCACCGGCGACGGCGGGCGCGACCTCATCGACGTTCACGTCGGGCATCACGACTACCGGGGATTTGCCGCCGAGCTCGAGCGTGACGCGCTTCAGTGTCTCGGTAGCGGCGCGGTTGATGATCTTGCCGACCTCGGTCGAGCCGGTGAAGGCGATCTTGTCGACGTCCGGGTGCCGCACGAGCCGGTCGCCGGCCGTGTGCCCGTTGCCCGTGACGACGTTGATCACGCCCGGGGGGAAGCCCGCCTCGGCCACGAAGTCCGCCATGCGCAGCGCCGTTACCGAGGTCTGCTCGGCGGGCTTAAGAATCAGCGTGCAGCCGGCGGCGAGCGCCGGCGAGATCTTGAGCGTCGCCATGAGCAGCGGGAAATTCCACGGAATGATCTGCGCGGCGACGCCGATGGGCTGGCGCGATACGTAGCTGAATACCGTCCCGCGCGGCAGCATCAGGGGATCGACCACGTCGCCGCTGATCTTGGACGCCCAGCCCGCCATGTAGCGCAGGTGATCCACGGAGCCCGGGATGTCGATCACCGAGGCAAAGCCGATCGGCTTGCCGTTGTCGATCGCCTCGAGCTCGGCGAACTCGGCCAGGTGGGCCTCGATCAGGTCGGCGAGCTTCAGGATCGTGCGCTCGCGCACCTTGGGCGGCAGGTCCGACCAGCGTCCGTCGTCGAACGCGGCTCGGGCGGCGGCGACGGCACGGTCGACGTCCGCATCCGAGGCATCGACGATGCGGCCGACTTCGCGCCCGGTGGACGGGTCCTCGACGACGAGCGTCGCGCCGTGGCTCGATGCCACCCACTCATTATTAATGAACAGCGCGGGCTTGCGCGCCAGGGCCCTCTTGACGGCGGCGGAATAGTCGCGCTGCACGAAGGAAGTGGTGTCCGCGACGAGCGGTTGCACGGTGGCCATGTGACTGTCCTCTGGGATTTTGCCGGGGTGCGGCACAACGGCCCCTCGCGGGGCATTTGTTTGTGTAGCGTACTAACTGCGCTTTGGGGGGTCAATGCAGGGCGACCGACACGGCACAGGCCAGGGCCACGAGTCAAAATCCCGTCGCCGCACGTTGCCGGGACGATACATCCCGTCCCCCGTCGATCAAGCACATACACGTTGGGCAACATCTTCGCTTCGAGCGTCATTGTTAGCGCCCTGACCATGCGGCCGCGCCCGCAGGGCGGCAATCGAGGGCCGAATCAAGCGTGTACAGATACCCGAGCTGGAGCGGCTCAGCGCGATCGCTGGACGAGCTCGCGCAGGACGGTCGCGTGATTGAAGTTTGAGTCGCGGGCCCCGTAGAGGAGCGTCACCGGCTGCTGTCTTGCGCGATCGCGCAGAGCGTCGATTTCCTGCCGGTGCGGACGCAGCTCCGCCCGGTAGCGCTTGCGGAATTCCCCGTAGCGCTGCGGATCGTGTCCGAACCATTTCCTGAGCGCGGGAGTCGGTGCGATATCCTTCGCCCAGGCATCGAGCGCCGCCTTTTTCTTGGTCAGTCCGCGCGGCCACAGCCGATCGACCAGAACCCGGAAACCGTCCGTGGCTGCGGGCTCCTCGTAGACGCGCTTGATGCGGACGCCGGGCTCGAACTCGTGCAGGGTGCAGGCGGGAGAGCTGTACTCGCGGGTCTTCGTCTTCACAGCTTCGCGAGCACGCGCGCGACGATCGCATCACAGTGGCAGCCGCCGAATTCGAACAGGTCGCGCTCCGCGAGGTCGACGTCCCTGGCGAGTGATTCGCGCAGCAGTCCCCGCGCGCGGAAGTGACGGCTGCGGACGGTCTCCTCGGTGAGACCGAGCACGTCGGCGGTCTCCTCCACGCTGAGCTCTTCCACGGAGCGCATCACGAACACGGTGCGGAAGGTCTCCGGCAGCTGGCCGACCTTGCTCTCCAGGATGGCACGCATCTGCGCGCGGCCGGCCGCCTTGTCCGGCGGATCGGCGCCCTCATCCGCAATGCCGGACACGTTCTCGGTCGTGGATTCGAAGCTCACCATGGGAATCACGTTCTCCCGACGAAGTCTGCGTCGCTGCCGCGCGAGGCACTCGTTCAACACCAGGCGCGACAGCCAGGTCGAGAGCGCACTCTCGCCCCGGAACGCACCGATGGAGCGGTAGGCGTTGAGATAGGCGTCCTGGACCGCGTCCTCGGCCTCCGTCGGATCACCGAGGGAAGCGCGCGCGAGGCGATACAGGCGGCGGTTGTGGGCGCGCATGAGGAGCGTGAAGGCGGCGCGGTCGCCGCCCGCGACACGGCGGACGACGGACGCTTCGTCTTCGCCGCGCAGCTCGCCTGTGGATTCCGGCTGCATCAGGTCACTTCACGATCAGCTTGGCCTTCATCGTCGGATGGAGCGTGCACCCGTAAGGATACTCGCCCGCCTTCGCGGCGACATAGGTCCAGGAAGCGTTGGCCGCGACGTCCTTCGAGTCGAAGGCCTTGTTGTCCGCGGTCACCGTGTGCGGAAACAGGTCCTTGTTGACCCACACGACACGCTCGCCCTTGGCGACGGTCAGGGTCGCGGGATTGAATTGCATGTTCTCGATGACCACCGTGTGCGTCTTGGTCTTCGGCTCCGCGGCACTCGAGGAGGCGAGTGCCGCGGAGCCCAACATGCACAGAGACAGTGCGAGCCACGTTGCGTGGCGCACTTACTTGCCCAGCTGGGCCTGCAGCTGCTTGGCGTGCTGCAGATGATCCACGAAGGCCGGGCGCACCTTCACGAGCAGCGCCTTGAGGTCGGCATTCGTCGCATCCGGTATGAGTGTCTTGTCGAGGGCGCTCAGCACCTGCTCGTGGTAGGCCACCTCGTGATCGATGTAGGCCTTGTCGAACGCGGCGCCGCTCAGCTTCTTGAGCGCGGCCAGGTTCTCGTCGCCACCCTTCTGCAGAGCCTGGCTCGTCGCGCTCGGCTCAGGCGTCACGTGCAGCTTGGTCACGAGTTCGACGGCGGACTTGTTGACCCCCGTGTGGTCGGTGACCATGCGCTGCCCGAAGGCCTTGACGTCCGGGTTCGTCGCCTTCGTCTCGGCGAGTTTGCCGGCGTCGATGTCGACCTGGTTCGCCGTGACGACGATCTGCGCGATCTGCGCGTCGGTGACTTTCGCGCCCTGGCCCCAGGCGGCCGTGGCGGCGAGCATCAGAGTGCCAGCCCAAACTGCGTAAGCGAATTTCATTATGAGTCTCCTGAAACAGGGGTAAGCAAGCCGACCGCGGTCGGCCCTTCGGGCCCCCACGGCGAGGTCTGTCCTGTCTTAGATGTCATACGCCGGAACGGCGTTTCCGGATGCGTGCCAAAAGCAGGGCCTGGGCCGTGCACGCTTTACCGCTCAGGATCCGGGAACGGCGCGGTGCGCGCCGGGCGGCTACTTGCGGCCGGGACGCGGCTTGACGGCCTGATTGTAGGGATCGTAACCGCCGCCGCTGCTCGGCTCCGGCGCGATACGCAGGTCTTCGTCCTTGCTGTCTTCCATCTGGAGCTCGGGTGCCTCGAGCTTGCGCAGCAGGCGTGTGGTGCTCTCGATCGCGTGACGGCTGGTCGTCTTCAGCCAGTCCCAGACGGCATTGCCGCGATCGTCATGCACCACCTTGCCGGTGGCGCCCTCACTGCCATCGCGCGGGGTCGAGGCCGGCCCGGCGTCGGGGCGTGCGGGACCCGGGGGAGCACGCACCGGATCGCGTGCGGGCGCGGCGGGGTGTCTCGGCGGCGCAAGTCCGTGCGGCACGGGACTCGAGGGCTTTGGCTTGCGGGGGTCGTTCATAGTCCGTCGCCGCCGGAGGCTTCCTGGCCGCGCGGCTCATTGAACCTTATAACGGCGCCGGCCCTGCCCGGCGTGCCGCATCGCCCGAACTGTGCACGTAATCACAGTCGCCGGGGCGTGACTGAGAGCGGCCTCACCAGGGCACGAGCGCGGCGTACTCGAGGATGCCCTGATCCGCACGCACCGGCTCCAGTCCCAGGCCCGTCCGAGCCTGTGATGAGGACGACCGACTTACCCAGGGATCCCCGCGTTCATTTCGTGCCCGACAAGCCGCAGGCTGGCCTGCCGCCTCAGCGGGACGCGGAGTGCGTGCGCGCGGAAGCCTTCTCGCGTGCCACCTTCGCGCCCTGCTTGCCGAGGGCCGTGCGCACGGACTTCGGCAGGTGAGCGATGGTGCGCTTGCTGCGCGCGGCCCGGGCGGCCTTCTTGATGTTGGCCCGGGCGGCGGTCCGTTGCTTGCTGGTGCTCATGTGTCACTCCTTCCTTGAGTAATGAGGTTGCCGTCATCGTCCCAGTCATCGGGCCTGCGGTTGCGCACGAACACCCGCTTGATCCGCGGATGCACCCTCCTCAGGCGGGTCTCGAGCTCATCGATCGCGTGCTCGCGCGCATCGCCGTGACCGAGCTCCAGCGTCACGGCCACCAGGATGAACTGCGGCCCGACGTGCATGGAGAGCACTTCGTAGACGCGGTTGATGCCCTTGATCTCGGAGGCCACCCGCCGGATATCTGCTACCACGTCGCGGCTCGCGCTCTCGCCGATCAGGAGGCCCTTGGTCTCGGTGGCGAGCCACACGGCCGTCACCGCGAGCACGAGGCCGATGAGGATCGAGGCGATGCCGTCGTAGATCGGGTTGCCGGTGAGCTGCCCGAGCGCGATGCCGCAGGCGGCTATCACCAGACCGATCAGCGCCGCCGAGTCCTCGAACAGCACCATGAATCGGGAAGGGTCCTTGCCGTAGCGCACCGCCTCGAAGTAGCTGCGCCTGCCCTTCGTCTTGGAGAACTCGCTCACAGCGAAGAGCCAGCTGCCCCCCTCGAAGAGAACCGAGATCGCCAGCACCGTATAGTTGATGAGCGGGTGATCGAGCGGCTGGGGGTCCCTGATCTGCAGCACGCCGCGCACCACGGCGGCACCTGCGCCGATGGTGAACACCTGGATCGCGACCACGAAGCACCAGAAGTACACCTCCTTGCCGTAGCCGAACGGGAAGTGCGCGTCGGCCGGGCGGCGGGCGCGCCTGAGGCCGTAGAGGAGGAGGACCTGGTTGCCGATGTCGGTGAGGGAGTGCACGCCTTCCGCCAGCATGGCCGCACTGCCGCTCACGAGGGCGGCGATGAACTTGGCGAGCGCGATCGCGGCGTTGCAGGCGAGCGCGGCGTAGATGACCGGACGCGACGAGTGCGGCTCGCCGGCGAGATCCTCACCCGGGGTCGCGCCCTCTCTCGCGGCGCGGGCGTGCGGTGCCACGCCGGCGGCGCCGCGGCGTCTGCGCTGCGCCTGCCTGGCGCGGGAGCGGGACGTAGCCATGCCGGCCATTCACCTGGCGGGCAGGCTCTGGCGCACGGCCTCGATCCCCGCCCAGGGGTCCTGGCGCATTCCCTTGAGGCGCCTGCGGATGTTGGCGTAGCCGTACTGGTCCGGGGCGGTGAGACGCGAGAGCTCCTCCCACCCGAGCGGGGTCGCGATCGGCACCCCGGGGCGGTTGCGCAGCGAGTACGAGCACACCGCGGTCGCGCCGCGGGCGTTGCGCAGGTAGTCGATGAAGATCCTGCCGGTGCGCTCGGCCTTGGTGTTGACGGCGAGGTAGCGATCAGGCTCCTCGCGCGCGAGGTCCTCGGCGAGCGAGCGCGTGAAGGCGCGCGCGCTCTCCCAGTCGGCGGCGGGAGCGACCGGGATGACGACGTGCAGGCCCTTGCCCCCGGAGGTGCGCACGAAGGAATCCAGCTTCAGTCCGCTCAGCCGCTCCTTGAGCGCGCGCGCCGCCTCGATGACCCGCTTCCAGGGCACGCCGGGGGCGGGGTCGAGATCGATCACGAGCCGGTCTGCGTGCTCGATATCGGCGACCGTCGAGCCCCAAACGTGGTACTCGAGCGCGTTCATCTGCACGAGCCCGAGGAGTCCCTCGAGGCCGTCGATGTAGATCCAGCGCTGGCGCTCCGCGGGGTCGTTCACCTCGTGCACCGCGGACGGGAAGGTGTGCGTGATGTGCTTCTGGAAGAAGCACTCGCCCGCCGCCCCGTCCGGACAGCGCAGCAGCATCACCGGCCGTTCGATGAGGCCCGGGAGGATGAAGTCGGCGATCTCGCGGTAGAAATCGGCGAGATCCTGCTTGGTGATCTTCGGCTCCTTGAACAGCACCCGCTCGGGATGGGTCAGGCGCACGGCGCCTTTCTCGGGCGGCTTCGGGCCGCGCCCGGTGGCGGCCGTCGATGAGGGCGCGGCGCGCCCGCGACCCCTCGCGCGCGGCGCGACCGGCGCGTCCTCAGCCGCGGCGGGCTCGGCCGAGACCACCGGCGCGACGTCGCGCTGGGCGGGCTTCAGGGTCTCGACGGACCGGTCGCGGCGCACGCCCTTGACGCTCGCCTGGCGCAGCAGCCGGTCCTCGGTGTAGCCGCGGAACTCGACCTCGACCACGAGACTCGGGGTCACCCACACCGGGGTGGCGCCGCGCAGCTGCGCACGGGCGGGCGGATTCTCGAGTGCGACCGGGCGCGGGGACTTCTTCAGCTTCCGCAAGAGGTCCGCGATCGTGCCTTCATCGAGCCCCGTGCCGACCCGGCCCCAGTAGCGCCAGGTCGCGCCCTTTACCGGCGTGCCGAGGAGGAGCGACCCCAGGCGCTCGCGCGCACCTTGTCCGCTCGTGTAGCCGATGACCGCGAACTCGTCCGAGTTCACGCACTTCACCTTGAGCCACGAGCCGCCGCGTCCGCCCTCGTAGGGGGCGTCCGCGGCCTTGCACACGATGCCCTCGAG
>DATBBQ010000049.1:0-23698 GCA_036270915.1 Steroidobacteraceae bacterium
GAGCCAGGCGTGCTCGTCGCTCACGCCGAGGTCGTAGAGGCGCACGACCGCCGGGCTGTCGATACGCTGCGCGATCTCGTATTCCTGCAGGAAGCGCCGGAAGGCATCGAGCTGCTGCTCGCCCTCATCGCGGCGGTCGCGCGCCACCTTGAGTGCCACGAGACTCCCGGCGCGCTCGCTCTCGGCCAGGTACAGGTCCGTGGTCGCGCCGCTCGCGAGACGGCGGATGCAGCGGTAGTCGCGGATGAAGGCGTCACCGAAGCGCTGCGTCGCGCGCCCGGCGCTCGAGCTGCGCCACACCGCGCGCGCGTGCGCCTGGCGCTGCTCGGCGGCGGTGAGCACGTGCGTGAAGGCGTCGCGCTCGATGTCCTCGCGGCTCACGGCGAAGGCGCCGATCGCCGCCGCGTCGCGCGCGGCCGCCTGGTCGGCGTCGTAGAAGAGCACGAGCGGGGCGAAGCCGGCGCGCCCGGCGAGATCGCGTGCCCAGGCGAGCCCGCGCCCGCCCGGCCAACCCTCGGCGAGCAGCACGGCGTCAAAGCCCTGCGCGAGAAACTCCGGCGCGAGCGCTCCCTGCACGAGCGGGTTGTGCACGATGAGCTGTGCCTGCGGCCGCCAGGCGAGCAGCCGCTCGCGGATCTGCGCGCAGCGGCGCGCGTCCTCTTCGATCAGGAGTACTCGCATCGCGAGTGATTACAGCACGCGTGCCGCGGGGCCGCCACGCGCGAGAGGCAGCGCCCGGGCTGCCTCCGCCGCGAGCTTCAGGCCGATGACGAGGTCACCGACGTTGGTACCGGTCGGGCCGGTGTGCAGCAGGTCGCCGCTCGCGGCGAGCGCGCGCGCGGAGTCTGCCCGCGCGAGACAGGCGTCCGCGTCGAGTCCGGCGAGCGCCACGCGCGCGCAGCTGTCCTCGTCGACCAGTGCGCCGGCATCCTCGGTGACGCCGTCGCTGCCGTCGGTGCCGGCGGCGAGTAGCAGCAGCTGCGGGTGGCCGGCGATGAGGCGCGCCGCGGCGAGCGCCAGGTGCTGGTTGCGCCCGCCGCGCCCCGGATGCGCCGGCAGCGCCACCGTCGACTCCCCGCCCCACACGCACACCTGCGCGGCAGAAAGCGAGAGCTCGTGCGCGAAGCGCGCCGCCAGCCGCGGTGCTGCGTCCGCGAAGCGCCGCGGGGCGACGTACGTGCTGAGGCCGAGCTCGGCGGCGCGCGCCGCGACGGCGGCGGTGGCGTCGTCGATCGAGGCGACGATCGTGCGCGCGATGCGGTCGGCGCCCTGCTCTGCCGGTCCCATGAGGCCCGAGCCGATCACGCGCGGATCATCGGCCGGGACGTCGGAGACGAACAGGGCGCGGGCGGCACGGCCCCCGAGGCGCGCGGCGAGCCGCCCGCCCTTGATGCGCGAGAGCGCGATACGGCGCGCGTTCAGCTCGCCGATGGCGATGCCGGCGGCGAGGCCGGTGCGATTGAGCTCCCCGAGATCGGCGAGCGTCACGCCGTCGGCGAGCACCTCGACGAGGCTGGAGGCGCCCCCCGAGATGAGGAACAGCGGTTCGACGCTGCTCGGGAGCGAGTCGACCCACGCGAGCAGGCGCGCGCCGGCCCGCAGCGAGCGCTCATCCGGCAGCGGATGCGCGCCGAGCAGCAGCTCCACGTGGCCGTGTTCGCGCAGCTCCTGTGAGCCGCTCAGATCGCGGGTGATGACGAGCGTGCGTGCGATCGCAGCTCCCAGCGCGTCGTGGGCGCCGAGCGCCATGCTCTCGGCCGCCTTGCCCACCGCGGCGAGCCATACCGGCCCGCGCGGTGCGCTGCCGGCCGCGGCGAGCGCCTGGCGCACGCACGCGCGGCCCTCGACACGGCGCAGCGCCGTCTGCAGCAGTTCCAGCAGCAGCGCGCGCCGCGGGTCGGGCCGCTCCGCCAGTCCTAGCTCCCGCGCACGACCTTGAGGCGTCCCGGGCGGTCGCGGCGCTCGAGCTTGGCCGCGTCCGAGCGCTCCAGCTGCAGGCGCTCGAGGTATTCGCGGGTCACGTCGCCGGTCACGTACTCGCCGGAGAAGCACGAGGTATCGAACTCCTCGATGCGCGCGTCCTCGTGCTTGCAGGCGGCGATGAGGTCATCGAGGTCCTGGTAGACGAGCCAGTCGGCGCCGATGAGGGCGCCGACCTCCTCGACCGAGCGCCTGCTCGCCACCAGCTCGCTGGTCGCCGGCATGTCGATGCCGTAGACGTTCGGAAAGCGCACCGGCGGGGCGGCGGAGGCGAAGTACACCTTGGCGGCGCCGGCCTCGCGTGCGAGCTCGATGATCTGCGCCGAGGTCGTGCCGCGCACGATCGAGTCGTCCACCAGCAGCACCGTCTTGCCGCGGAACTCGAGGTCGATCGCGTTCAGCTTGCGGCGCACGGATTTCTCGCGCTGCTCCTGCCCCGGCATGATGAAGGTGCGGCCGATGTAGCGGTTCTTGATGAAGCCCTCGCGGTACTTCACGCCGAGCCGCTGCGCGAGCTGCAGGGCGCTCGTGCGGCTGGTGTCCGGGATCGGGATGACGACGTCGATGTCATGCGCCGGGCGCTCGCGCAGGATCTTGTCGGCGAGCCGATCGCCCATGCGCATGCGCGCGCGGTACACGGAAATGTTGTCGATCTTCGAGTCGGGACGGGCAAAGTACACGTACTCGAAGATGCAGGGCGTGTGGCGCGCGGTCGGCACGCACTGCTGGCTGTGCAGACGCCCCAGCTCGTCGATGAACACCGCTTCCCCCGGGGCGACGTCGCGTACGAAGCGGAATGAGAGGCTGTCGAGCGCCACGCTCTCCGAGGCGAGCATCCACTCGGTGCCGCGCGGCGTGCGCCGCTCGCCGAGCACCAGCGGTCGGATGCCGTGCGGGTCGCGAAAGCCGAGCACGCCGTGGCCGATGATCATGGCGGTGACCGCGTAGCCGCCGCGGCAGCGGCGGTAGACGGCGCTGAGCGCGGCGAACACGTCCGCGGGCGTGATGCGCGTCGCGCCGACGCGCTGCAGCTCGGAGGCGAAGACGTTCAGCAGCACCTCGGAGTCCGAGGTGGTGTTGAGGTGCCGCCGGTCCTCGCGGATGAGGATCTCGGCGAGCTCGGCGGCGTTAGTCAGGTTGCCGTTGTGCGCCAGGCAGATCCCGTAGGGCGCGTTGACGTAGAAAGGCTGGGCTTCGGAGGCGCTGTCACAGCCGGCGGTCGGGTAACGCACGTGCCCGAGGCCCATGTTGCCCTTGAGTTCCAGCATGTGATGCTGCTGGAACACGTCGCGCACCAGCCCGCTGCCCTTGCGCACGTAGAGCTCACCGTCGCCGGAGGTGGCGATGCCGGCGGCGTCCTGGCCGCGGTGCTGCAGCACGGTGAGCGCGTCATAGAGGCGCTGGTTGACCGCGCTGCTGCCGACGATGCCGACGATGCCGCACATGGCCCTTCCCCCTCAGCCCGGACCCGGAATCAGATCTGTACGTCGCGTCCGTGCGGTACGTGGGCCTCCCCCACCATCGTGCGCAGGCCGTTCGCCATCGACTCCCCGTAGGGAATCATGAGCGAGTGCCGCCACCAGCCCTCGCCCTGCAGGCGCAGCAACTGCCCGAGGATCACGAACACCCCGAGCAGCACGAAGCCGCGCAGGAGCCCGAAGCCGAAACCCAGCAGCCGGTCCATGCCGCTGAAGATCGACAGGCGCACGAAGTGTCCGAGGATGGCACCGGTCGCCGCGCCCACCAGCAACACCAGCACGATGACGATGACGCGCGCCGCCCAGGGGCGCACCGTCGAGTCCGCGAGCAGACCCCCGAGGTGCGGCTCGATGAAGTCGGCGAAGTGCCAGGCGAGGAAGATCGCGATGATCCAGGCGCCGAGCGCGATCGATTCCCGCAGGAAGCCGCGCAGCGCGCCGACCAGCGCCGAGACCAGGATGGCCAGAATCACCAGGTAATCGGTCAGTATCATCGCAGCCGTTCGTGACCGCGGCCGAATCCGCGCGGCGCGGATTGTACAAGAGAGCCCGGGCGCCACCTAAGACGCGCATCACGCCCGTCACTGCGGCGGCACGATGGCCCCGGAATGACCGGCGGCGTGCAGCTTTTCCTGCAGTTGGGCGGCCGCGGCGTGGTCGGCCACCGGGCCTACGCGCACGCGGAACAGGTGCCGTCCGGTCGGGTACTGAGACACGCTCACCGGGAAGCCCTGTGCCTTCACCTGGTGCGCCAGGCGCTCGGCATTGGGACGGCTGGCGAAGCTGCCGAGCTGTACGACCCACCCCGCCCCGCCCTCGGCAGGGGCCGCGGCGGGGGCTGTCGAGCGCGTGGCCGAAGGGGCGGCCGGCGGCTTGGTCGCGGGCGTCGGGGCCTGAGGCTTCTCGGTGGGAAGTGCGTCCGGCTGCGGGTCGGAGGCGGCCGGGACCGCGGGCAGGGGGGCCGGCGCCTGCGGACCGCTCGGTGCGGCGGTGCTCGCTCCCCGGGCGTGGGCGTCGTCCGCGAGGTTGATGGTATAGGAGCGTAATGGCGCATCCTCCGCAGTGGCGGCTGCCGCGCGTGGGGCGGTGCGGATCGGGCCCTTAAGAAACTCCGGAACCAGGAGCACGATCAGCAGCACAAGAATGATTGCGCCGGTCAGCCGTTCTTTCACCAAGGCATCCACTATGGGGGCAAAACCGCGAAAGCCAAGCGCGGCACGCGAGGCGCACGGCCCGCGGCCGCGGCCTGCGTCCTAGGGCGCGGAGTATATCCGAAGCCACTCCAGCGCCGGGCCGACGGTGAAGAGAGAGCCGCAGACCACCACGCGGTCGCCGGCGCGGGCCTGGGCGCGCGCCAGCTGGCAGCCCGCGACCACCGAGTCGGCCAGCGTCACCGCGCCGCTCGGCAGCGCGAGGCGCGCGGCGAGCTGGGCCGCGGTGGCGCCGCGCGCGCCGGGCAGCGCGCACGCGAACCAGTGATCGACCTCGCCCGCGAGCGCCGCCGCGATGGCACTCGCGTCCTTGTCGACGAGCACGCCGATCACGGCGAGCGTGCGGCCCGCATGCCCGGGCGGCGGCCGCTCGTGCAGCTGCGCGGCGAGCACGCGTGCGGCGGGCTCGTTGTGCGCGATGTCCAGGATCCACTCGACGGCCCCGGGCACGATCTGGAAGCGCCCGGCGAGGCGCACGCTGCCCAGCCCCGCGGCGACGCGGCGGGCGTCGAGCCCGGCGAGGGCCTGCACGGCGCGCGCGCTCGCCGCGCGCGGTTCGCCCGTGCCGAGCGCCTCGAGGGCGGCGAGCGCGGTGGCGGCGTTGCGGTACTGGATCGCGCCTTCGAGCACCGGGGGCGGCAGGCCCGCGAAGGCGAGACGCGGTCCCCGGTACGCCCACTGCCCGTCCGAGCGCTGCCAGGTGAAGTCGCGCTCGGCGACGAGTGCCTTTGCCCCGAGGGCGCGGATCGCGGTGAACACGCTCGCGGGCATGTCCGGCGTGCCGAGCACCGCGGGTCGGCCGGCGCGGAAGATGCCGGCCTTCTCCGCGCCGATGGCCTCGAGCGTGTCGCCGAGGAAGTCGCGGTGATCGAAGCCCACCGAGGCGAGCACCGCGACGTCGGCGTCCACAAGGTTGGTGGCATCCAGACGCCCGCCGAGGCCGACCTCGAGCACCGCGGCCGCGACCGCGCGCTCGCGGAAGATGAGGAGCGCGGCGAGCGTGTTGTACTCGAAGAAGGTCAGGGTCGTGGCGCCGCGCGCCGCCGCGATGCGCTCGAATGCGCCGACGAGCGTCGCGTCGTCGACCTCGCGGTCCTCGACGCGGATGCGCTCGTTGTAGCGCAGGAAGTGCGGGGAGGTGAAGAGCCCGGTGCGCACGCCGCAGGCGCGCAGCAAGGCGTCCAGATGCGCGGCGACCGAGCCCTTGCCGTTCGTGCCACCCACCGTGATGACCGCGCATCCGGCCTCGGCCACCCCGAGCGTGCGGGCGACAGAGGCGACCCGCGTCAGGTCCATGTCGATGCTCTTCGGGTGCACCGACTCCTGCAGCGTCAGCCACTCGGCGAGGGTGCGCATCGGGCGCGCGGCGCTGAGCGGCGCTTCAGGCCGCGGCGGCGGCGGGGAGCTTCAGGAGCAGGCGCAGCATGGCCGCGATGCGGTCACGCATGTCGCGGCGGTCGACGATCATGTCGATGGCGCCGTGCTCGAGCAGGAACTCGCTGCGCTGGAAGCCCTCCGGCAGCGTCTCGCGCACCGTCTGCTGGATGACGCGCGGGCCGGCGAAGCCGATGAGCGCGCGTGGCTCGGCGAGGTTCAGGTCCCCGAGCAGCGCCAGGCTCGCCGAGACGCCCCCGGTGGTCGGGTCGGTGAGCACCGAGACGAACGGCAGGTGTGCCTGCGCCAGGCGCGCCAGCGCCGCCGCCGTCTTGGCCATCTGGAAGAGCGAATAGAGCGCCTCCTGCATACGCGCGCCCCCGCTCGCCGAGAAGCACACGAGCGGCCGCCCCTCCTGCACGCAGTAGTCGACGCCGCGCTTGAAGCGCTCGCCGACCACCGAGCCCATCGAGCCGCCGAGGAACTGGAACTCGAAGGCGCAGGCGACGATCGGCAGGGTGTGCAGCGTGCCCGTGAGCACGATCAGCGCGTCCTTCTCCTGGGTCGCCTTCTGCGCCTGCGCCAGGCGGTCGCGGTAGCGCTTGCTGTCGCGGAACTTGAGCGGGTCCTCCGGGGAGATCTCCGCCCCGATCTCGGCGATCGCGTCGGGATCGAGGAAGCGCTCGAGCCGCTCGCGCGCGCCCATGCGCATGTGGTGACTGCACTTGGGGCACACGTACAGATTGCGCTCGAGTTCGGCGCGGTAGAGCACGGCGTCGCAGGCGGGGCACTTGATCCACAGCCCTTCCGGGACCGAGCGCGTGCGCCGTTCGGTCTTGATGCGCGACGGCATGATCTTCTCGAACCAGGACATAGACCCCCGGGAGCCCCTTGAAGCAGCGCAAGATCATAGCCGATCAGGCCGGCCAGACCCCCTGCCCGGGCGGCTGTGGCAGGGCGAAGGCCCCCGGGTAGCGCACGGCGAGCAGGTACAGCCCGGCGGCCGGGGCGGTTGCGGCGCTCTTGGTCCGGTCGCGTCCCGCGAGCACCTCCCGCGCCCAGCTCACCGGGGCGTCGGTCTTGCCGACGGCGAGGAGGAGCCCGGCGATGTTGCGCACCATGTGGTGCAGGAAGGCGTTGGCGGTGGCCTCGATCACCACCCAGTCCGCGTGCCGGCTCACGCTCAGGCGCTCCAGACGACGCACGGGCGATCTAGCCTGGCACTCCGAGGCGCGGAAGGCGCTGAAGTCGTGCTCGCCCACCAGCGCGTCCGCGGCCTCCTGCATGCGCTCATGATCGAGCCTGCGGTGCACCCAGACGCAGCGCCGCGCGGCGAGCGCCGAGCGCGCCGTGCGGTTGAGGATCAGGTAGCGGTAGGTGCGCGCCTCGGCGCTGTAGCGCGCGTGGAAGTGCGCGGGGACGAGGCGTGCCCAGGACAGGCTCACGTCCGCAGGCAGCTCACTGTTGGCGCCGAGCACCCAGCTGCGCATCTCGC
Source organism: Steroidobacteraceae bacterium (assembly GCA_036270915.1). Taxonomy (GTDB): domain Bacteria; phylum Pseudomonadota; class Gammaproteobacteria; order Steroidobacterales; family Steroidobacteraceae; genus 13-2-20CM-66-19. The sequence continues at coordinate 7,539 of DATBBQ010000049.1, forward strand.
GCACGGCCAGGGTGTCGAAGTGCGCGACCTGCCCGAGGGAGTGCACTCCCGCGTCGGTGCGTCCCGCGCACACGAGCGCCACGGCAGAGGCGGCGATGCGCGAGAGCGCGGCCTCGGTCACCTGCTGCACGGTGCGCGGCGCCGCCTGCGCCTGCCAGCCGGCGTACGCGGAGCCGTCGTACTCGACGCCGACGGCGATGCGCGCCACGCGCTGACCCGTGCGCTGCGCCCGTGGCGGCGCGTCAGCCCGGGAGCGACTCGATCAGGCGCTGCGCTTCCTGTTTCTGCGCCGCCGAGCCTTCGGTGAGGACTTCCTCGAGGATGTTGCGTGCGCCGTCCGGATCGCCCATGTCCATGTAGGCCCGCGCGAGATCGAGCTTGGTGCCGACCTCACTCATGGTCACCGGCTCCAGGTCCGGCAGGGCCAGCTCATCGGACGCGAGCCGCTGCGTCGCGGCAAACGCCGCGTCCGGTACGGTGGCCGTGCCGACGTCGAGGTCCAGGCCGCCGTTGGTCTGGTGCGTGCCGGTCGCGGCGCCCACGTCGAGGTCGATCTCGCCGTGCGCGGCGTGCGTGCCCGTGGCGTCGCCGACGTCGACGTCGAGGTCCGCGCGCCCGAGCGCGCGCATGCGTGCGGTCGAGGAGGGGTCGGGCAGGGCCGCGCTCGTCTGCGTGAGCGCCGCCTCGAGCTCGTCCTGGTCAAACTGCCAGGCGCCGGTGGTCTCACCGGTCTCTTCCTTGGCGCGTCGGTGCGCGTCTTCCATCACGCGGCGCGACTGCTCGTCCAGGCCCGCGACCAGCGTCGGCGCGTCGGGCGTCGAGTTGGCCGCGGCGGCGATACCCGGCTGGTCGACCGTGTCCGGGCCGCCCATGTCGAGGCCCAGGTCATCGAGCGCGAGCTCCTGAGTCTGCTCGCCGCCCTTGCGCAGCGCGGTCTCCACCTTCTGCCGGATCGTCGGCTGACTCGGCGTCACCAGCGCCGGCTGCTCGACGGTCGGGCCTTCCATTTCATGGGTGCTGCCCGAGTTCTGGCGCACGCGCGCCGTCATCTGCCGGGTCGTGCCCGTGCCGCCGCCCGCGAAGCTGCCCTCCATGAGCGCCACATTGCGGTCGGTGATGTTGGACTGCGATTCGGCCGTGGCGTCCAGGTCCCCGACCGCAGCGCCGATGTCCAGATCGACGCCGCCGCCGCCTTCGCCCGGCGCGGGGTCCCCGAGGAGGTCGAAGTCGACGCGGCTCTGGCCGCCCTCGAGGTCAAGATCCACGCCCCCGGCCGTGGCACCGGCCACCGCGCCGCCGCCGGAGAACAACGGATCCTCCGGGGCCAGCTGCTTGCCCATGATGAGAATCTTTTCCCACTCGCCCGGGGCCGCCTCGGAGCGGCTCTCGGCGAGTTCGCGCGCGCTCGCGAGGAACTGCTCCTTGTTGCCCCACACGAAGAAGACTTCCAGGAGCTTGAGCTTCAGGTCGCGACGTGCGGGTTCGCGGGTGATCGCGATGCGGATGAGGTCGGCGGCCTGATCGTACAGGCCGTACGCCATGTGGAAGTCCGCCTCGGCGAGCGGATCACCCTGGTCCAGGTTGATCGCAGTCTCGCTGCTGATCGTCTCGTCGCTCGCGACGTGCTTGGCCGTGGTGATCGCCGTCTGACTGCCGGTCGCGGAGATGCGCGGCCGCTCGTGGCTGCCGGTCTCCTCGACGAGGAAAGCCGAGTCCGGCGGGGCCGCCGAGGGCGACACGCGCGGCGCGGGCTCGGGTGCGGCAAAGCCGCGCCCGGCGCTTATGGAGCCGAAGTCGACGGCCTCGGCGCCTGCGGCCGCGAGTCGCCCGAGGGAATCGTCGAACTCGCTCTTGCGGCGCGAGCGCAGCACCCGCGCGGCAAAGAATGCGAGGAGCCCGACCGCGACCAGCGCGAGGAGTACCCACCAGTAGCCCAAGAGCGTATCGAGGAACGAGCCGCCGCTTGCAGCCGCGGGCTTCTTCACCGGAGGCTGGGCGACCGGCGGTGGCGCGGGCTTCTCTTCCACGGCGGGCGCCGGGGCGGGCGCGGTCTCTGCCGCCGGCGGCGGCTGCTCGGTCGCGGCGGCCGGGGGCGGCTGCTCCGCGGGGGCCGGTGCGGACGTCGGCGGTGGCGGGGTGGGCGCCCGTGCCGTCGCCGCGGGAGGCGTGGCGGCCTCGCCCTGCTTCGCGGCCGTCTGCGACTGCATGCGCGCGAGCTCTTGATTGCGCAGCTCGAGGAGGCGCTTCTCGTTCTGCTCGGCGGCCGCGGCCGCAGCCGCTGCGCCCGCGCCCGGCTTGGCGGCCGTGGAGCCACCGGCGGAGGGCGGGGTCGCATTCGCGGCGGCGGGTTCGGCCTCGGAGGGCGTGACGAGCTTCAGCCTTCCCGGCTGCGCGGCGGATGCCGTGCGTCCCGGCGTCTCGGAGCGCCAGGCCGCGTACTGGCGGCGTATCTCCGCCGTCGCCTCGCTCGGCGAGACCGCCTCGGCCGCGGAGGCCTCGGGAATGCGCAGCACCGCGCCGGAGCGCAGCACGTTCATGTTCTGGCGGAACGCCTCCGGATTCGCCTGATAGATGGCGAGCATCCAGCTGCGCGCCTTCGCGGAGTTGAGCTTCACCCCGGCGACGCCCGCGGCGATGCCCGAGAGCGTCTCCCCGCGGTGCACGAGGTGCGAGGAGCTCTGGGCGCCCTCTTCAGTCGGGGTCTCGGTCCGCGCCGGGCGCTCGGGACGCGAGCGTGCCTGAGCGGGCGCGGGATTCGCAGCCGGTGCGGCCTGCTCGCTCGGCGAAGGCGCGGCCTGCTCAGTGGGAGCAGCGGCGGCCTGCTCGCTCGGAGCGGCTACCGGCGCCGGCGGCGGCGTAGGCTCGGTGCGCGCGATCGCGCCCTCGCGCGCGCCCTGCCCGGTCGTCGGGGCCGTCACGGGCGCGCTGGCCACCTGCGACTCGCTCGGCGTGTACACGGGCGGGTCGAGCAGCATCGTGTACTCGCGCACCATGTGGCCGCGCGACCAGTTGACCTCGACGAGGAGCGTGACAAAGGGTTCGGAGATGGGGTCGACGGACTTGAGCTTGACGATCTCGCGTCCGTCGGGGGTGCGCACGGTCTTGACCTGCACCGTGTTCAGGTACGGAGGCCAATCGAGGCCGTACTTGGCGAACGTGTCGCGCGAAGCGAGCTGCACCTGCAAGGTGTTGATCTCGTCGGGAGCGACATCGAGCAGTTCGATCTCGGCGTCCAGCGGCGCATTCAGCGGCGACAGCAGGCGAATGTCTCCGAGACCAAGGGCAAACGCGGCCGACGGCAAAGCCAGCAGCAATGCCAGCGCCCGAGTTGAGCGTTTGGCGAACATCAGGGCACCCCGACAGGAATCATTGGGTGAAATATCTTTTGAAAACAACTAGATGGGGCATAACTTGCGACCCCCCCATCAATCGGGCGGCAATATAACTTAAATAAGTCGTCGGGCCAAAGCCTCGGCGATCTGAACACTGTTCGTCGCGGCGCCTTTACGCACATTGTCGGCAACGACCCATAAGTTAAGTCCATGGTCCGGGGCGAGATCTTCACGGATTCTCCCGACATAAACTGTGTCGCGTTTCGCTGCCTCGGTAGCAGCCGTGGGGTACCCGCCCGTGCGTGGCTCGTCGAAAACCGTGACGCCGGGCGCATTTCGCAGCAGTTCGCGAGCCTGCGCCGCACTCAGCGCGCGCTCGGTACTCACGTGCACCACCTCGGAATGCCCGTAAAACACAGGCACGCGCACGGCGGTGGCGTTCACGCGCAGCTGCGGCCGCTCGAGGATCTTGCGGCTCTCCCAGACGATCTTCATTTCCTCGCGCGTGTAGCCGTTTTCCTGGAATGAGTCGATGTGCGGGACGCAGTTGAAGGCGATCTGCTTCGCGCCGTCCGGCCCTGCGATCGGACCCTTGCCGCTGAGCGCGGCGATCGACTGCCGCGCGAGTTCCTCCACCGCCGCGCGCCCCGCGCCTGAGACCGACTGGTAGGTCGCGACGTCCACGCGCTCAAGTCCCGCCGCGTCGAGCAACGGCTTCAGCACCATCACCAGCTGGATGGTCGAGCAGTTGGGATTGGCGATGAGCCCGGTGGCGCCCACCGAGTCGAGTGCGTGGGCGTTGACCTCCGGCACGACGAGCGGCACGTCCTCGCGGTAACGGAACTCGGAAGTGTTGTCGATCACCAGGCAGCCGGCCGCGAGCGCGCGCGGCACGTGCTCGCGCGAGACCGCCGCCCCCGCCGAAAAGAGCGCGAAGCGCACCTGCGCAAAGTCGAAGTCCTTGAGCTCCCGCACCGGGTAGCTACGGCCGCGGAAGCTGACGCTGCGACCCAGTGAGCGCTCGCTCGCCAGCGGAAAGAGCCGGCTCACTGGAAAACCGCGCTCCTCGAGCACGGTGACCATGGTCTCGCCAACTAGTCCGGTGGCACCGACGATCGCGACCTGGAACTTATCGCTCATGGGCGTCCTTGGGATTCAACCGGCGTTAGGGCACGCACCGTGCGGACCCCACCGCATCGGGTCGCGAGCAAGGGGAAAACCCGCCGAGGCATGAGATCTCTCACTGATTCCGTGACTCAATATCCGGGGTAGTGGAGCGGACGTCGGCGTTCTGCGCGCGCTGGCGCAGGTAGTGATCCATGAGCACGATCGCGAGCATCGCCTCGGCGATCGGCGTGGCGCGCAGGCCGACGCACGGATCGTGCCGCCCGGTCGTCACGATCTCGACCGGGTTACCCGCGACGTCGATGGTGTCCGCCGGGACCTGGATGCTCGAGGTGGGCTTGAGCGTGAGGTGCGCGATCACGTCCTGTCCGGTGGAGATGCCGCCGAGGATCCCGCCGGCGTTGTTGCCACGAAATCCGCCCGGCGTGAGCGGATCGCGGTGCTCGCTGCCGCGCTGCGCTGCGGCGCGCACGCCGGCACCGATCTCGACCGCCTTCACGGCGTTGATGCTCATGAGCGCGTGGGCGATGTCCGCGTCGAGACGGTCGAAGACCGGCTCCCCGAGGCCCGTCGGCACGCCGCTCGCCACGACCGTCACGCGCGCCCCGACCGAGTCACCCTCGCCGCGCACCTTCCAGATGAGCTCCTCGAGCTCACTGATACGCGCGGGATCGGGGCAAAAGAAGGGATTCTGGTAGGCGAAGGCGGGGTCGACCGGCTCGAGCACGAGGGCGCCTACCTGGCTCAGGTAGCCGAAGATGCGCACGCCGAGACGCTCCGACAGATAGCGACGCGCGATCGCCCCGGCCGCCGTGCGCATGACGGTCTCGCGCGCCGAGGAGCGGCCGCCGCCGCGGTAGTCGCGCACGCCGTACTTCTGCTGGTAGGTGTAGTCGGCGTGCCCGGGGCGGAAGCGGTCCTTGATCTTCTCGTAGTCACGCGGCCGCGCGTCGGTGTTCTCGATCAAGAGGCCGATCGGCGTGCCGGTCGTGCGCCCTTCGAAGACCCCCGAGAGGATGCGCACCTGATCGCCCTCGCGGCGCTGGCTCACGAAGTGCGACGTGCCGGTGCGCCGGCGATCGACGTCCGGCTGGATATCGGCTTCGCTCAGCTGCAGTCCCGGCGGGCAGCCGTCGACGATGCAGCCCATCGCCGCACCGTGACTTTCGCCGAAGGTCGTGACCGTGAACAGCCTGCCGATGGAGTTTCCCGACATGGTCCTTCGCTAGCGCGCCGTGAGCTCTTCGCGCGTGATGAGGAACACCCCGCCACCGCCGCGCGCAAACTGCAGCCACACGAACGGCAGCCTCGGGTAGGCGCGCCGTACCGCGTCCTCGGTGTTGCCCACCTCCACCACCAGCAGTCCCCGCGCCTTCAGGTGACGGGCCGCCTCGGCGAGGATGACGCGCACCGAATCGAGCCCGACGCGGCCGGCGGCGAGTGCGATGCGCGGCTCGTGTCGATACTCCGGCGGCAACCCCTTAAGCTCGCGCGCCCCCACGTAGGGCGGATTTGCCACGATGATATCGTAGGTGGCGCGGCGCAGCGCACGGAAGTGGTCCGAGCGCACGAGCCGCACGCGCCGCGAGAGTCGGTGGCGGCGCACGTTGGCACGCGCCACCTCCAGGGCCGCCGCGGAGATATCCACGGCGTCGACCCGGGCGCGCGGCAGCGCCTTGGCACACGCGATGGCGATGCAGCCCGAGCCCGTGCCGATGTCGAGCACCCGCCGCACCCGCGCGGGCGCGATCCAGGGCACGAAGCGTCTCTCGATCAGCTCGGCGAGCGGCGAGCGGGGAATGAGCACCCGCTCGTCCACGCTGAAGGGCAGTCCCGCGAACCAGGCCGTGCCCGTGAGATACGCGGCCGGGCGGCGTTCGCGCACGCGCCGGGTCAGCAGCTCCCGCGCGCGCGCGGCGCCGGCGCGGCTGACGCGCCGGCGGTAGAGTGCCCGGTCGGGCGGGCGCGGCAGGTCGAGCGCGTGCAGGACGAGGGCCGCGGCCTCGTCGCGGGCGTTGTCCGTGCCGTGCCCGAAGAACACCCGCGCCCGCGCCAGGCGGCGCGCGCCGCGCGCGATGAGTGCGCCGACGGTGAGCGGCACGCGGGGGCGCCCGGCGCGCGATCCGCTATGAAATAATTCGCTCATGGGTAGGACACGCGGGCGCTGGCTCCTCGTCGCCGCGGCGCTGATCGCGGCGCTCGGCGGCTTCTGGCTGGCGCGACAACTTGACAGGGGAGCCCCGCGCCTGGCAAGCGGCACCTGGCTGCCGCAGCCGAGGCCGGTCGCGGACTTCCAGCTGCGCGACATCTACGGCGAGGCCTTCACGCGCGCCCGTCTCGCCGGCGCCCCGACGCTGGTGTTCTTCGGCTTCACGCATTGCCCGGACGTGTGCCCGACGACCCTCGTGAAGCTCACGCAGGTCAGGAAGCAGGCGGGTATCGCCGCGCTGCGCGTACTGTTCGTGAGCATCGATCCGCAGCGCGACACGCCGCAGGCGATCGCGCTCTACGTGCACGCCTTCGACCCCGAGTTCCTGGGCGCGACCGGCGATGACGCGACGATCGGCCGGGTCGCCAGGGAGTTCGGCGTCGCGGTGAATCGCGTCGACCTGCCGGGCGGCGACTACACCATGGATCACTCGGCGGTGGTCTTCCTGCTCGATGACGCGGCGCGCATCGTCGCCATCTTCACCCCGCCATTCGACGTCGCCCAGATGGCCGGTGACCTGCGTCAGGCCGCCCCCTATCTGCGGGCGCACTCATGAGCGATCCGGACAGCGCCAGCGCGCGCGCGTTCGTCGCGCTGCAGTACCTCTTGCCGCAGCACGCGCTCTCGCGGCTCGTGTACGCCGCCACCCGCTCGCGGGTGCGCCTGCTGAAGAACGCCCTCATCGAGGCCTTCGTGGCGCGCTTTCACCCCGACATGAGCGATGCCGCGGAGCCGGACTACCTGCAGTTCGAGAGCTTCAATGCCTTCTTCACGCGCGCCCTGCGCGAGGGCGCGCGGCCGATCGATCCGGACCCGGCGGCGCTCGTCTCCCCGGTCGACGGGAGCGTCGCGCAGATTGGCCGGCTGGACGGGTCGTACCTCGTGCAGGCGAAGGGCCACGCTTACACGCTCGAGGCGCTGCTCGCCGAAGACGGGATCTGGGCGGAGCGCTTCCGCGGCGGCGCCTTCGCGACGCTCTACCTCGCGCCGTTCAACTACCACCGCGTGCACATGCCGCTGCCCGGGCTGCTGCGCGCGGCGTGGTACGTCCCCGGTCAGCTCTTCAGCGTAAACGCCACCACCGCCGCGAGCGTCCCCGGCCTGTTCGCCCGCAACGAACGCGTCGTGTGCGTGTTCGAGGACGACGGCCGGCACTACGCCCTGGTGCTCGTGGGGGCCCTGTGCGTCGGCAGCATGAGCACGGTGTGGCATGGCGAGGTCACGCCGCGCACCCCGCGGCAGCACACGGAGCTGCCGCTGGCAGCCGCCGCGCTGCCGCTTAGCAGGGGAGCCGAGATGGGTCGCTTCAACATGGGCTCCACGGTGATCGTGCTGCTGCCGCGCGACATGTGCGCGTGGCGGCCCGAGCTCGCGAGCGGCAGCACCGTGCGCGTCGGACAGGCGCTCGCGCGCCTGACATGAGCGCCGGCGGCGAGGACTGGCGGCCGAGCGCGACGCGCGAGCGGCTGCTGGCGCGCGCGGCGCTGCTCGCGCGCGCGCGCGAATTCTTCGCCGCGCGCGGCCTGCTGGAAGTGGACACGCCGCTGCTCGTGAACGCGCCGGTAAGCGACGTGCACATCCACTCGGCGAGCGTGACGCTCGCGGCGGCGCCCGGCGCGCCACTGTACCTGCACACCTCGCCCGAGTACGCGATGAAGCGGCTCCTGGCCGCGGGCAGCGGCGACATCTACCAGGTCTGCCACGTGGTGCGCGCCTACGAGAGCGGCGCCTTGCACAACCCGGAGTTCACGCTCATCGAGTGGTACCGCCTCGGGGCGGACCTCGAGGCGCTCATGAGCGAGCTCGAGGGGCTGGTGCGCGCACTGCTCGGTGCGCGTGCGCCTGCGCGCGCCGAGCGCGTGAGCTACACCGAGGCATTCCACCGCGAGACCGGGCTCGATCCGCTGAGCGCGCCGCTCAGCGAACTCGCGCGTGCCGCGGCGCAGGAGGGCTTCCACGGCGGCCCGCAAACCAGTCGCGACGAGTGGCTGGACTTCCTCATGGGCGCGCGGGTGGGGCCGCGCCTGGGTCGCGGCGCGCTCTGCTTCGTCCACGGCTACCCGGCGAGCCAGGCGGCGCTCGCACGCCTCGACCCCGCCGATGCGCGCGTGGCGCGTCGCTTCGAGCTGTATTGCGAGGGCCTCGAGCTCGCGAACGGCTTTCACGAACTGGGTGCCGCGGACGAGCAGCGCGAGCGCTTCCTGCGCGACAACGAGGAGCGGCGGCGACGGCATCTGCCGCTCGCACCGCTCGATGAGCGGCTGCTCGCCGCCCTCGCGAGCGGGCTGCCGGACTGCGCCGGTGTCGCGCTCGGATTTGACCGCACGCTTATGCTCGCCACGGGGGCCACTCACATCGATCAGGTATTGGCGTTTCCGACCGCGCGCGCGTGAAAATGGCGGCCCGCCCCACCTTGCAGCCCGAGTGCCGATGAGCTTCAGCAGCCGACGCTACGACTTCACGGACAAGCGCGCCGCCTACGGCGAGCTTGCGCGTGAGCTCGCGGGCCTGCTCGCCGGCGAGCGCGACCTGATTGCCAACGCCGCCAACACGGCGGCGCTGATCTTCAACGCCCTGCCCGAGGTCAACTGGGCCGGCTTCTACCTGCTCAAGGACGGCGAGCTCGTCGTCGGTCCCTTCCAGGGTAAGCCCGCCTGCGTGCGCATCGCGCTCGGGCGCGGCGTGTGCGGCACGGCGGCGGCCGAGCGGCGCACGCTGGTGGTAGCGGACGTGCACGCCTTCCCCGGTCACATCGCCTGCGACGCGGCCTCGCGCTCGGAGATCGTGGTGCCGTTGCTGCAGGGGACCGCCGTACTGGGCGTCCTCGACCTCGACAGCCCCGCGACCGGGCGCTTCGACGCCGAGGACGCCGCCGGGCTCGAGGCGCTCGCGGCGCTGTTCCTCGCGCACGTCGCGACGCCGGCCGCTCAGGTCACCTGATGAGAACGCAGCGCCTGTCGCCCCGGGGACTGGCCGCCGGGGCCACGGCGTTCACGATCTGGGGCCTGTTCCCGCTCTACCTCTACCCGCTGCGCGAGGTACCGGCGCCGCAGATCATCGCGCACCGCATCGCCTGGTCGTGCCTGTTCATCCTCACGTGGATGCTCGTGCGTGGCGAGCTCGGGCGCCTCACGGGGATCTTCACGCGGCCGGCGCTGCTCGCGCGCCTGGCGCTCTCGGCGTTTCTCATCACCAGCAACTGGCTGGTGTACGTCTGGGGCGCGACCCACGGCCACATCGTCGACACGAGCCTCGGGTACTACATCAACCCGCTGGTCAACGTGCTGCTCGGGGTGCTTGTGCTGCACGAGCGGCTGAACGCCCGACAGTGGCTCGCCGTGTCACTCGCCGCGGTCGCGGTGAGCTATCTCACGTGGCTCGCCGGGCATCCGCCGTGGATCGCCTGCACGCTGGCGCTCAGCTTTTCCCTCTACGGGCTGGTACGCAAGGTGATCAGCGTCGACGCGCTCCCGGGACTTGCGACCGAGACGCTGCTGCTCGTGCCCTTCGCCCTCGCCTATCTCGTCGCGTGCCAGTACGCCGGCCGCGGGGCGTTCGGCCACTCGTCCGCGACGGTGAACCTGCTGCTCATCGGCAGCGGACTGGTGACCGCGGTGCCGCTCTTCCTGTTCGCCTACGGGGCGCGGGCGCTGCCCTACTCGACCATCGGCGTACTGCAGTACATCGGTCCGACCCTGCAGCTGCTCTGCGGGGTGCTGGTGCTGCACGAGGGGTTCACGCCGGCGCGCGCGCTCGGCTTCACGCTCATCTGGGCGGCGCTGCTGATTTACGCGGCCGACGGACTGTGGACGGCGCGCAGCGCGCGCCTGGCGCGCGCGTAAGGCGGGCGCCCCTACTGCTTGGCGCGCGAGATGTACTCGCCGGTGCGCGTGTCGATGCGGATTACTTCGCCCTCGTTGATGAAGAGCGGCACCCGCACGACCGCACCGGTCTCGACCTTGGCCGGTTTCTGACCTCCGGTGGCGGTGTCACCGCGCAGGCCCGGATCGGTCTCGACTATCTTCAGCTCGATGTGCGGCGGGGGCGTGATCGCCAGTGGCACGTTGTTCCACAGGGTGATGATGCACACGACACCCTCCTTGAGCCACTGCGCGGCATCGCCGACCGCGGACTTGCCGGCCGTGTACTGCTCGAAGTTCTCCGGCATCATGAAGTGCCAGAAGTCCCCGTCCTGGTAGAGGTACTGCATCTCCGTGTCGACGACGTCGGCGGCCTCGAGCGACTCACCCGAGCGGAAGGTCTTCTCGATGGTGCGGCCGGTCTTCAGATTGCGCACCTTGATGCGGTTGAAAGCCTGTCCCTTGCCGGGCTTAACGAACTCGTTCTCGATCACCGCGTACGGGTCACCGTCGAGCAGGACCTTCATCCCGCCGCGGATCTCGCTGGTGGTGTAACTGGCCATTTCATTCTCGTGGTTCGGGCTGCAGAATCCAGGGCCCGTTCGAAGGGCCGCGTATGATAGCGACATCCCCCTACCCCCGCCAGCCGGAAGCCCCGCGCTGGCAGGCCGAGATGGCCGCGGCCGTGCGCACGCCCGAGGATCTCGTCGCGAGCCTCGCCCTGCCCGAGGAGCTGCTCCCGGCGGCGCGCGCTGCCTCCGAGGTCTTCCCGCTGCGCGTGCCACGCGCCTGGCTCGAGCGCATGGCGCGCTCCGATGTGAGTGATCCGCTCCTCAGGCAGGTGCTGCCCGCGGCCGGCGAGCTCGCCGAGCAAGCGGGCTTCTCGGGCGACCCGCTCGCGGAAGCGGCGGCGCGGCGCGCGCCGGGCCTGCTGCAGAAGTACCGGGGACGGGCGCTGCTCGTCACGACCGGGGCGTGCGCGGTGCACTGCCGCTACTGCTTCCGGCGCGAGTACCCCTACGCGGACGATGCCGGCGACCGCCTGGACGAGGCGCTCGGGGAAATCGCCGCCGACGCCTCCCTCGAGGAGGTGATCCTGAGCGGCGGCGACCCCCTGTCGCTGTCGAACGCGCGCCTCGGCGCACTCACCGAGCGGCTCGGGCGGATCGCACACGTGAGGCGCCTGCGCGTACACACGCGAACGCCGATCGTGCTGCCCGCGCGTGTCGATGAGGGCCTGCTCGCCTGGCTCGCGGCGCTCCCGTGGCCCGCCGTGGTGGTGCTGCACGCCAACCATCCCGCGGAGATCGCACCGGAGGTCGCGGCGGCCTGTGCGCGGCTGCGCGCAAGTGGCGTCACGCTCCTCAACCAGTCGGTGCTGCTCAGGGGCGTGAACGATGATGCCACGGTGCTCGCGGAACTCTCGCGTGCCCTGTTCGCCGTCGGCGTCCTGCCTTACTACCTGCACGCGCTCGATCCGGTGCGCGGCGCGGGGCACTTTGCCCTGCCGGATGAGCGCGCGCGCCAGATCGCCGGCGAGCTCGCCGCGACGCTGCCCGGGTACCTGGTGCCGCGCCTGGTACGCGAGGTGGCCGAGGCCGCCGCCAAAGTTGTCCTGCCGCCCCTGCTGCCCAATCCGGGAGTTGGCTCACGCGGGGACGCCGCGGGCGGGTGCTAGAATGCGCCGCTGCTGCGAGTGCCCGCCGGAGAGCTTGTGAGCGAGCCCAACGCCATTCCGCTCATCGTGCTGAGCGCGGCCCGCGACCCCGTCGAGGCAATCAACAGCCTGCTGCGGCGCGCCGGCCAGCCGGTGCACTGCACCTGGATCCCGGCGCTGCGCGACCTCGCGGACGCGCTCACCCAGATCAACCCCGAACTCGTGGTGCACGTCGCCGCGAGCGCGGCCGAACTCAAACCGGTGATCGGCGTACGTGAGCAGTTCGCGCCCACGGTGCCGCTGCTGCTGCTCGCCCCAAACGTCGATGAGTCGCAGATCGCCGCGGCGATCGCGGCCGGCGCGCGCGACGTCGTGACGCTCGGCTGCCCGGAGCGGCTGCAGGCAGTCATGCTGCGCGAGCTCGGCGTCTTTCGCACCACGCGCTCGCTCGATGCCACGCTCAAGTCCGCGCACGACGCGCGCACGCAGCTCGACAGCGTCCTGCAGCGCTCCAACGACGCCATCATCCAGGTGCAGGAGGGGATCGTCATCGAGGCGAACCCCGCCTGGCACGAGCTGTACGGGGTCGAGGACGGGATCAGCGGCGAACCGGTCATGGACCTGTTCGAGGAGTCCACGCACGCCGCGCTGCGCGGTGCGCTCGCCGCCTGCCTGCAGGGGCGCTGGAGCGCTCACACCCTGCGCGCCAACGCGCTGCTCGCCGACGGCACGGTGCTGCCGATCGAGATCAGCCTGGTGCTGGGTGAGCACGATGGCGAGCCGTGCGTGCGACTCGTCGTGCCCGCGCGCCCGCGCGAGGAGCGCGTGCACGTGGTGCAGCCGGCCGCCCCCGCGCGGCCGGAGCCCGCGGGCGCCCTCCTGCGGCGCAACGAGCTGCTCGGCGCGCTCGCGCAGCGCCTCGCGAGCGCCTCCCCCGGCGGCATGCGCTGCCTCGCCCTGGTGCGCATCGACAAGTTCGCGGTCGTCGAGCGCGTGCTCGGCGCCACGGCGAGCGAGGAAGTGGTGAGCGAGGTCGCGCGGCTCCTCAAGGAGACGCTGCACCCGAAGGAGCTCGTCGGGCGCTTCGGCGGGGTGCGCTTCCTGGCGCTGCTCGAGCGCGGCAACGAGCAGGACATCAACGGCTGGAGCGAGCGCTTCCTCGCGCGCGTGCAGCGGCACGTCATGCGCGTGCGCGACAAGTCGATCTCGGTCACCTGCACCATCGGGCTGTCGCTCGTGTCGCGCGGGGAGGCGGACCTCGACGCCGTGATCGCCGACGCGATCGAGTGCGCCCGAAAAGGCAGCGGGCGAGGCGGCAACCAGGCGATCGCCTCCGACCGCGCCGACACCGACAGCCGCGTCATGTCCTACGACAAAGTGTGGGTGAAGCACATCAAGGCGGCGCTCATGGAGAACCGCTTCCGCCTCGTGCAGCAGCCGATCGCGAGCCTGCAGGGCGAGGACCCGGGGATGTTCGACGTGCTGGTGCGCATGATCGATCACCAGGGCAAGGAGGTCCTGCCCTCCGAGTTCATGGCCGCCGCCGGCCGCAACGACCTTATGAAGAACATCGATCGCTGGGTGGTCGGCGCCTCGCTGTCCTTCGCGGCGCAACGCAAGCCCGAGTGCCTGTTCGTGCGCCTGTCGCGTGACACCGCGCGCGACGCGGGCTTCATCGACTGGCTGGACACGCACCTGCGCACGAGCAAGGCCGAGCCCAAGCGCCTGTGCTTCCAGGTTGCCGAGGAGGCCGCTGGCAGCTACGTCCCGGAGGTCAAGGCGCTCGCCGCGGCGCTGCGCGAGCGACACTTCCGTTTCGCGCTGGAGGGCTTCGGTTCCGGGCGCAACAGTACCGGCATGCTGGAATCCCTGCCGCTCGACTTCGTGAAGATCGACGGCACGCTGGTGCAGGGTCTCGCCGGCGATCCGAAGCTGCAGCAGCAGCTGCGGCACCTGGTCGAGTCGGCCCGCAAGAAGGGCATCCAGACGATCGGCGAGCGCGTCGAAGACGCCAACACCATGGCGGTGCTCTGGCAGGCCGGCGTGCAGTACATCCAGGGCTACTTCGTCAACGAGCCCGAGGAAGTGGTGCTGCACGCCGAGCGCTGAAGCCGCGCGCCGCTAGAAGCTCACCCCGAGCCCCAGGTCGAAGCGGTTGAAGTTGGTGTTGACGTCGAACCACTGGTAGTCGCCCTTGATGACCACGTGCGGGTTCAGGTAGAAGTTCACGCCCGTGGTCCAGACACGGTCGTGATTCTGCGGCCACAGGCCATAATCCCCCGGGGTCGGGGACAGCGGCACGAGGCCGACTGGAATGACCGGGCCGCTCGTGCCGTCGTAGCTCGAGCCCATGTTGTAGTACTCGTAGCGCACGAACGGATACAGGCGGTAGTTCTGACGCTGCCAGGCGAGGTACGCAGCCTGCAGGTAGTAACCGTAGAAGGAGGCCGGGATCGGGTTCGGCGAGCCGGGATTGGCGGCGTTGGAGGAAGCGGTGTTGCTGATCGTGCCGCGCGCGTAGAGCGCCGAGAGGTCCCAGCGCGCGGGCGCCCAGCGGGCGTGCGTCTCCCAGAGCGTCACGCGCTGGTTGCCGGTCGGCGGGGCGTTGGCAGCCGCCGGCACCGGTACGGCATTACCCGTACTGATCGCCGCCCCGAGCGTAAGCCCCGGCACGCCGTAGTAGCCGAGCGAGAGGTATTGCGAGAGGTTGCGCGAGTTCGCCAGCGAGAGCTCCTGGTGCGTGGCCTGCAGTGGCGCGATGCCTGAGTCCTCGAGCAGCAGCGCATTGCTGTACGGGGGAACCTCCGGGGAGAACTCCCACTTGGAAAGATTCGTGCCGGTCGTGAGCCCCACGTTCCAGCCGAAGCCGGAAGTGGTGCTGCCGAGCAGACTGATGCCACCCTCGCGCCAGGTGCTCGGGATGATCAGTGTCTCGACGAAGTTGCGCTGCATCCCGTAAAAGTTGGTCGGCTCGTGATGCTCGTTCAGCAGCCCGAAGGGCATGAGGAACAGTCCCGCGCGCACCCCGACTGCATCATTGAGGCGATGGTCGACGTAGAACTGCTCGACCTCGAACTCACCGACGTCGTCGGCCGAGGCCACGGCGTGCTCCACCTCGAACTCGGAGTTGAACTCGGTACGCTCATCGAACGCGTAACCGATGCCGAACACCGCGCGGGCGAGGTCGGCCTGCGCCTGGTTGCGGTCGTGCACCGGGTCGGTGAAGTACACCTCGCCGTAGCCCCACAGCCGCAGCCCCGGACTCAGCGAGCTCGGCATGCCGGCGCCCGCGGGAGTTGCGCCCGCGGGCGGGGCCGTGGAGGCCTGCGGCAGGGCCGAGGCGTTCGGCAGCACCGAGGCTGAGGGCGCCGGCGCGGCCGGGGTGGCCTGCGCCACCGCGGCGGCGCCGAGTTGCGCCAGCTTGCGGTCGACCTCCTCCTGGTGCTCGCGCAGCGCGCGGTTCTCCTCGCTCAGCTGCTTGAGCGCCGCCTGCATCTGCTCGAGCGTCTGCTGCAGCGCGCTCAGGCGCGCGTCGGCGTCGGGCGGCGCGGCGGCGCCGGCCGTGCCGCTCGCGATGAGCACGCCGAGGAGCAGCAGAGCCGGTGCCAGCCTGCTCAAGATCGGGGTACGCGGGGAGTGATGCATGGGGAGCTCTCTTTCTCTTTCGCTCTTGCGTCAGCCGCTCACGGCGCGCCCGCCAGGCACTGCGCGGGCACGTGGGATCTCGCCGACGTTGACGTTGCCGTCGAAGGCGACCGGCAGGTCGTTGTACTCATAGAGGTCAGCGGTATCGTCGGCGGCGAGGAAGTGCGTGCCGGCGCTGAAATAGGGGTTGCCACCCGGGCCGGCGGGCACCGGGGTCGGGTTGTTGCCGGTGTTGTTGTTGATGTCGCGCGTCAGGTACCACTGCACCACCCTGTGCAGCGTCGCGAACACGCCGTTATGGAAGTACGGCGCGGTGATCGCGACGTTGCGCA
>DATBBQ010000050.1:0-36803 GCA_036270915.1 Steroidobacteraceae bacterium
ACCGCCGCACCACTCCTCTCTGCCTCCTGTCACTCTTGGGCGACAAGTCAGGTCACAGACGAA
Organism: Steroidobacteraceae bacterium; assembly: GCA_036270915.1. Lineage (GTDB taxonomy): Bacteria > Pseudomonadota > Gammaproteobacteria > Steroidobacterales > Steroidobacteraceae > 13-2-20CM-66-19. Next base: position 64 of record DATBBQ010000050.1, read on the forward strand.
GCTTCTCGCTGCAAACCCCGCCCGCAGTAATCTGCTATTGCCTAGTCAGGGACTGCGAACTTCGCTCTTATCGAAGCTGACGCCGCAGAACGGACAGAAATTGACGCGAGGCTTGAGGCGGTACTGATTGGCGATCTGCGCTCCGAGACGCGTGCGGCAACTCGGGCACCTAGTGAGGTCAAGATACAGCAGTGCCCAGAACACAATCGCGAGCCCGACGGCGCCGGCCGCCGCGAACAGTGCAGCCCGGTTGCTGGTGATTGCGAAAAGGGCGATAACCACACTAACTACAATCACCCCCAAAGCCAACACTCTGCGTGCGCGCTTCGATCGCGTTCTGAGGTACTCGCGGATCGTCATAGCGTGCTACCCCTCAAAGCTGATTCAGCAGCGCGGACGTACAGGGCGCCGGGATCCTCAGGGCGGCCTGAGGAGGGACTTGCGATCCTCATCGACTCAACTCGCCGAGCCTGCGAGCGATAGTCGATTCTGCCTCTCGCGCGTGCGCTTGCTTGCCTCGGGCGGCACTTTCTTCCGTGCCCAGCTGCCTGCGTGCTAGGCCGGGCGGTGGAGTTGAATGTAATGAGTCGTAACAGGTGGCTCTCCTTTGATACACCACCGCAGAGTCTGCTCGTGGAGCTGATCCGACTTGGTGATACGACCGTGGTGACGCAGGTGCTCAAGCCACGATTCGGTTAAGAACACCTCAACGAAGCGGCCATCCGCCGCCGGGTCCTCAAATACTTTCCAGTCGTAGGCACCGTCGCGCCGCCTTTCCCGCGACAGTCGAAACAACTCCTTCAGAAACTGAACCCGGTCCTTCGGATTGATGTGATATTCGATCGTCACCAGCACGGGTCCGCGGTCGTCCGCGACTTTGTGAATTGTAACGGGGGGCGGCCAATGCAGTGAAGGAGTGAAGTCCACGTCCTCGCCGGTCTGCAGCTTCCACTTCCTCGTCAGGGGAAGCGCTGCCGCCGCACCTGCCGCCGCTATGAGTAGCGAGCTCGAAATTCCGGCGACGGCGGCGAGCTTGCCCCACAGAAGTCCGCCCAGGCTCAAAGCTCCAAACGAGACCGTGACGTACACCGCCAACCCGCGTCCCCGTACCCAATCGGGCAGCGCCACCTGCGCCGAAAGGTTCAGCGAGGACACCGCGCCGATCCAGAAGACCCCCGCCAGCACACTGGCCACGAGCGCGACGCTGGGATCGTGCGCAAGCGCGTATAGAGCGGTGGCGATCGCCGTGCCGCCGGTGCAGCATGCCATCAGTTTGTTCGCTCCCCAGCGCTTCTTCAGTCCGGGCAGCACGATCGCTCCGCCAATGGCTCCCGCGCCAATGGCGCCCAGGAGAAGTCCGTAGAGAGTGGGTCCTCCGGTGACTTGTGTCCGCGATACAACCGGCAACAGTGCCCAGTACGCGCTCGCGAACAGGAAGAACGCCGCGGTGCGCACCAGCGTTGCGCTCAAGTGCGGGTTGTATCGTGCGTGACGCAGGCCGACCATCATGGCGCTCAGAAAGGCCTCGGGCGGTAACTCGGACTTGGCTCGTGGCGGCTTCTTCCACCATACGAGGGCGCCGATGACTCCCGCATTGCTGAAAGCATCAATCCAGAAAGGGGGGGCGTAGCCAAACGCACTGACCAGTAGGCCACCCAACGCCGGACCCGCCGCGCGACTGATGTTGATCCCCAGGCTGTTCAACGAAACTGCCGAAGACAGATCCGCCCTCGGCACCAGCTCACCGACCACCGCCTGCCAAGGTGGGGCGCCGATGGCGCCGGCCGCACTTACCAAGGCGGTCATTACGATCAGGCTCACCGGCGTAATGAGGTGGCTCGACACGAGTATCGCGAGCGTAACGCAGCAGGCCATGATCGCCAGCTCGCTGCAGATCAGGAAGCGGCGCCGGTCGACGATGTCCGTCAGTGCGCCGGCTGGCAATGCGAGCACAAAGAGCGGCAGGTTGGTCGCGACCTGTACTAGAGACACCACGAAGGGGTCGGGATTGAGCGCTGTCATCAACCACCCGGATGCGGCCGCGGATACCCAGCTGCCCAGGTTTGAGACCACAGTTGCGGCCCAGACAACCGTAAATATGGGATGGCGGAAAGCACGCCACTGCGATGAGGTTTCGGTGCGCGGGTCCACGGAGTGCCATTGCCTTGCCAAGCGGCGTCGATGCACCGCCCGCGCTTATTATGCGCGCGTCGATGGGAACCGCATGCCCGTTCGAGCGTGGGAAGCCGTGCCACGCAGTGCACTCAAGTCGGAAGAGTGCGGAGCTGCTCCCCGTTAGCGAACTAAGTTGCCCGCGGGCACATAGTGTGCGACAGCGCGTCCTCCGTCGCTAATTAGCGGCTTTGGCAGCCTTCTCGATCAGCGCAGCAACTTCTTTCGGATGCGAGAGAAATATGACGTGACTTCCCACGAGCTCGATCGTCTGCGATTTGGCTCTGGTGCTCATGAACCGCTCGAGGTCGGGGTTGATCATGCGGTCCTGTGTGGAGACGATTGCGTAGCTCGGTTTCTGGGACCACGCCTTCGCGGTGGCCTTGGCGTCAAACGATGAGGCGGCGATCGGCACCTGCGAGATGGACATGAAACCGGTAATTGACTGCGGCACATCGGCCGCGAAGTCGGCGTGGAACGCCTCCGGCTTAATGGCCACGAACCCCCCACCCACGGGGCCGATGCTCGTGGCCGCAGGCGGGGTCTTACCCTGCAGACCGCCGGCGGTTTCGCCCACGTCGGGTTCAAAGGCATTGATGTAAATCAAGCTCCGAACAGACGCGTGGGTTCCGGCCTCGGTGATGACCATTCCGCCCCAGCTGTGGCCGACCAGCACGCACGGGCCCGACCGGTCCAGGACGATGCGAGTGGCCGCGACGTCAGCGTCAAAGGAGGTCTCAGGTATCTGGACGACGTACACGGTGTAACCGTCCTTTTCCAGGATACTTGCAACGGGCTTCCAACCAGAACCGTCAGCGAAGGCGCCATGGACCAGAACGACATTCGTAACGGCAGCCGGCGCCACGGACGCCACGGCGATGCCCAGTGCCGCAAGCACTACGGATAACCATTTCATGTGATGCCTCCAGTGATGGCACGAGATCGATTCATCAAGCCTGTCGTCCTCAACGCTGTCCATTGCACATGGTAGCGGAGTGCAGCTGCGTGCTAAATCCGGCGGCGCAGCAAAAAGGTCAGGGCTGGCGGTGCTACGGACGGACGCCGCCAGGCTTCGTTCGTTTCCTCCGGCAGCTCCTGTCAGCAGCCTGCGAGCGTTTCCGCGATCGCCGCCCGCACAAGAAGTGACCGAACGGGCGCATCTGTACGAGGGCGGTAGGCGTGCCTCGGCGCCACTTCCGCGATGGGCGGTCACGCTTTAGAGCGAAGTATGGGCATTGCATCAGCAGCGCGGCGCCAACTTGGTCTAACACGCAGCCTCGAGCGGGACTTTTGAATGGATGCTGCGCTGGCTCGCGTGTTCTCCTGCGAATGGGCCGAGGAGGGGTCCTGGCCCTGCATGCCTCGATCCTGTAGGAAAGACCCCCAGGGCGCTTACGTGTCTTCCGATCCTCCGGTTATTGCCGATATGCCATCCTTCCCTAACCACCACTTGGCAGCAGGAGAAATGCATGATTCTCCAAGCGCTTGGTACTGCGCTGTTCCTCGCAACGATGTGGGCGGCACTTCAATATGACGGATCACCGTTTGTATGAGGTGGGACGCGGGTCGCCTGAGCGGGCGCAGTCCCCGGGGGCCGCGAGCACCGCGTGTGGTGGATCGAACAGATTTGCGCTGGCAGCGATCGATACCAGAGTGGGAGCGAGGAGAGCGGTGATGCTAGTGCGAATCGTGTTCATTGGCCTTGTCGGCTCAATGCTCCTCGCGGTCAGCGGGTGCACGCGCGCACCCAATCCGACGAATGGGCCGGCGACACCCGCCACCAGTCCTTCGGCGGCGCCTGCGCCGTCTGCGCCGGCAACCCCCACCTCACCTGCGGACACGAGCACTCAAACACCGCCGGCTCCCGAAAGCACTAAGCCGTCCGGTTAATAAGCACGCCGAACATCCTGCCAGATGATCGATGGGAGGACTCCCGCGAATCGGGTCAGAGTCCCTCCCGACGATCGGGGGCTAGTCGTCACGCGACGAGGCTGGAGCGACGCGGTGCACGCGAGCGCCAGGGGATGCCGCAAAGTCCGATACACCGAGGCGGCAGCGCTTATGATCCGGATGTTGCATCGTCGCGGGAGGAAGGAATGATCGCCTACGTCACGATTGGTACGAATGATCTAGGACGCGCCGCCAGCTTTTATGATCGGTTACTCGCGGTTTTGCACGCCCGGCGAGTGTGGGAGTTGGAACGCTCTATCGGCTGGAGCACAGCTCCTGGCGCACCGACGGTCTCAGTCATCAAGCCGTATGACGCCCTCCCGGCGACGGTCGGCAACGGAGTGATGGTGGCGCTTGCCGCTAAGTCCGAAGCCGAGGTCGACGCGGTATACCAGAAGGCACTCGAGCTCGGCGGGAAGGACGAAGGCGCGGCGGGTCCGCGGGTAGGTGGGTATTACGCAGCCTATTTTCGAGATCTCGACGGCAACAAGCTGTGTGCGTTTTACGAGAAGTAATCCGCCCACCTCTGGGGTCCACGCGCCGTGGATCTCGTTGACGCGCCAAACCCCGGTTGGGCCACCGCGCTGCTCGGCGCACGTCTACAGTTGGGTACGGTAGTTATCAACGCCACACAGGGCCAACCCCGCAGGCGGCTCCCCTTGAAGGCCGCGATAGGGCCCGCGACGCGCACTCTGCTAGGCGCACGCGGTGTTGCGCAGTGCAGTGACGCGGTGGATGGCTGCGCCCGATTTTTTCCGTGATACCAACGGTGCGGCCGAGGGCTTACGGCCATGAATCCTCAGAACGGAAGCCCTCGATTCTGCTTCTTCTCTTTTTTCGCCGCGCGCTTCTCCTGCAGTGATTTCGCCGGTTTCTTCTTCCCTTCCTTCTTCCTGTCCATACCCTTGCTCATCGTCAGCCCTCCTGTGATCGTTCGGTGAGGTCAGCGCCCAAAGGGCGCGCCATGCAGCGACTCTAAGGTTGGCCGCGCGCGGCGTCTAGGGCACTGCGCAGCTCCACGGCCCAGCTCCTCAGAAGCCGCTCGGCGACGGCCTGGTTGGTCACCGAGCTTGAGCGCTGTGTGAATGTCTGAGTGTCCGCCTGCGCGTCCATCACGCGCGCCAGAATAGTGTTTTTGGCGGAGTCCCACAGCTCGAGATAGAGCGTCATTTGTCCCCCCGACTGGACATACGTGACGCTCCGTCCTGGCGCCATCAAGTCCGGGGCGCTGACCTGGATGTTGATCAGCGCAGGTCGCAGGGCGAGCACATCGGGAGCCGCAGTGTCGGTCACCTGGTAGCCGCCCTTTGCCTGGAGTTCATCCGTGAAGACCTTCTTGAACTGCGCGGACAGGTTGGTTTTCGCCCGCTGGATATCGCTGTCCTTGATCTTTCGCGACGGATCCCGCTGGCTGTTGTTGTAATCGCGCAGCCAGTCCTTCGAGAACTCAACGTAGCAATCGAGGATCGCCACGCGCTGGTACTGTGAAAGCTTGACGTCGGGTTTCAGGTATACGAGCCGTGTGTCCGTCTCCTTCTTAAGCTCGAGGCCGTCCGGGCTAACCCGTGGCGGCGGATCCTTTGCCCACGATGCCCCGGGAGCGGCGAGTGTCAGGGCCGCACAGAGCCCGCTCATCATCGCGAACGTCCGTAGCGTAACTGTGCGCCCCATGGAATCCTCCCGCTCGGTCGGTGCCTGATGAAACGCATTGTACGCGTGGGCGCTGCCAGGCCCTTCCACGGAACGACGGGTTGCCGGGACGCTACGGTCGGCGTCGGCTTCCTTAACGCTCGATCGTGTTGCGTTGCGACACCCCGCGGGTGGCGGAATGGGCTCGTGAAGACGTACCGATTGATTTCTGGCGCAGAGTCAGCGGAGTAGAGGCAGCGATCGTTGGATTTCTCATCGGCCCGTTGAACACGGCGCCCTTGCCGGCATTACCTGCTGCGATCCAGGCCGAACCAATCGCATCCGCTCGACCTCTTGCCGAGCCGGGAGCGCCGGCCGTTGCGCTACGCGCGGCCCGCTGATCCGCTTCGCGTCGGTCACGGAGTGATGTTCTTTAGTCCTCGATCCCGATCATGAAGGGGTCGCCGACGTGCGGCGGCGATGCACCGTTCCCTGCCGAATATGCGCGGTGAGCACGCGGCAGCAGTTGCCACACACGCTGCGCTCGACACTGCCAGCGAAACGCGACACCAATCGCCGGCCCGTTTAGGGTGAGACTCGAACTGTGCGAGGAGAAGCGGTAGTCGAGGTATCTCCAGACGCCGATCACCTCGCCCCAGTGAAAGGCGTAGCCGAGACCCGTGATGCCTTGCCAGGTGAACTCAGACTGGCCCGTCCCCAGATCGACGTAGTACGGCACGAACCAGGCGTGCTGGTCACCGAACATCCATCGGCCTTTGGCGCCGACGATGGCGTCCCAATCGGTGATGTTTGAGTCTCCCGACCCCCTGGCGCCCGGGGCCAACGAACGGGCCCACATCGCCGCTGAACTGCCAGCTGAGATGTTGCTTGGCAAAGAGGGCACGCGCGCCGACGAGCAGGTCCAAGGAGGCTGCTGGAGAGTCAACCGCACGGTAGCTTCCACCCAGCGTCCATATGGTGCTCTTGACGTCCAAGTGAGCGTCGGCGGTCACGTTGGCCGGGATCATTACTCCGCTGATAGTTAGGGAATGAGTGGCCGACTTCGAATCTCCCGCGTTCAGGTACAGGATGTCGGTGAACGCCCCAAATCGACCGTGGCGCGCCTCGGGAACCCGCAGGCGCTCGGGTCTCGATCGGGCCTCGGCGGGTGAGGGCGATCTTGATCGCAGGGGCAGGTCAATGAGAGTGTTGGCAAGCATGTACGCCGCCTTCGCAGCGCCGCTCGGGAGCGCTCCTACGTGACCCGCCTGCTGTCGGCCTTGGAGTGGCTGCCCCGGCTGAGCAAACAGTGGCTGCGGGCTGACGTAGTAGCGGGCCTCACCACCGCGGCGGTGGTCCTTCCGAAGGCCTTCGGATACGCGAGTCTCGCCGGCCTGCCGGTTCAGGTAGGGCTGTACACCTCGTTCGTCCCGATGGTGGCCTACGCACTACTGGGTACTTCGCGGGTACTGAGCGTGAGCACCACGTCGGCGCTCGCCATACTCACCGCCACCGCGCTGCACGACGTCGTGCCGGGCGATGATCCCTCGATCCTGCTGCAGGCTTGCGCGGTACTCACCCTGCTGGCGGGTGTGGCGCTCGTCCTGGCGGCACTCCTGCGGCTCGGCTTCATCGCGACCTTCATCTCTGAGCCAGTGCTCGTCGGCTTCAAGGCCGGTATCGGCATCGTGATCGTCATAGATCAGCTCCCGAAGCTGATCGGCCTCCATATCGCCAAGGGCTCGCTGTTGCATAACATCGCGGCGATCGCGCTGGCATCGCCGGGGCTCTCGCTCCCCACGCTGCTTCTGGGCGCGGTCACGCTGGCAGTGCTCGCCGGCCTGCAGCGCATCCGGCCGCAGTGGCCGGCGGCGCTGCTCATCATCGCGCCAGCCGTCGCGAGCGTCGCCTGGCTGGGGATCGACCGGTACGGAATCGCGCTCGTGGGCGCCATCCCGCGCGGGATTCCCGCGCTCTCGGCCCCGGACTGGTCCTTCGCGGAGCAGCTGTGGCCCGTGGCCCTCGCGATCGCGGTGATGAGCTTCATGGAGTCGGCGGCAGCCGGCCGCGCATTTGCGCGCGGCGATGAGCCGCGCCTGCGTGAGAATGCGGAGCTGTTCGCCCTGGGCACGGCTAACGTGCTCGGTTCCTTCCTCGGCTCCATGCCCGCCGGCGGTGGGACGTCGCAGACGGCGGTGAATCGCATGGCCGGGGCGCGGACACCGCTAGCCGCTCTGGTGACCGCCGGGGCGGCGCTCTTGACGATGTTCCTGCTCGCGCCGCTCCTCGGGCTCCTCCCGCAGGCCGTGCTCGCGGGCATCGTGATCTTTTATTCGGCGAGTCTCATCAAGCCGGCTGATTTCCGCGCCATCCTGCAGGTGCGCCGTACCGAGTTCATCTGGGCAGTGGTGTCACTGCTCGGCGTGGCGCTCCTCGGCACGCTAAAGGGGCTCGTGCTCGCCATCCTGGTTTCCTTTGTCGCGCTCGGCGAGCAGATGGCGAGCCCGCCGGTCTACGTGCTCGGCCGCAAGCAGGGTACTAACGTCTTCCGGCCGCGTTCGGGCGAGCACTCGGATGACGAGACCTTTCCGGGACTCCTGCTGCTGCGTGTCGATGGCCGGGTGTTCTTTCTCAATGCCGAGGCGATCGCCGGGAAGATGCAGCCGCTGATCAGCGAGGCGCGACCGCACGTCGTGGTCATCGACCTCGCGGGCGTCTTCGACCTTGAGTACACGGCTCTCAAGATGCTCGTCGAGGCGGAAGGGCGCATGAGGGATCACGGTGTGGAGCTGTGGCTGGTCGGCCTGACCCCCGGGGTCTTCAAGGTCATCCAGCGCTCGTCTCTCGGCGCGACATTGGGCCGAGAGCGCCTGTTGTTCGACCTGGAGGTGGCCGTGAGCCGATTCTTGCATCGCCGTGAGCGCCGAGGGGTTGGTCCCGAATCGGGATCGGCCTGAGCGAGACGTCGGCGCTCCGGCTATGTCCACAGCAAGTGGGCTTCGATCGCCCGCCGTGGCCCCGTGTGCCGAGCCATATTTTTCGAACTGTGGAAACAGCGCCCCGCGAACCGGGGGGCGCACGCGCGAGCGGTCCTCGGGCGCGACCGCGGCTGTTTGCAGTGAACCGCCCCGGGCTTCGCTCGAAGTAATTGTCAGCGAAAGGTCAGCGAGGCCGGGGAGTCCGCCAGCGCAACGGATTCCAACTCGGAGGCGCCCGTCGGCGTGACCGCGTAGCAGTCGGTCTGGCTCCCTGCCTTAAGACCGTCGGCGGTTCCCTGCGACGTGACGCCCGTTACAACGGAGGTCATACACAGGCGCAGGCTGCGCGCATCGCGCGCGGCGACGGTGTAGCTGGTCGCCTCAGCCGCTTCGGCGACCCGGTTACCCGAGTCGTGAAAATAGGTCAGATTGTCGACGGGCCCCGAATCCCCCGCTTTCAGCGTCGTCGGAACACCGAAGCTCACGGTGACGAGTCCGAAGGGCCTGCCTTCGGCGCCCACCTTACCGAGCGGCATGTACGGATGTGCCAGGAAGTAGTGAGTCACCGCCTTCGTGGTTGCCGGCTCCTCCCCTGAGCGAAGGCTCTGTAGGTGCGTCGCGGCGTACGCGGGCGCGAAGCCGTTGAAGGTGCCACTCTTCGCCCCGGGCAGGTTGGCGATGACGGCCATTGCCCCGTTCTGGTCGTGCAGCAGCGACTCGTGCCGGGTCTGCAGGAAGGCCCCGACCGCCGCCTCACCCGGCACCGACATCGGCGTCATTGGATTCATCGGATTCATGGGGCCGCCGGGAGTCGGGTTCATCGGCGCGGGAGGCGTGGACGTGGGCATGGGCGTGGTGCTCGCGCTCATCATGCCGCCGCCACCCCCGCAGGCTGACAGAACCAAGAGCCCCGACAGTGCGAGCAGTCCACGCGGTTCCATCGTCTTCTCCTTGGCGACGATCGCGGTCGCGAGTGAGACAACCGAATGTCTTTACGTGCTCACCCCGAGGATACTCCTGCGGGTTTTGCGGACCACCACGCGGGCGTGCACGCCCCGTTCCCGCGGCGCTTCCCCGGCGCGCCGGCGCGTTCCCTGTCGTGAGACCAACCCGACGCGCCGGCGCTCGCGGTGCGGCTAGAACCTGAAGGTGATGTGAAAGTGGTAGCAGTTAGGCACCGGCACGTCCCCGCGTACCGAGCGCGCATAGCGCCCGTCACGGGCGATGCTCAGGGCGGCGTGATCGAGGCGCGCGTTGCCGGAGGAGTGCTCGAGCGCCGGCGCACCGGCCAGACGGCCGGCCTCATCGACGCACGCCCGCACCTGCGCATCGCCCTGGACCCCGTTGCGGATGAGATCCGGCGGATAGTAAGCCGCGCTGTTCGGCAGCCAGTTGTTGCCGAGGACCCGGATCGGGTCGGCGGACGGCGGAGAGGCGACCGGGCCCGGAGGCACTGAGGTGCCCTGAACCCGTGGCACGTCCGGGTTCGCCTGCGGCGTGAACTCCGGCGGTGGGATCGAGACTTGCTGCGGCTTGGACGGGGTGCTGACCGCGTCGGGCTGCAGGGGAATCGGCGTCGGCCCGCGTGGTTGGATGGTCTCCACGGTGGCGCCTATCGGTGGCGTGGGCGGTTCGCCCGCGGGTCGCTGCACGAGCGCCGTGAGCAGCAGGTAGGCGATCAGGACGTGCAGCGCCACGATCCCGGCCAGGGCCGTGATCCGCGGCGGCACGGGGATGCGGTGAGCAATTGAGCCAGTCATAGCGCAAGCCTCCTCGGTGTGGCCGGGAGGCTGGCGGTGGCCCGCCTCGCCGGCTAAGGCGACGCAACTCACTCATTCTGTCCGTCCCGCCGCCGAGCGAGCTCCGAACAAACACCCGGCGCTCGCGGGGTTGTCAGCGAGACTGTTGTTATCTTAAGAAGGATCGAGCGGGATAACTTCCCGACGGGCCAGCGCACGCCGATCCAACAAGTTGTTCCCGCCGCGCGACCCGCGGCTTGCGGGCTTCACCCGCCCCGGTGCAACATGCGCCGCTCAGGCGAACCTGTGGCGAGCGCCCCGGGCCACCAGTGGAGATGACGGCATGTGTGATAACGATACGATGGACGACGCGGTCAGATACGAACTGAAGTCGGGCCTGTCTCGGCGCCAGTTCGGCACCCTTACGCTCGGGGCCGGGCTGCTGTCGATGCTGCCGCCCGTGGCCGGAGCCGCCGAGGTTATCGAGGCCGAGGTCGAGGTGAAGACTCCCGACGGCACCTGCGACGCCTACTTCGTGCATCCGGCGAAGGGGACCGCGCCCGCCGTTCTCGTCTGGCCGGACATATTTGGTCTACGCGCTGCGTTTCGCCAGATGGGCAAGCGACTCGCCGAGTCCGGTTACGCGGTCCTCGTCGTCAATCCCTTCTACCGCACCAAGCACGCCCCGACCGCGCCCGAGCATCCGGATTTCGAGGATGCCGCCACGCGCGCGGCGCTCATGGCGCTCATGCAGGGCCTCACGCCCGATGGCACGGTGACCGATGCCAAGGCCTTCGTCGCCTGGCTCGACAGCCAGCCCGCCGTCGACAAGAAGCGCAAGGTGGGCACCACCGGGTACTGCATGGGCGGTCCGCTCACCATGCGCACCGCGGCCGCGGTCCCGAACCGCATCGGCGCCGGCGGCTCCTTCCACGGCGGTGGTCTCGTCACGGACAAGCCGGACAGTCCGCACCTGCTCGTGCCGAAGATGAAGGCGCAGTACCTGTTCTGCATCGCCGAGAACGACGACCAGCGACAGCCGGAGGCGAAGAACGTGCTGCGCGAAGCGTTCGCCAAGGCGAACCTGCCGGCGGAGATTGAGGTGTACCCGGCGCAGCACGGTTGGTGTCCGCCGGACTCGCGGGTCTACAACGCCGAGCAGGCGGAGAAGGCCTGGAGCCGCCTCCTCGTGCTGCTCAACAAGGCACTCGCCTGAGGCCGCGCGCTCGGCCTCCTAGAGGCCGAGGTCGGAAAGACCCGGATGATCCTCGGGCCGCGGTCCCGGCGCCGCCCAGTGGTACTTGCGCTCGCTCTCGGTGATCGGCAGATCGTTGATCGAGGCGTGCCGGCGGCGCATGAGGCCCGCGTCGTCGAACTCCCAGTTCTCGTTGCCGTACGAGCGGAACCAGTGCCCCGCATCGTCGTGCCACTCGTAGGCGAAACGCACCGCGATGCGGTTCTCGCCGAACGCCCAGATTTCCTTGATCAGTCGGTAATCGAGCTCCTTGTTCCACTTGCGCCCGAGGAACTCCCGGATCGCCGCGCGGCCGCGGAAGAACTCGGCGCGGTTGCGCCAGTGCGAGTCCTCGCTGTAAGCGAGAGAGACGCGCTGCGGGTCACGGGTGTTCCAGGCGTCCTCCGCCATACGCACCTTGGCCACCGCGGACTCGCAGCTAAAGGGGGGCTTGATGGGAGTCGGAGCTGGCTTGTCGTTCATGGTCGCCCTTCAGTGGGAGCGGATTTCAGTCGCACGAGACTCACCACGGCCGCCGCGAGAGCGAGCGCCGCGGCGAGGCACAGCGCGAGGTTCGAGCCCGCGGCCGCGTAGGCACGGAACAGGATCGCGACACTCGCGGCACCGAGGGTCTGCCCGGCGAGGCGCGCGGCGCTCAGCAGCCCGCCGGCCGCGCCGCTGCGTGCGCGCGGCGCCGCGGCCATGATAGTGCGGTTGTTGGGCGACTGGAAAAAGCCGAAGCCGAGTCCGCACAGGGCCATGCGCCAGATGAAGTCGGCGGACGTTCCCGAGGCCGGGAAGAACGCGAGCAGCACGAGCCCCAACGACATCACGAGCAGTCCAGCCCCGCCGAGGATACCGGCCGGGTGACGGTCGGCCAGGCGCCCGGCGATCGGAGCCGCGCAGGCGAGGGCGAGCGGCCAGGGCGTCATCAAGAGGCCGGTCGCGACGGCCGTGTGACCGAGCCGCTGGATCTCGAAGGGCAGGGCCACCAGCGCCGTCATCTGCGCCATGAAGCTGCACACCGAGGTGAGGAGCGAGAGCCTGAAGAGCCGCACCCGAAGCAGGTCAAAGGGAACGAGCGGCGCCTGGCGGGGCTGCTCGTGCAGCACGAGCAGCCAGCCGAGGATCACCCCGAGTCCGAGCTGCATGAGCGCGATCGGGGTCGCAGCCTCGTGCGCGAGTGACTGCAGTCCGCTCAGCGCCGCGCCGAACGCACCGGCATAGAGCACGGCGCCGACCCAGTTCAGGCGCCGGGCCGAGCGCTCGCTGTGCGGCAGTGCGCGCAGCGCGATAGTGAACGTCACCAGGCCGATCGGCACGTTGATGCCGAAGAGCCAGCGCCAATGCGCGACGGCGAGGATCGCCGAGGCGATCGTGGGGCCGATCGCCGCGGCGCTCGCGACCGCGAGTGCATTGATGCCCAGGGCGCGCCCGAGTGAGCGGTGCGGATAGGTGAAGCGCAGCAGCGCGGCGTTGACGCTCATGATGCCCGCGGCGCCTACGCCCTGAATGGCCCGGGCGATGCTCAAGGTGGCGAGGCTGGGAGCGAGCGCGCAGCCGACCGAGGCCACCGTGAAGATGAGGAGTCCCGCCTGCGAGACGCGCCGGTAGCCGACGATCTCCCCGAGCGAGGCGAGCGGCAGGAGCAGCATCAGGATCGCCAGCTGGTAGGCGTTCACGACCCAGATGGATGCGGCCGCGCTCGCGTCGAAGTCACGAGCGATCGAGGGCAGGGCGATGTTGACGATCGTCGAGTCGAGCACCGACATGACGATCGCGAGGATGATGACCGCCGCGGCCCAGTAGCGGCGCGGCTTGGGGAGCCCGTCAGGGGTCGCGGCGGCTGGCGCGGGGGCTGGGTCGGCGATGACGGACATCCACGGCGATGATATCGGCGGGTGGCGCAAGATGTCATAACCCGGCCGCTCGAGGGCGGCGGCGCGGCCGAGCGGAACCCGAGTGTGACCTCGGTCACATACGCTTGCGCCCGCACCGCCGCGGCATGTCGATACAATGAGCCGGTTCTACGCGGCTCTCCCGTACAGAAGAAGAACACGCGCGCTGGCCATGGACGTGAAGGACCCTAAATCTGCCGAGCCCGGAGTCACCGATCGGCGCCGCGGCGAGCGGCGCTCCCACGTGCTGCGGGCGCTCGTATACGGGAGCTTCCGTCCGCGTCGCCGCGGCGCGCGGCGGGCGGACGAGCGGGGCCTGAGCGCGATCGACTGGCACCACCCGCAGTGGCTCGCGGTCGGGATCCTGATCGTCGTGCTCTCCTGCAGCGACGCGTTGCTGACGCTCATGCTGATGGACCGCGGTGCCGAGGAAGCCAACCCCCTCATGGCGCGCCTCATCGGCGGGTCCGGCCTGGGGTTTGCGGTCGTCAAGATCGGCCTGACGGCCGCCGGGGTGTTGCTGCTCACCCAGCTGGCGCGCCTGCGTGCCTTCGGCCGCATCCCGGTCGGGACCTTCCTGTATGTGGTACTGGCGATCTACGCGACGCTCGTGTTCTACGAGGTGCGCCTCCTGAGTGCGCCCGGCCCCTGAAGGCCCTCCGGGGTCATTTCCCCGCGGTCCGGGGTTTTTCGCTAAACTATTGGCCTGCCGGCGCTTTTTCCCATGCTCGAACCCACGGCCCTATACGGCGGCAACGCCGACTTTCTCGACGCGCTGTACGAGGAGTACCTGCGCGACCCGAACCGCGTGCCCGCCGAGTGGCGCGAGTACTTCGCCGCGCTCGGCGTGCCGGCGGCCGAGCGCGCCCACTCCGCGATCCGCGCCGACATCGCCGAGCGCGCCCAAGCCGGCCCGGCCGCCGCCCCTTCGGGAGCGGACGCACGCCAGGCGGCGGTCTCGCGCCTCATCCAGGTGTGGATCAACCGCGGACACCTCGTCGCGACCATCGATCCGCTCGCCCTCATGCCCCGGCCGAGGCCCCGCGTGCTGGACCTCGAGTACTTCGGGCTCGGCCCGCAGGACCTCGATTCAGAGTTCTTCACCGGCAGCCGCACGCCTGCGGTACCCAAGCGGCTGAAGCTGCGCGACATCCTGGCGCAGCTGCAGACGATCTACGGCGGCAACATCGGCGCGGAATTCGCCCACATGTCCGACTCGGAGGAGCGGCTGTGGCTACAGGACGAGTTCCAGGAGGGGCGGCTGCTCGGCTCCTTCAGCAGCGAAGAGCGGCGCAACATCCTCTGGCAGCTGACCGCGGCCGAGGGTCTCGAGCGCTATCTGCACACTAAATACGTGGGCCAGAAGCGCTTCTCGCTCGAGGGCGCGGACGCGCTCATCCCGCTCCTGGACGACCTCATCCAGAAGGCCGGCGCCGCCGGCGTCGAGGAAGTCGTGATCGGCATGGCGCACCGCGGGCGCCTGAACGTGCTCGTCAACCTCCTCGGCAAGTCCCCCGCGGCGCTGTTCTCGGAGTTCGAGGGCGTCTACGACGCCAAGGGGCTCAAGGGGTCCGGCGACGTGAAGTACCACAAGGGCTTCTCCGCCGACCTGCGCACCGCCGCCGGCAACGTGCACACGGTGCTCGCCTTCAACCCCTCCCACCTCGAGGTCGTCGACCCGGTTGTGGAGGGCTCGGTGCGCGCCCGCCAGGAGCGGCGCGGGGACGAGCGGGCCGAGCGCGTGCTGCCGCTGCTCATCCACGGGGATGCCGCCTTCGCCGGGCAGGGCGTCGTCATGGAGACCCTGCAGCTCTCGCAGGCGCGCGGCTTCTTCACCGGCGGGACCGTGCACGTCATCATCAATAACCAGGTGGGCTTCACCACCTCGGTCCCCGCGGACGCGCGCTCGACCATGTACTGCAGCGACGTCGCCAAGATGCTGGAGGTGCCGATCTTCCACGTCAACGCGGATGACGCCGAGGCGGTGGTGTTCGTCACGCGGCTCGCACTCAAGTACCGGCTGCGCTTCCGCAAGGACGTGGTGATCGACCTCGTGTGCTACCGCCGCCACGGCCACAACGAAGCCGACGAGCCGGCGGCCACGCAGCCCTCCATGTACCGCGTCATTCGCGCGCACCCGACCGCACGGCAGCTGTACGCGCAGCAGCTGATCGCCGCCGGGGTGATCAGCGAGGCGGACGCCCAGGCGATGTTCGAGCAGTACCGGACCGGACTCGACGAAGGGCGTCCTCAGGCGCGCGCCTCGCTCGGCATGATCGGCAACAAGTACACCGTCGACTGGAGCAAGCATGCGCAGATCGACTGGACCGAGCGCGTCGTGACCGGGGTCGAGCTCGCGCGCCTCAAGAGTCTCGGCGAGCGCGTCACCGGCATCCCGGAGGGCTTCACGCTGCATCCGCGCGTCGCGCAGCTGATCGCCAACCGTCGCAAGATGATCGCCGGGGAGCTGCCCCTCGACTGGGGCTGCGCCGAGACCCTGGCCTACGGCTCGCTCGTCGAGGATGGGTACGGGGTGCGCATCGACGGCCAGGACAGCGGCCGCGGCACATTCTTCCACCGGCACGCGGTGCTGCACGACCAGGGGAGCGACGCCACCTGGATTCCCCTGCAGCACGTCGCGCCCGAGCAGCCGCGCGTGCAGGTCATCGACTCGGTGCTCTCCGAAGAGGCGGTGATGGGCTTCGAGTACGGCTACGCGACCACCGATCCCGCCACGCTCGTCATCTGGGAGGCACAGTACGGGGACTTCGCCAACGGCGCGCAGGTGATCATCGACCAGTTCATCAGCTCGGGCGAGGCGAAGTGGGAGCGCTTCTGCGGTCTCGCGCTGCTCCTGCCGCACGGCTACGAGGGCGCCGGTCCCGAGCACTCCTCGGCGCGCCTCGAGCGCTTCCTGCAGCTGTGCGCCGAGAACAACATGCAGGTGTGCGTGCCCTCGACGCCGGCGCAGATGTTCCACCTCCTGCGCCGGCAGATGCTGCAGCCCTTCCGTAAACCGCTCATCGTCATGACACCCAAGAGCCTCCTGCGCCACGAGCTATCCGTCTCGGCGCTGGACGAGCTCACCCGCGGCGGCTTCGCCCGCGTGCTGGGCGAGATCGACGAGCTGGCGAACGCCGCGGTGCGGCGCGTGGTGTTCTGCAGCGGCAAGGTCTACTTCGACCTGCTCAGGGCACGGCGCAAGGAAGAGCGGCGCGACGTCGCGCTGGTGCGCATCGAGCAGCTCTACCCGTTCCCGGGGGAGGAGTACCAGGCGGTGCTCAACCGTTACGCCAACGCGCGCGAGATCGTCTGGTGCCAGGAGGAGCCGCAGAACCAGGGTGCGTGGTATCAGATCCGCCATCGCCTGCAGGAGTTCGGCGGTGGCCGCACGCTGCTGTACGCGGGGCGCGCCCCGGCCGCCGCGCCGGCCACCGGTATCCCCAAGATTCACGAGCTCGAGCAGCAGGCCCTGGTCGCCGCCGCGCTGCATGCGACGGCGACCGAGGACTCCGCCCGCGACACCCAGCGCCTGAAGGCGGCCGTGCCGCCCGCGCCGACCCCGATGAGAAAGAGTTCATGAGCACCGAAATCCGTGTCCCGCAGCTGCCCGAGTCGGTCGCCGACGCAACCCTCGTCGCCTGGCACAAGCAGATCGGCGACCCGATCCGCCGCGACGAGAACCTGGCCGACCTCGAGACCGACAAGGTGGTTCTGGAAGTACCCGCGCCCGCGAACGGCGTGGTGCGCGAGCTGCGGGTGCCAAGCGGCACCGTCGTCACGAGCGGCCAGGTACTCGCGGTGATCGAGGAGGGCGCGGCCCCGGCGGCAGGAGCCGCTAAGCCGGCCGCGGCGGCACCCAAGGTGGCGCCCCCGGCGCCCAAGCCCGCCGCGTCGGCGGCGCCGGCGGCCCCCGCCCCGGCCCTGTCGGCCGATGAGGCCCGTGAGGCCGCCAAGCTCAGCCCCTCGGTTCGTCGCCTAGTGGAGGAGAACCACCTGAACCCCGCGGCCATCTCCGGCTCCGGGCGCGACGGGCGGCTGACGAAGTCAGACGTCGTCGACTACCTGGGCAAGAAGCCCGCCGCGCCCACGCCGCCCGCGGCACGGCCGCCGGCATCAGCGCGCGGCGCGCGCGCCGAGCAGCGCGTGCCGATGACCCGCCTGCGCGCGCGCATCGCCGAGCGGCTCATCGAGGCGCAGTCCACGCAGGCGCTCCTCACGACGTTCAACGAGGTCGATCTGAGCGCCGCACAGGAGCTGCGCGCCCGCTACAAGGAGCGCTTCGAGAAGGAGTACGGGGTCAAGCTCGGCTTCATGTCGTTCTTCGTCAAGGCCGCCATCGAGGCGCTCAAGCGCTTCCCGGTGCTCAACGCCTCGGTCGACGGCCGCGACATCGTCTATCACGAGTACTACGACATCGGCGTCGCGGTCTCGACTGACCGCGGCCTGGTCGTGCCCATCGTGCGCGACGCCGACACCAAGAGCTTCGCGGCCCTGGAGAAGGAGATCGCCGAGTACGCCCGCAAGGCGCGCGAGGGCACCATCGCACTCGAGGACCTGACGGGCGGAACTTTTACGATCACCAACGGCGGGGTGTTCGGCTCGCTCATGTCGACGCCGATCGTGAACGCCCCGCAGAGCGCGATCCTCGGCATGCACAAGATCCAGGAGCGGCCGATGGTGGTGAACGGCGCGGTCGCGGTGCGGCCGATGATGTATCTGGCAGTGACCTACGATCACCGCATCATCGACGGACGCGAGGCCGTGCAGTTCCTGGTTGCGATCAAGGAAGCGCTCGAGGACCCGGGGCGCATGCTACTCGGCATCTGAGCGCGCCGCGCGCCCGTGGCACACCCGCTAGAAGATCTGGCGGAACGCCCAGTAGAGACACCCCGAGAGCAGGATCGCCGCCGGCAGCGTCAGCACCCAGGCGACCGCGAGATTGCGCAGCGTATTCCACTGCAGGCCCGAGCGGTTCGCGGCCATGGTGCCGGCCACCCCCGAGGAGAGCACGTGCGTGGTCGAGACCGGCAGGCCGAACATGTCGGCGGCGGCGATGGTGCTCATCGCGACCAGCTCCGCCGAGGCGCCCTGCGCGTAGGTAAGGTGCGTCTTGCCGATCTTCTCGCCGATCGTGATGACGATCCGTTTCCAGCCGACCATCGTGCCGAGGCCGAGCGCGATCGCCACCACGACCTTGACCCACAGCGGGATGAACTTCGTGGCCGAGTCTATCTCCTTCTTGAAGGCCGTGAGGTTGGCCTTGGTGTCGGAGTTGAAGGCGGCCCCTTGCGGGCTCTTGCTGACGAGGCGGATCGCCTCGGAGGTGAGATACATGTCGTTGCGCACGTTGGTGACCGCGCTGACCGGCAGGTGCGCAAAGGTGCCGCTCGTGCGCACCTGATCGGCGATCGTGCCCGTGAGGGAGGCGAGCGCCGGCACGACGCCGTCGTTGAAGGTACGGGTGCGCACGTAGGTGGTCAGCACCGCGCGCGGATCGGCCGGAGCCGGGGCGCTCGCGTAGGCCTCGAGCGAGTGCTGCGTGGCGCTCGCCATCGCCACGAACGGTGTCATCTGCTCGACCGGCATCGCGCGATTGAGGGCGTAGGCGATCGGCATCGTGCCGATGAGGATCAGCATGATGAGCCCCATGCCCTTCTGTCCGTCGTTCGAGCCGTGCGCGAATGACACCCCGCCGCAGGTCAGGATCAGGAGTCCGCGGATCCAGGACGGCGGAGGCGTCTGGCCCTTGGGCTCCTGGTAGAGCTCGCGGTTCTTCACCAGGGCCTTGAGGACGAGGAGCAGCAGCGCCGCGCCGACGAAGCCGACCGCCGGCGACAGCAGCAGCGAGTAGCCGATCTTGGTCGCCTGCGCCCAGTCGACGCCGCTCGTGCCGTCACGTCCGTGCATCAGCGCGTTGGCGACACCGACGCCGATGATCGAGCCGATGAGCGTGTGCGAGGAGGAGGCCGGCAGCCCCAGCCACCAGGTGCCGAGGTTCCACAGGATCGCCGCGATCAGCAGGGCGAACACCATGGCGAAGCCGGCGGAGGAACCCACCTGCAGGATGAGCTCGACGGGCAGGAGCGAGATGATGCCGAAGGCCACCGCGCCGCTGGAGAACAGCACGCCGAGAAAGTTGAGGGTGCCCGAGTACACCACCGCCGCGTGCGGTGCGAGCGAGTTGGTATAGATCACGGTGGCGACGGCGTTCGCCGTGTCGTGGAAGCCGTTGACGAACTCGAAGCCGAGCGCGATGAGCAGCGCGACCCCGAGGAGCAGAAAGGGCAGCAGCGTCACCCGCTGCGGCAGCGTGCCCGAGATGTCGTGCGTCAGGCTGACCGCGGCATAGATCGCCCCCGCGAGCAGCAGCGTGAGGAACACCGTGACCGTCGTGCGGCTGGGCTTGCGGTCGAAGCTCGGCCGCGCCGGGCGGGGGCTGACGACGGTGTCGGCGGCAATGCTGCTCATGGCTCACACTCGGGGAAGGAGGCGGACGGGCAGCCTATGACCGGGACGTGGCACTTTTGTGACACCCGCCATGGCTTGCCGCCGCGGCTGCGAGGGTGCGCGATCTCGTTCAGGACACGAGGTTCGCCGCGTAACGAACTGATTGTTCTTGAGATCGCCGCCCCCAAGGACCCCTGGAAAGCGGTCTTCGCGCCCCCATCTATCTTGGGGCGCGGCGGAAGGCCCGGCGCTCGTCCGTGCCGTGCCTTCGGCTCCGATTCCTTTGTGCTAGGGTTCCGGCCCCCAAAACTCGCGGTGGCGATCGATGCCTAACGACAAACAACAAGCGGCGACTGACTCCTTCGACGTCATCGTGATCGGCGGGGGTCCGGCGGGTTACCCGGCGGCGATCCGCGCAGCGCAGAACAAGCTCACCGTCGCCTGTATCGATGAGTGGAAGAATAAGGACGGTACGCCGGCCTTTGGCGGAACCTGCCTGAACGCGGGCTGCATCCCTTCCAAGGCGCTGCTCGAGTCGAGCGAGCTGTACTACCGCCTGCAATCGGAATTCTCGGTCCACGGCATCAAGGTGTCGGGCGCGCAGCTGGACCTCGCGCAGATGCAGAAGCGCAAGACCGGAGTGGTGCGCACCATGACCCAGGGCATTCTCACGCTCTTCAAGGCCGCGGGCGTCACCCCGCTTCAAGGTCACGGCAAGCTCCTCGCCGGTCACAAGGTCGAGTTCACCGCGCATGACGGGAGCAAGCGCACCCTGAGTGCGAAGAACGTGGTGCTCGCCTCGGGCTCCGCCCCGGTCGAGCTGCGCTCGGCGCCCTTCAAGGCGCCCGAGATCGTCGACTCCTGGGGCGCGCTCGATTTCGACGCCGTACCGAAGCGTCTCGGCGTCATCGGCGCCGGCGTCATCGGCCTGGAGCTGGGCAGCGTGTGGCGGCGCCTGGGCTCGGAGGTCGTGGTGCTGGAGGCGCTGCCGGACTTTCTCGCGTTCGCCGACCAGCAGCTCGCCAAGGAGGCACTGCGGCACCTGAAGAAGCAGGGGCTGGATATCCGTCTCGGCGCCAAGGTGGGCGGCGCGAAAGTGACACCCGCGGGGGTCGAGGTCAGCTACAGCGACGCCTCGGGCGAGCAGCGCGTCACGGTCGATCGTCTCGTCGTGGCGATCGGCCGCCGTCCCTACACCAAGGACCTCCTCGGCCCCGATACCGGCGTGACGCTCGACGAGCGCGGCTTCATCAAGGTCGACGAGCACTGCCGCACGGGCGCGCAAGGCGTGTACGCGATCGGTGACTGCGTGCGTGGGCCGATGCTCGCGCACAAGGGCAAGGAAGAGGGCGTCATGGTTGCCGACCTGATCGCCGGCAAGTACGGGGAGATGAACTACAGGGTGATCCCTTCCGTCATCTACACCGCCCCGGAGATTGCCTGGGTGGGCGAGACCGAGGAGCAGGTGAAGGCGAGCGGGCGCGAGTACAAGACGGGTGTATTTCCCTTTCTCGCGAGCGGCCGCGCGCGTGCCATGGAGCAGGCGTCGGGTTTCGCCAAGATCGTCGCCGCGCGTGACGACGACGAGATCCTCGGCGTGCACATCGTCGGCCCCCTGGCCGGCGAGCTGATCGCGGAAGCGGTGCTCGCGATGGAATACTCGGCGAGCAGCGAGGATCTGCAGCGCACGATCCACGCACACCCGACTCTCGCGGAGGCCGTGCACGAGGCCGCGCTCGCGGCCGACAAGCGCTCGATCGACGCCCCTAACCGCTGACGGGACTCACTGGCGCCGGCGCGCCTCGATCACGTTCGCGACCAGCGCGAGACGGCGCAGCACCCGGGCGAGTTGCTCGAGGCCGGTGACGGCCACCGTCAGGTTGACGTGGGCGATACCGCTAGCGCGGTCGGTGCGCGTGGTGGCGGCCTCGATGCTCAGGCGCTCGGCGGCGAGCACGTCCGTCAGGTCGCGCAGGAGCCCGCGCCGGTCGTAGGCATTCACGGCCAGCTCCACCGCGAGGGTGCCGGCGGTATCGCTCGCCCACTCGACCTTGAGGACCCGGTCGGGCTTCCGTGCGCTCATGCGCGCAAGACTCGGACAGTCGCGCGCGTGCACCGTGACGCCGCGCCCCAGGGTGACGTAGCCGGCGATCGGCTGCGGCGGCAGGGGCGCGCAGCAGCGCGCACGCGTGGTCGGCAGGTCGCCCACGCCCTCGACCTCGATGGCCGAGGTACGCCGGCGCGCGCTCGCCGGTCGTGCGGGCCGCGGCGCGGGGGCGGGGGCGGTGAGCCGCGTCGCCGCCTGCAGCAGCTGCGTCACGGTGATCTCCCCCTCGCCGAGCAGCTCGTAGAGGTGTTCGGTATCGCGCGCCCGAAGCTCGCGCGAGAGCGCGGCGAACTGCTCGGCGCGTACCCCGACGCGCGAGAGCTCGCGCTCGGCAAGGGCGCGGCCGGCGCGGCGGTTCTCCCCGACGTCCTGGCGGCGGAACCAGGCGCGCACCTTGCCGCGGTTGCGTGCCGACACCAGGTAGCCCTGCTCCGGCGCCAGCCAGTCGCGGCTCGGCGCCTCGTGCTTGCCGGTGATGATCTCGACTATCTCGCCGTTGGCGAGCGGGTGGCTGAGCGGGACGATTCGCCCGTTGACCTTGGCGCCGCGGCAGCGGTGTCCGAGCGAGGTATGTACGCCGTAGGCAAAGTCGAGCGGCGTCGCCCCGTGCGCCAGGTCGATCACCTCGCCCTTGGGCGTCAGGGCGTACACGCGGTCGGCGAACAGCTCGCTCCCCATGCCCTCGATCAGGTCACGGTCGGCGTCCGCGCGCGCCCGCTCCTGCGGCTCGAGCAGGCGCCGCACCCACTCGATCTTGCGCTGGTATTGCGCGTCGCGCGGACCGCCCTCCTTGTAGCTCCAGTGCGCGGCGACGCCGAGTTCGGAGTGCTCGTGCATCTCCTCGGTGCGGATCTGCACCTCGACGCTCTTTGAGTGCGGGCCGATGACGGCGGTGTGTATCGAGCGGTAGCCGTTGCCCTTCGGGGTCGCGATGTAGTCGTCGAACTCCCCGGGGATGTACGGCCAGCGCCCGTGCACGATGCCGAGCGCCGCGTAGCACTGCGGCACCGTGGCGACCACGACGCGCACGGCGCGCACGTCGAAGAGCTGCGTGAACGCGAGCTGCTTGCGCTGCATCTTGCGGTAGATGCTGTAGATGTGCTTCGGACGTCCGTGGACCTGCGCGTCGACCCCGCCGGCAGCCAGGGCCGCACGCAGCTCCGCGCACAGCGCGGCGATGTAGTGCTCGCGGTCGGCGCGGCGCTCGTTGAGCGCCGCCGCCACGCGCCGGTACTCCTCCGGCTCCAGATAGCGAAAGGCCAGGTCCTCGAGCTCCCACTTCAGCTGCCACACCCCGAGGCGGTTGGCGAGCGGTGCGTACACGGCGCGCGCCTCGAGCGCCCGCCGCGCGCGCTCGGGCGCGGGCAGAGAGCGTGCGTGGCGCAGCGACACGAGCTCCTCGGCGAGCCGGGCCAGCACCAGGCGCGGGTCGCTGACCACGGCGAGCAGCATCTTGCGCAGCGTCTCGGTCTGTCGCGTGTCGAGTCCGGCGGCCGGCGACCAGTGGCGCGGCAATCCGAGCGTGCCCAGGCGCTGCAGGGCCTGCGCCACCCCCAGCGCCTGCTCGCCGATCACCGCGGGTAAGGCGTGCGCCGCACCGTTCGCGCCGCTCAGGGCGGCGCGCGCGAGGAGCGCGAGTGAGAGCTCCTCGCTCCCGGTGAGGGCGCCGATGATCGCCGCCGCCTCCGCCGCGGCTGCGAGCGCCTCCGTGGCCGCGCCGTCGGCGCCGACCAGCGTGGCGCGCGCGTGCTCGATCGCCTCGCGCAGCGGCGGCGGACAGGAGAGGCTGGCTTCCACGGCGAGGGCTCGTACGGCGGCGGATGGGCGCGTGCCGGCGTGTTGCCGGCGCGGGATTGCCGCTATCATACGCGACTGTTTTTACGGCGGTCTCAGGCCATGGCGGGACACAGCAAGTGGGCGAATCTTCGTCGCCGCGAGCGCGTGCAGGCCCGCAAGCGTGCCGAGTGCCGCGGACAGGACCTCGGCGCACTCAAGAGCGTGCGCTACGAGGGCTACGGGCCGGGCGGTGCGGCCGTGATGGTCGACTGCCTGGGCGAGGATCACGGCCGGATCCGCGCCGAGGTGCGCCGCGCCTTCCTGCAGCACGGCGGGCAGCTCGGCGCCGACGGCTCGGTGAGTTACCTCTTCAACACCGTAGGGCTCATGACGTACCCGCCGGGCACGGATGAGGAGCAGCTGATGCGCGTCGCGCTCGAGGCCGGAGCCGAGGACGTGGTCGCGAACGCCGACCGGTCCGTGGAAGTGCTCGCGGACCCGTTCGAGTTCGATACCGTGCGCGCGGTCCTCACGCACCACGGCTTCAGCCCCGCGAGCGCCGAAGTAACCCAGCGGGCCGCGACTTCGATCGAGCTGCGCGGCGAGAGCGCCGAGCACATGATGCAGCTGCTCGAGGCGCTCGAGGGCCTCAGCGAAGTACGGGACGTCTATTCGAATGGTGAAATACCGGACGAGGTCCTGTCCCGCATATGAATCAACCAGTTAAGGACTTTGACTGACTCTCGACGGGCGCTCTATCTAACGGCTCTCTAACGTCCCGCGGAATCCCGCCGTCGATCACCCGCAGCTGAGGCTTCATGCCCAGCGCACGAGCCGTGACACTCTCTGCAGCACTCGCGACCCCTGACTGCATCGAGCGGGCATAGATTGATCTACCGGCGTGCTTCGGCTGTGCCCCATCATCCGCGACACGTTGAAGGCGCTCTCTCCAGCGACTCGCCCGAGGCTCGCGAACGTGTGCCGCAGCGAGTACATGTCCAGCGACGCCACGCCGGCACGCTCCCGAGCGGCCGCCAGACCCGCAACGCAACGTTGCACGGGTGCAGGGGCTTCCCGACTCGGTTGGGGAATACGAGACCCGTGCCTGACGTCCGCTTGCGGTGGGCTTTGAGTTCCGTCACGAACCAGCCGCTCAGCGGAACGCAACGAATGCCGGCTTTGGTCTTGGGTTCCACGAACTCTTGCCGCGGTGGTCCCACGAGCGCTCTACGCGCAGGGTGCCCGCCTCGAGGAGCTGTAAGCATCGTTCAGAAGCCCGAGCGCGCCGCAAGCGAGTCACTTGTTGTATGCCTGCCGCGCCTCGCGCTCGATCTCTTTCACCATCTCCATCGCCAGGTGGGCGATCTCGCGGATCTTCTCCGGCGGCAGGCCTCCCGAGTTGAAGGATTGCACGGCGAGTGGAGCCGCGATCACGGCCGCTGCTGAAATGAGGTCGTTCGTAACCATGAGCTATCTCCTTTTGCGAAGGCTGGCAGCTTATCCAGCCTTGAGGCGCGCCGCCCCCTATCCGGCGCGCTTACCTCGTCTAGGCCCCCTACGCGCACGAAATCCGTCAGGGTCTGGCGATGATCTCCGATGCCCCCGGAAAGGGGCGCGACCGGCAGGATCTGTGAATGCGTAAGTCTTTGTTTTCCGTTACCCTGATGCCCGCCGAAATGGCCGGCCTATGCTGACCCGGGACTGCAATTCGAATGTCGAGATACCGGACGAGGTCCTGGCGCGCCTT
Source organism: Steroidobacteraceae bacterium (assembly GCA_036270915.1). Taxonomy (GTDB): domain Bacteria; phylum Pseudomonadota; class Gammaproteobacteria; order Steroidobacterales; family Steroidobacteraceae; genus 13-2-20CM-66-19. The sequence goes on from DATBBQ010000050.1 coordinate 25,744, forward strand.
TGATCCCGCCGCCGCCGGCGCGCGCGTCGCCCCGGCCGCGAACGTGCGAATCCTCGGGCTCGACCCGGGCTCGCGGCGCACGGGTTTCGGCCTGATCGAGTGCCGCGGCCGGGAGTTCCTCGTCCTCGCGCACGGGTGCCTGAATGTCGCGCACGCCGCGCCCGCGGCACGCCTGCGTCTCATCTTCGAGGGCCTGCAGGCGCTCATGGGTGAGCACCACCCGGCCGAGGTCGCCGTCGAGCGCGTGTTCGTCAGCCGCAACGTCGACAGTGCGCTGAAGCTCGGGCAGGCGCGCGGGGCGGCCCTGTGTGCCATCCCCCAGGGGGTGCCCGTGTTCGAGTACGCCCCGCGCGCCATCAAGCTCGCGGTGGTCGGATCGGGGGCGGCCGAGAAGCTGCAGGTCCTGCACATGGTGCGGGTGCTGCTCGCGCTGCGCGAGCGTCCCGGTACCGACGCGGCGGACGCACTCGCGGTGGCCGTGTGCCACGCGCACACGCGTGCGCTCGGGCTGCTGGCACTCGCCGACGCGGCGACGGTGCGGGCTCAGCGATGATTGGCTCGCTGCGCGGCCGCATCACCTCCAAGACACCGCCGCAGCTGACCGTCGAGGTCGGCGGTGTCGGCTACGAGGTGGAAGCGCCGATGTCGACCTTCTTTCAGCTGCCGGCGCTGGGCGAGGAGGTGCGCCTGCTCACGCACCTCGTGGTGCGCGAGGACGCGCACGTGCTTTACGGCTTCGCGAGCGAGGAGGAGCGCCGGCTGTTCCGCAGCCTCATCAAGGTCTCGGGGGTGGGGCCGAAGATTGCGCTCGCACTGCTCTCGGGCATCAGCGTCACGGCCTTCGCGCACTGCGTGCATAACCAGGATATCGCGACGCTCACCCGTGTCCCGGGCGTTGGCCGCAAGACCGCCGAGCGCCTCATCGTCGAGATGCGCGACCGGCTCGTTACCGCCGCGCAGGGCAGCTCCCTGCCCGTCGCCGAGGGCGGCACCACCGCGCAGACCGAGGCCTTCGATGCGCTGGTCGCGCTCGGTTACCGGCCCGCGGAGGCGACGCGCTTGCTGAAAGGCGTGGCTCCCGGTACACATTCCACCGAGGAGCTGATCCGCCGCGCCCTAAAGAGCGCGGTGCGGGAGTAATCGCAGCGACCGTGACCGAGGAACGCATCATCAGCGCCAGCGCCACCGCCGAGGAGGAGGCCGTCGAACGGGCCATCCGCCCGCGCCGCCTGAGCGAGTACGTCGGCCAGGCGCCCGTAAAAACGCAGCTCGAGATCTTCATCACGGCCGCACGGGGCCGCGGCGAAGCGCTCGATCACGTGCTGATCTTCGGCCCCCCGGGGCTGGGCAAGACCACGCTCGCGCACATCATCGCCGCCGAGCTCGGCGTCAGCCTGCGCCAGACCTCCGGTCCGGTGCTCGAGCGACCGGGGGACCTCGCGGCGCTCCTCACCAATCTGCAGGCGCGCGACGTCCTGTTCATCGATGAGATTCACCGCCTCGCGCCCGTGGTCGAGGAAGTGCTGTATCCGGCTATGGAGGACTACCAGCTCGACATCATGATCGGCGAGGGCCCGGCGGCGCGCTCGATCAAGCTGAATCTGCCGCCGTTCACGCTGGTCGGCGCCACGACGCGCGCCGGCCTCCTGACCTCGCCGCTGCGCGACCGCTTCGGCATCGTGCAGCGCCTGGAGTTCTACGGCGTGGAGGACCTCGAGCGCATCGTCAAGCGCTCGGCGGCCATCCTCGGCGTCGCTATTGAGGAGGGCGGCGCCCGGCGAATCGCCCAGCGCTCGCGCGGCACACCCCGCATCGCCAACCGCCTCCTGCGCCGGGTACGCGACTACGCCCAGGTGCGCGCCGACGGGCGCATCGACGAGCCGGTCGCCGACGCCGCTCTCGACCTGCTCGAGGTCGATCGTCAGGGCTTCGATACCCTCGACCGCAAGCTCCTCACCGCGATCATCGAGCGCTTCGAGGGCGGTCCGGTCGGCATCGACAGTCTCGCCGCAGCGCTCGGCGAGGAGCGCGGCACGCTCGAGGACGTCACGGAGCCCTTCCTGATCCAGCAGGGGTTCCTCGTACGTACCGCGCGTGGGCGCATGGTGACGCGCGCCTCGTATCTGCACTTTGGCATCAAACCGCCCGAGCGCGCGGCGAGCACGCTGCAGCTGTTCGAGGACCCGCGGTGAGGGAGTTCTCCTGGCCGGCGCGTGTCTACTGGGAGGATACGGACGGCGGCGCGATCGTCTATTACGCCAACTACCTGCGCTATCTGGAGCGTGCCCGCACCGAGTGGCTGCGCGCGCTCGGTCACTCGCAGCAGGAGCTCTCGCGCGAGCCCGGGATTCTCTTTACGGTCGTGAGCGTGCAGGTCGACTACCGCGCCCCGGCGCGCCTCGACGATGAGCTCGAGATCAGCTGTGCGCCGCAGGCCGAGGGGCCGGCGTCGCTGCGCTTCCTGCAGGAGATCCACCGGCGCGCGGGCCGGCAGCTCCTGGTGGAGGCGAACGTGCGGGTCGCCTGCGTCGATGCCCGTACGCTGCGTCCCAAACGCCTGCCGGGCTTCATCGTGCAGGCCATTTCCGGGGAGAGTTAAGGTCCATGGGTGAGCAGCTGTCGATCGTGCGCCTGGTGCTTCAGGCCAGTGTCCCGGTACAGATCGTCATCGGTATCCTGCTGGCGGCCTCGCTCGGCTCCTGGGCGATCATCTTCAGCAAGCGCACGGTGATTGCGCGCGCGCGCCGCGACGCGGACCGCTTCGAGGCGCGCTTCTGGTCGGGCGACGATCTGGCGCAGCTGTATCGCGCCATCGAGTCAGCCGGAGGCGCGACCGGCATGGCCGGGATCTTCGAGTTCGGCTTCCGCGAGTTCGCCCGCCTGCGTCAGGGCGCGGCAGCACCCGACCAGCTGCTCGAGGGCTCACGCCGCGCCATGCGGGTCGCGCAACTGAAAGAGATCGACCGTCTGGAGCACAGCCTCGCCACCCTGGCGACCGTCGGCAGCACCAGCCCCTATGTCGGGCTGTTCGGCACGGTATGGGGCATCATGAGCGCCTTCTCCTCGCTCGGTAACGTACAGCAGGCAACACTCGCCATGGTCGCCCCGGGCATATCGGAGGCGCTGGTGGCGACCGCGATCGGATTGTTTGCGGCCATTCCTGCCGTGGTCGGCTACAACCGCTTCGCCGACCAGGTGACGCGCCTGGAGATGCGCTTCGATGCCTTCATCGAGGAGTTCTCGACCATCCTGCAGCGTCACGCCGGGCGTGCAGGCAATACTCCCGTGACTCAGGGGCGCTGATCGTGGCGCAGACCTCGCGTGGCCGGCGGCTGATGGGCGAGATCAATGTCGTCCCTTACATCGACGTCATGTTGGTGCTGCTCATCATCTTTATGATCACGGCCCCGCTGCTCACCCAGGGCGTGAAGGTGGACCTGCCCAAGGCAGCCGCGGAACCGATCGAGGCGCAGCGGCTCCAACCACTGGTGTTATCAGTCGACCGCGCCGGCCGGCTTTACCTTAACGTCGGAGATAACCCACAAGGCGCGCTGGATGACGACACGGCGGCGGCACGCGCTACCGCGGTGCTCGGGCGGGAGCCGGAAACGCCGGTGCTCGTGAAGGCCGACAGCGCCGTCGCCTATGGACGGGTGGTGCAGGCGATGGTCCTGCTGCAGCACGCCGGGGCGCGCAAGATCGGGTTCATTACCGAGCCGTTGCCTCCGCCGGCGCGTCACAGGAGCTGATGCGCACTCCCAATGCCGCGCGCGCGTGATCGCTGGGTATCGCTGGGCCTCTCGGTGCTGTTACACGGCGCCTTGCTCGGCGCGCTCGTATACGGATGGATCCTCTTCCGTCGCCCGCCGCAGCCGGCGCCGACGCTGGCGATCGAGGCGACGGTCGTCGATGCGAAGTCCGTGAAGGGTACGCCGCAGGCGCCGCCGCAGCCGCCGGCCGCGCCCGAAGAGGTGCCGCCCGAACCCGAGGGACCGCCGCCGCCGACTGCGGAGGAGCTGGAGCAGCGCGAGCAGGAGCGGCAGCAGGCCGACGCCGCCGCACAGGAGCAGCAAGCTGCCGAGCAGCGGGCCGCGCAGGAGGCGGCGCTCGCGGAGCAGGCGGCCGCGCAACGCAAGGCGGAGGAGCAGCGCCAGGCCGAGGAGCGCGCGGAAAAGGAGCGCAAGGCGCAGGAGGCGGCCGTGGCGAAGCAGCGCGCCACGCAGGAGGCCGAGGAGCGCGAGACCGAGGCGGATCTACGGCGCAGCCTCGCCGCGGAGGAGCACGCGGCCCAGGCGCGCACCGGTCCCGCCCTCGCCGGATGGGAGGCACAGATCGCCGCGAAGATCAATCGCGCGTGGCTGCGCCCGCCGACGGCGCGGGCCGGAATACAATGCGTGTTGCATGTGACTCAGGTCCCGGGAGGGGAAGTGACGAAGGTTGATATCGGAGAATGTAACGGCGACCAGGCGGTGCGTGAATCGATCGAGGTGGCGGTCTACCGTGCCTCACCGCTGCCGCCGCCGCCGGACCCGGCGATGTTTGACCGCAATCTCACCATTAACTTCAAGCCGGACTGACGCCGATGGCCGTTACCCGCTCCCCTGTGTTGCTTCCCGCGTGGCTCGCCGCGCTCGCCGTGCTCGCGCTCGCGTTGGCCGGGGCGCGCGCGGCGCATGCCGCGCTCGAGATCGAGATAACCTCCGGAGTGCGCGATCCGGTGCCGATCGCGGTCGTGCCTTTCTCACGTGCCGACCCGCAGGACGGTGGCCTCGACGTGGCGGAGGTGGTTGAGCACGACCTGGAAGGCAGCGGTCGCTTCAAGGGGCTCGCGCGCGAGCGCATGCCGGCCTCCGCGAATCGCGCCGAGGAAGTGTCGGCGGCAGCCTGGAAGGGTGCCGGTGCGGACTACGTGGTCGTCGGTCGCGTCACCGCGCTCGACGGCGGCAATCTCGCGGTCGATTTCGATCTGGTCAACACGCTCACCGGCGCGAAACTCGCTTCGCAGCGCTTCGCGGGTGCACCGGGTGCGCTGCGCAACGCCGCGCACCGGGTGAGCGACGCCATCTACCAGAAGATCACCGGCGTGCGCGGCGCCTTCGCCACGCGTATAGCCTACGTGCAGGTCGAGGGCGAGCCTCCGGCGCAGCGCTATCAGCTGATCGTGGCGGATGCCGACGGCGCCAACCAGCATCTGGTCCTCGAGTCGCGCTTCCCGCTCATGTCGCCCGCCTGGTCTCCCGACGGACAGTGGCTTGCCTACGTGTCGTTCGAGACCAAGCACGCGGCGGTATATGTTCAGCTGGTGCGCACCGGCGAGCGCCGTCAGGTGTCCGCGCGCGCCGGCGTGAACGGCGCGCCGGAGTGGTCGCCCGATGGCAAGAAACTCGCGCTGACGCTCGGCGGCAGCTCCGGCAACCCTGACATCTATGTTCTCGATCTCGGCAACCAGAACCTGACGCGCATCACCGACGACCCGGCAATCGACACCGAGCCGGTGTGGTCGCCCGACGGACGCACGCTGTATTTCACCTCCGACCGCGCCGGCTCGCCGCAGGTCTACCAGATCGCCGCCCAGGCGGGCGCGCACCCCAAACGACTCACGTTCGGTGGCTCCTACAATGCCCGGCCGCGCGTCTCGCCCGACGGAGCGCTGCTGGCCATGGTGACCCTGGACAACGGCAGCTACCGCATCGCGGTGATGGAGTTGGCCAACGGTTCCACGCGCGTGCTCTCGCACGGCCGGCTCGACGAATCGCCGAGTTTCGCGCCCAATGGGGCTACACTTATATATGCGGAGCGCGAAGGCGCGCGCGGGGCGCTCGCGACCGTCTCCACTGACGGGCTGACGGGCCTGCGGCTCAGGTCGGCGCAGGGGGAAGTGCGCGAACCGGCCTGGGGACCGTTCGTCCCCTAAGGCGAAGTTGTTTACTGCGGAGGAAGAGCGAATGGCGGAAAAACCATCCATGCGTCGGATACTGTTCGTCCTGCTGCTGGCGGTCCCCCTGGGACTGGGCGCCTGCAAGAGCACGCCCAAGAAGGCGGAAGCCCCCGCTGCGTCCGGGCAGGAGAACGCCGCCACGGAGGGCAAGGGCGCGAATGAGGCCAACGCCTCGGGCGGAGCCAATGCCGACCAGGAGGCCGCCGGCCCCCAGGCCGGCCTGCTCGCGACGCGCGTCATCTACTTCGACTTTGACAGCAGCGAGATCAAGGGCGGCGGCACTGACGTGGTGGCGGCGCACGCGAAGTTCCTCGCCGCCAACAACAGCGCGCGCGTGCGGCTCGAGGGGCACACCGACGAGCGCGGCTCGCGCGAGTACAACATCGGTCTCGGCGAACGGCGTGCCCAGGCGGTGCGCCGTGCGCTGCTGCTGCAGGGTGCGCTCGACATCCAGATCACGACGGTCAGCTACGGCGAGGAGCGTCCAGCCGTGCCCGGGCACGACGAGGCCGCGTGGGCCAAGAACCGCCGCGTCGAGATCGTCTACCTGACCCCGGCGTCCGCCCCCGCTCCGGCGGCGGCGCCGAAGCAATAGGTAGCCGCCATGCGCGTAGTTCTCCTGGCGCTCGGCGCCGCCCTGATCGCCGGATGCGCGAGCGAGCCGGCAAAGGACCTGCAGCCCGAGGTGAATCAGCTGGACACGCGCATGGCGCGCATCGAGCGCGGCCTCAACAATCAGGTCGAGATGTCACAGCAGCTCGATGAGATGCAGAACACGCTGCGCGAGCTGCGCGGCCGCATTGAGGAACTCGAACACAGCGAAGAAGCACTCGGCAAACAGCAACGCGACCTGTACAGCGACCTCGACAAACGTCTCGGCGGAGGCGCCGCCGCGGCCGGCGGCGCCGCGGTCGGAGCGGCGGCCGGGGCGGCGGCTGGCGCGGCAGCGAATGCGGGACCGTCCTCGACCGAACAGGCGGTCTACTCGCAGGCCTTTGACGCTCTCAAGGCGGGCAGCTATTCAGTGGCCATCACCGGGTTCAAGGACTTTCTCGGCAACTACCCGCAGAGCTCGCTCGCTGACAGTGCGCAGTACTGGCTGGGCGAGGCGTACTACGTCAACCGCGACTACGAGTCGGCCGGCAGTGCCTTTCGCACCCTCCTGAAGAAGTGGCCCGACTCGCGCAAGTCGCCGGATGCGCTGCTGAAGCTCGGCTACGCACAGTTCGCGCAGAAGCAGTATCCGGCCGCCAAGTCGACCCTCACCGAGGTGACCAAGAAGTTCCCCGGTACGGACTCGGCGCGGCTTGCGGCCGATCGGCTGCGCCGCATTCCCGAGTAGCAACGCCTCGAACGACCCCGCATGGTGCGCGCGTGGCACGGCTCAAGATCACCGAGATCTTCCATTCCCTTCAGGGTGAGGCCGACACGGTGGGCGTGCCCACGGTGTTCGTGCGCCTCACGGGCTGTCCGCTGCGCTGCCAGTACTGCGACACCGCCTACGCCTTTCACGGCGGGGAGTGGTGGGAGGAGGAAGCGATAATCGCGCGCGTGCGCGAGTTCGGCACCCACTACGTATGCGTGACGGGCGGCGAGCCCCTGGCGCAGAAGGGCTGTACGGCACTGCTGCTCGCCCTCTGTGACGCCGGATTCCGCGTCTCGCTCGAGACGAGCGGTGCCATGGCGCTCGCGGCCGTCGATCGGCGGGTTATCAAGGTCGTCGACGTCAAGACCCCCGGATCCGGCGAGGAGCGGCGCAACCGCTACGAGGAGCTGGCGCAGCTTGCCCCCGAGGATCAGGTGAAGTTCGTGATCTGCGACCGCCGCGACTACGAGTGGAGTCGTGCGCGGCTCGGCGAGCTGCAAATTCCGAGCGGCTGCACGGTGCTGTTCTCCCCGAGCCACGAGCAGCTTGCGGCGCGCGACCTGGCCGACTGGATACTGGCGGATCGCCTGCCGGTGCGCTTCCAGATCCAGTTGCACAAGTACCTGTGGGGGAATGTTCCTGGGAAATGACCCTACAGGGGCGCGTGCCGTGGTGTTGCTGTCGGGGGGGCTCGACTCGGCAACCGCGCTGGCGATCGCCCGCAGCGAAGGCTTCGCCTGCTACGCGCTCTCGGTCGACTATGGGCAGCGCCACGCGGCCGAACTCGAGGCGGCGCGGCGGATCGCGCGTCTCGCAGGCGCGATCGAACACCGCGTGATGCACGTCGACTTGGCCGGAATAGGCGGCTCGGCTCTGACCGATCCGTCGATCGCCGTGCCGGAGACGCCGACCAGCGGGATCCCGGTCACGTATGTCCCGGCGCGCAACACGATCATGCTGTCGCTCGCGCTCGCCTGGGCCGAGGTGCTCGCCGCCACGCACATATACGTCGGGGTGAATGTGCTCGATTCGAGCGGCTACCCGGATTGCCGGCCGGAGTTCATAGCCGCCTTCCAGCGACTCGCCGTGCTCGCCACCAAGGCAGGGGTGGAAGGGGCCACGTGCACCTTGCATGCGCCCCTCATTCACTGGAGCAAGGCGGACATCATTCGTGCCGGCACTCACCTCGGCGTCGATTACGCGCAGACCGTGTCCTGCTATCAGGCCGATACGCAGGGCAGGGGATGCGGACACTGCGATGCCTGTCGGCTGCGCCGCGCTGGCTTTGCCTCCGCGGGACTGGCGGATCCGACCCGCTATCAGGCCTTGTAGTATCATGCCGCCCCCGCGCGGCCCAGGCCGAGAATACGATTTCCGGGGCGTTAGCTCAGTCGGTAGAGCATCGGACTTTTAATCCGCTGGTCGACGGTTCGATTCCGTCACGCCCCATAACAAAATCAATTAGTTATCTACGCTAATGCACCGAAAACTGGCACCGAGTGCAGATTCGGTGCAATTGAAGTGCACCGGATGGCCCAATCATGGCCTCGATTCAACGCCTCGTCTCGCCCTCGACCGGTCAGGTTTTCTATCGCGTACAAGTCCGACTCAAAGGCCGGCCCCAAGAGTCAGCCAGCTTTCCTAATCGCAGGGAGGCACAAGCCTGGCGGCCTCGGTGGAGTCAGCAATACGGGAGAGCCGCCGCTTCCGCATGCCGTAGCAAGATGCACGCGCTTCGATGCGCTGCTTGAGGATTACACGAAGACGGTGTTGAACGAGCCCAGGCGCTTCGACGACAGCGAACGCACGACGCGCGAACGGCAACTCAAATGGTGGACCGACAGTTTGCAAGACTTTCACTTGCAGAGGTGACTGCCGACCGGATTTCCGCCGCTCGCGATGCACTGGCACAGGAGACCTTTACGCACGGCGGACCCCACGAAAACGCAGCCAGTAAGCGATACCAGCGCTCGGGTGCCACGATTAATCGCTATATCGCAGCGCTCTCGCACGCACTCAGTTTCGCTGTGAAGGATCACCGACTACTCGATAAGAACGTCTTAACGCAGATCGCGCCGTCCGCATGCGGGTGACCACGGCCTGTGGCGTGTGCTCACTGGCTGTCGCACCTGGCGGCAGGGTGGAACCGGTCGTGGGCGCTTCCACAAGCCAGTAAGGCATTGCCGTATAGCGGCTTTCCTTCGGCAGGTAGTTAGATACGTCTCGGGCACGGGGTCATGGCTCTTCCAGCGGGCCATCCGCTCGGGCGTCGAAATCAAGTCGATGAGTGTCGTGAAACCGGAATAGAGATAGCTGCGAGGAAACGTATCACGTGCCGCGCGGGCGATGTCGGGGTGAGCCTTTTCCTGCTCGTCGGTCATCCCAGGGATTCCCCCGAGGTGCACATGGCTGTCGATCAAGCCCGGAATCAAATACAGGTTGGTGCCGTCGAGCCTCTGTACGGCAGTCGGCCCGCTCGCCGGGGCGGCGCTTGCCGTGCTGGAGATGCTTTGGATCCGCCCGTCATGAATTGTCACAGTGACGCTATCGATCTCTCGCGTACTCTCGGGCGAGACGATCGTAACGTGGAACATGTCGACCGTCTTCTTTGCAGCATCAGCATCCCCTGCCAAACGTCGGTCAGCGGGAAGCATCGATGGTCCGCGCCAATCACAGCGAGCCACTGTCGCGGAGCAGTCATTCGCAGGGTACCTTCATAAAATCCTCCGCGCCTGCTGCTTTGACGGAGACGTTGTAGCAATGGCCTTGCCGGTAGTGTCTGCCATCGAACTTGAACAAAATCCATAGTTCTTCTTGAGCCGATCTATTCATCCTGACAAGAAGGTTCTCAATGCTGAGCGTAGTAGCGTGTTCGAAGCCAAGTCCCGAGACTATAGGAGCCTCGTCATCGAATAAGTTGAACCAAGCATCGTGTGAGAGGCGAAATACCCAAGTCTGGCAATTTCCCGTTCCACCGCAGAGGAGGCTCGTGCCTCGGATAACTAACCCCTTCGACCCTCCAAGGGAAATGCGGCGAACTCGCAGTTCCGATTGCCAGTCGTCTGGAATGTCGAAAGAGGTTCTCTGAACTTGTTCGAGGATCTGTTCTCGCTCCGCTCGGGTCAGGTGGGCTGCACGGAAAGTCTCTTGATCGCCGAGACTTGCGAGCCAGCTGACACTTGATGGCGCGTTGTCAGCCTCATCACGAACCTGCGCCCACAAGCAAGCGGAACCCAGAAGTGTGAGGAAACACAAAGCACAAGAGTGGCGCGCAATGCGCCTCAATCGCGCCGTGGGCTCATGGGGGCTACCGGCGCCCGCGGCAGAGGAGCACGGGCCGCTTACGGACACCCCAACCACTGTTAGGCCTTCACCCCGTATGAAACAAGGCAAGTTGCGGCCATGGATCGTGCATCGCGCTCGCATTACCTCCGTTGCATTTGCGATCCTCTCGGTCTTGCGACCCGCGACACGGTTCGGGGACTTGCGAGATTGTTCGCCGCCTAAGAGTGCGGTTAATGCGCATGCAGCGGTGTCTTCGGAGCCTGCAGGTTGATTAGGTATATTCGCTTTGGAGGCGCGCTGCACCGCTCACTGTCGTGTCGGGGTGGCCGTACAGTCGACCACGATGCCGCTCGCCGCAGTGAGGGACAGTCTGTGTATCCAACAGGTCAACCAGAGTAGAACGTTGCAGGCCGAACGCATTGCTGCCACGCACCGGCCTTCCTGTACGAGGAAGATCCAACGTCGGTACAC
>DATBBQ010000051.1:0-34882 GCA_036270915.1 Steroidobacteraceae bacterium
CGCCTGCACGATGTTCTTCGTCGGCGGGGCGATGGCCATGGTGATCCGCCTCGAGCTCTTCCGGCCGGGCATGCAGTGGGTCGACCCGCAGCTGTTCAACACCATGACGACCATGCACGCGCTCATCATGATCTTCGGCGCGATCATGCCGGCGTGGACCGGGCTGGCGAACTGGATGATCCCGATGCAGGTGGGCGCCCCGGACATGGCGCTGCCGCGTCTCAACAACTTCAGCTTCTGGATCCTGCCGTTCGCGTTCACGCTGCTGTTGTCCTCGTTCTTCGTGCCGGGCGGCGCGCCGGCCGGCGGCTGGACCATGTATCCGCCGCTCGTGCTGCAGACCGGGGCCTCCTTCCCGATGCTGGTGTTCGCCATCCACATGATGGGCGCCTCCTCGATCCTGGGCGCGATCAACGTCGTGGTCACGATCATGAACATGCGCGCGCCGGGGATGACCCTGCTGCGGATGCCGCTGTTCGTGTGGACCTGGCTCATCACCGCGTACCTGCTGATCGCGGTGATGCCGGTGCTCGCGGGCGCCGTGACCATGCTGCTCACCGATCACTTCTTCGGCACCACCTTCTTCACCGCCGCGGGCGGCGGCGACCCGGTGATGTTCCAGCACATCTTCTGGTTCTTCGGCCACCCGGAGGTGTACATCCTCATCCTGCCGGCCTTCGGCATCGTCTCGGAGATCATCCCGACCTTCTCGCGCAAGCCGCTCTTCGGCTACGAGGCGATGGTGTACGCGGTGGCCTCGATCGCCTTCCTGTCCTTCATCGTCTGGGCGCACCACATGTTCACGGTGGGCATGCCGCTCGCCGCGCAGCTGTTCTTCATGCTCTCGACCATGCTGATCGCGGTGCCGACCGGGGTGAAGGTGTTCAACTGGACGGCAACCATGTGGAAGGGGTCGCTGTCGTTCGAGCCGCCGATGCTGTTCGCGCTCGCCTTCCTGTTCCTGTTCACGGTCGGCGGCTTCTCGGGACTCATGCTGGCGATCGTGCCGGCCGACTACCAGTACCAGGACACGTACTTCGTGGTCGCGCACTTCCACTACGTGCTCGTGCCGGGGGCGATCTTCGGCATCATGGCGGGGGTGTACTACTGGCTGCCGAAGTGGACCGGCAAGATGTACAACCAGACGCTCGCCACGTGGCACTTCTGGCTGTCGGCGATCTTCGTCAACGTGCTGTTCTTCCCGCAGCACTTCCTCGGGCTCGCCGGCATGCCGCGCCGCATCCCCGACTACGCGGTGCAGTTCACCGACTGGAACATGGTTTCCTCGATCGGCGGCTTCGCCTTCGGGCTCTCGCAGCTGCTGTTCCCGTACGTCATCTGGCGCTGCGTGCGCGCCGGCACGCCGATCGGCAACAAGGCCTGGGAGGGCGCGCACGGGCTGGAGTGGGAGCTGCCGTCCCCGGCGCCGTACCACTCCTGGCCGGAGCCGCCGTCCGAGGCGGTCATCGCCCGCGGAGCCGCGCACTGATGGCGAGCGTGTCGCTGCCGGCGGAGCAGTTCGCACGGCGCCGGCGCGTGCGCCGCAGCGCCCTCGTCTGGACGCTGATCGCGGTCGGCTTCTACCTGAGCTTCATCGCGCTCGCGCTGGTGCGCGCCCTGAGATGAACGACCCGCGCCGCGCCAACGTCAGCCTCACCGTGAAGCTGCTCGCCATCGCGGCGGGCAGCTTCGGGTTCGGCTTCGCGCTGGTGCCGCTCTACAGCGTGCTGTGCGCGGTCACCGGCTACGGCGACCAGACGCAGCTGCTGCGCAGGGTGGCCCCGCTTGAGCACCCGGACCTCGGCCGCACGGTGACGGTCGAGTTCCTCGCGGACGTGGCGAGCGCCGGCAGCTGGGACTTCCGCCCGGTGAAGCGCACCATCCAGGTGCACCCGGGGCAGCTGTACACGGCGGAGTTCTTCGCGCACAACCTCACCGGCCGCGACACGCTCGCGCAGGCGGTGCCGAACATCGCCCCCTCCGAGGTCGCCGCCTACTTTCACAAGACCGAGTGCTTCTGCTTCTCGCCGCAGCACTTCCGGCGGGACGAGGGACGCAACATGCCGGTGCGCTTCATCATCGACCCGGCGCTGCCGAAGCACATCGAGATGATCACGCTCGCCTACACGTTCTACGACGAGTCCTCGCGCGTCGCCGCGCGCCGCTAGCGGACCGCCCAAGGGAATCAGGAAAGCTCAAGCAAATGGCCAACGCACCCACCTCCGACAGCTCCCGCTACTACATCCCGCACGACAGCCGCTGGCCGATCACCGGCTCGGTGGCGCTCTTCACGATCATGCTGGGGGCGATCCTCTACCTGAACGACGTCTACGGGGCGCTGCTGTTCGTGCCGGGCGCGCTGATCCTCGCCTACATGTTCTTCGGCTGGTTCTCGGTGGTGATCGACGAGAGCCAGCACCACATCTTCAACCTGCAGGTGGACCGCAGCTTCCGCATGGGCATGATGTGGTTCATCTTCTCCGAGGTGATGTTCTTCGGCGCCTTCTTCGGCGCGCTCTTCTACGCGCGCGTGCTCGCGGTGCCGTGGCTCGGCGGCGAGGGCGTCAAGGTCTTCACCAACTACATCCTCTGGCCGCACTTCGAGGCGGGCTGGCCGACCAACGGTCCCGGGCACGTCGGCGGGCTCGAGAACGGCAGCTTCTCGCCCATGGCGCCGATCCCGATCCCGGCGATCAACACGGCGATCCTGCTGACGAGCGGCGTCACGGTGACCATCGCCCACCACGCGCTGCGCGCCAACCGGCGCGGGCGCCTCGCGCTGTTCCTCGCGCTCACGTTCCTGCTCGGCTTCACCTTCGTCGCCCTGCAGATCCACGAGTACGGGGAGGCCTACGGTGACCTGGGCCTGCGCCTGACGACCGGCATCTACGGCTCGACCTTCTTCATGCTCACCGGCTTTCACGGCCTGCACGTGACGATCGGCGCGATCATGCTGCTGGTCATCTGGCTTCGGGTGCTGCGCGGGCACTTCACGCCCCAGCGTCACTTCGCCTTCGAGGCGGTCGCCTGGTACTGGCACTTCGTCGACGTCGTGTGGCTCGGGCTCTTTATCTTCGTCTACTGGCTCTAGCACCCCCTAGGGGTGCTGCACTGCCCCGCCGCCGAGGTCGTGCGGGGCGATGAGCCCGAGCCGCCAGGCGATGAGCAGCAGGATGAAGAGCGCGACCGAGAGCGAGATGCGGATGGTGAGCGCGCGTGCGAGCTTGCGCGACCCTTCCTCCGTGCCGCGCGAGAGCTGGAAGAGCCCCGTGCCGAGGCTCGCGACGATCCCCGCGAGGCACACGAGAATCAAAAGCCAGATGACTCCGCCCATGGTGCTTCAGTCTAACGTGCGCCCGCTCGCGGGCAACCACCGGCCGGCGTGCGCGCGCGCCTGAGCTTCCTCGCCCTGACGCTGCTCGCCGCGGTCGCCGTGCTCGGGTTCGTGCGCCTCGGGTTCTGGCAGTGGCACAAGGGGCGCGCGCGCGAGGCGGAGCGCGCGGCCTTCGCGCGCGGCGCCGAGGAGGTGCTCGCGCTCGGGGCGGGCCCCGTCGCCGCGCTGCCGCCGTACCAGCGGGTGAGGGTGAGCGGCACGCTCGATGGCGCGCACCAGTTCCTGCTCGACAACCGCTCCTACCGCGGCAACCCGGGCTACGAGGTGCTGACGCCGCTTCAGCGCGCGGGCGCTGCGGCGCTGCTCGTCGATCGCGGCTGGGTGCCCTTCACCGGCTCGCGCGCGCGCCTGCCCGACGTCAGCGTGGCGACGGCGGGGGTGGTGAGCCTGTCGGGCCGCCTCGCGAAGCTGCCCGCCGCGGGGCTCGCCCTCGGGCACGCCGCCCCGAGCGGTCCGTGGCCCAAGCTGACCGCCTTCCCGAGCATGGCGGAGCTCGCCGCCGCGCTCGGCGCCCCGCTCGAGGAACGCATCGTGCTGCTCGATCCGGCCGCCCCCGAGGGCTACGCGCGCGACTGGCAGCCCCCGGGGCTGGCGCCGCTGCGGCACTTCGCCTACGCCATCAACTGGTGGGTGTTCGCGCTCATGGCCGCGCTCTTCTGGGGAGTCGGCGCGTGGCGCCATCGCGCCGCAGGGGCGCGGTGAGCGGACCGGAGCAGGCGCTGCGCGCGCGCAACCTGCGCACCCTGTTCGTGCTCGCGGGGCTGTTCCTGCTGCCGCTCGCGCTCGCCTTCTTCACCTACTACGGCACCTCCTGGCGACCCGCGGCGCGCGTAAACCACGGCACGCTCATCACCCCGCCGCGGCCGCTGCCGCCGCTGCAACTGCCCTACGAGACGCTCGGCGCGTCGGCCCGGGACGGCACGCCCGCGCTGCGCGGGGTGTGGTCGCTCCTGTACGTGCAGGAGGGCGCGTGCGGGCAGTCCTGCCAGGGGGCGCTCTACTTCATGCGCCAGACGCGGCTCGCGCTCAACGCCGACATGACGCGGGTCGAGCGCGTGCTCGTGGTCACCGGGCGGTGCTGTGAGCGCGCGGAGCTCGGGCGCGCCTATCCGGGCCTCGTGCTCATCGACGCGGCCGGGGAGGCAGGCGCCGCGCTGCGCGCGGCGCTGCCCGCGCCGGATGAGCACACGGTGTTCGTCGTCGACCCGCTCGGCAACCTGATGATGAGCTACGATGTCAGGGACAATCCTCGCGGCCTGCTCGAGGACCTGAAGAAGCTGCTGAGGCTGTCGCACATCGGCTGACGGCCGCAAGAGGGGGCGTTACACACACCATGCCGGTCGCCCGCTGGATGCGCCGCCTGGCGATCGCCGGGGTGCTCCTGTGCTTCCTCGTCGTGGTGCTCGGGGCGTACGTGCGCCTGACCGCCGCGGGCCTAGGCTGTCCGGACTGGCCGGGCTGCTACGGGCACGCGAGCCCCACCGGCGCCGCCGCCGCCCCCGTGCCCGCCGAGTACGCGCAGCGTCCGCTCGAGGTCGGCAAGGCCTGGCGAGAGATGATCCACCGCTACGCGGCCGGTACGCTCGCGCTCGTCATCCTCGCGATCACCGTGCTCGCGACCGGCGCGCGGCGCACCCGCCTCGTGAACGTCACCTTCGCGCTCGCGCTGCTGGCCACCGTGATCGTGCAGGCGCTCCTCGGGATGCTCACCGTCACCTGGCAGCTCAAGCCCCTCATCGTCACCGCTCACCTGATCTTCGGCATGACGACGCTCGCGCTGCTGTGGTGGCTGGTGCTGTCGCTCCCCACCAGCACCTGGGCGAGCGCGGCGCTCCGGGCTCCCGCGCGCAGCATCGGCGGCGGCGGCGCGAGCCCCTTAAGTGCCGCCCACCGCCTGGTGCTCCTCGGTCTGGGTGCGCTCGCCGTGCAGATCGCGCTCGGCGGCTGGACGAGCAGCAACTACGCCGCCGTCGCCTGCCCGGACTTGCCCACCTGCCAGGGCAGGCTCTGGCCGCACGCCGACTTCCGCGACGCGTTCGTCCTGTGGCGCGGCCTGAACGTGAACTACGAGGGGGGTGTGCTCGAGAACCCGGCGCGGGTGGCGATCCACTTCACCCACCGCCTCGGGGCGCTCCTCGCGAGCGTCGCGCTCGGCCTCGCCGCGCTCTACGTGCTCAGGCGCCGCGCGCTGGCCGCGGCGCACTCGCGCGCGTGGGCCGTACTCGCGGCGCTCTCGCTGCAGCTCATCATCGGCGTCTCGATGGTGCTCAAGGCCTTCCCGCTGCCGCTCGCGACCGCCCACACCGCGGGCGCGGCCCTGCTGCTGCTGGCCACCCTGGCGCTGCTGCGCGTGCTCAGCGCGCGCTGAAGGCCCCGCGGGCCGGCCCGGCGCCCGGCGCAGCGGACCGTGCCGGCGCCCGCCGATCTGCTAGGCTCCCCTTCCCCAAAACCGGGCGAACCGCGAGCCACCTTGGCGACGACCCCGCACTACGTCCCGGCGGCGCCGGCCCTCTGGCGCCGCTATCTCGAGCTCACGAAGCCCAAGGTGGTCGCGCTCATCACCTTCACGGCGCTCGTCGGCACGCTGCTCGCGAGCCCCGGACTGCCGCCGCTCGAGGCGCTGGTGTGGGGCAACCTCGGCATCGCGCTCGCCGCCGCCTGCGCCGCGACCATCAACCACGTCCTCGACCGGCGCATCGACGAGCAGATGGCGCGTACGCGCGCCCGGCCGCTGCCCTCCGGGCGGCTCTCGGAGAGGAACGCGGTGCTGTTCGCCGCGGTGCTGGGCGTCACGGCGATGGCGCTGCTCGCCTTCCTCGTCAACCTCCTGACCGCCGTGCTCACCTTCTGCTCGCTCATCGGCTACGCGGTGATCTACACCGTGTGGCTCAAGCGCGCCACCTCGCAGAACATCGTCATCGGCGGGGCCGCGGGCGCGGCTCCCCCGGTGCTCGGGTGGACGGCGGTCACCAACAGTGTCGATCCCAACGCGCTGCTCTTGTTCCTCATCATCTTCGTGTGGACGCCGCCGCATTTCTGGGCGCTCGCCATCGCGCGCCGCGACGAGTACGCGCGCGCCGGCATCCCGATGCTGCCCGTCACCCACGGGCTCGCCTACACGCGCCGCCAGGTGCTGCTCTACACGGTGCTGCTCGTGATCGTGACGCTCATGCCCTTCATCACGCACCTGAGCGGGCTGCTGTACCTCGCCGCCGCGCTGGTCCTCAACGCCGGCTTCCTCTACTACGCGCTCGCGCTCGAGATCAGCGCGCGCGCGGAGCTGCCGATGCGCGTGTTCCGCTTCTCGGTCACCTACCTCATGTGGCTGTTCGCGGCGCTGCTGGTGGATCACTACCTGCCGGCGCTGCGCGCCTGAGGCCGCTCTCAGGGCAGGTCGAAGACGAGCACCTCCGCGCCCTCACCGCCGTGCAGGGTGAGGGTGCCCGGGGCCTGCGTGTGCGCGCCGTCGCCGGCGGCGAGGGCGGTGTCATCGACCCGGATGCGCCCGCGCGCGAGCTGGATCCAGGTGCGCCGCCCGGCGCGCACCGCGAAGGTGGCGCGCTCGGGCCCGTCGAAGAGCCCGGCGTAGACGCGCGCGTCCTGGTGGATGAGCACCGACCCCTCGGCCGCATCGCGCGAGGCGATGAGCCGCAGCCGGCCGCGCTTGTCGGCCTCGCTGAAGTGCTTCTGCTCGTAGGAGGGGGCGAGCCCGCGCGCCTCGGGCTGGATCCAGATCTGCAGCAGGTGCACCGCGAGCTCGCCCGAGGGGTTGAACTCGCTGTGCGTGACGCCGGTGCCGGCGCTCATGCGCTGCACGTCCCCGACGCGGATCAGCGAGCCGTTGCCGAGCGAGTCGCGGTGCTGCAGCTCGCCGGCGAGCAGGTAGGTGAGGATCTCCATGTCGCGGTGGCCGTGCTTGCCGAAGCCCTGGCCCGCGACGACGCGGTCGTCGTTGATCACCCGCAGCGGCCCGTAGTCCATCCAGTCCGGGTCCTGGTAATCGGCGAACGAGAAGGTGTGATAGGTGTCGAGCCAGCCGTGGTCGAAGTGACCGCGGTCGCCGCCCCTGCGCACGTCGAGCATGAGAGCGCTCCCCTTGTGCGCCGCCGCTCGCGCTAGGGCGCGCGCGTCAGCAGCATCTGCCAGGAATAGACCAGCCTGTCCTTCAGCAGCAGCATGCCCGAGGAGCGGTAGTTCGCCGCGTCGAGCTGCGCCATGTGCTCGGCGCCGTAGTAGCCGGACTGCTCGCACCCGTACACCGAGAGGATCGAGTCGCCGATCGCCGCGTACCGGCCCTGGAGCTTGCCGAACATGGCCGTCTCGAAGGTCCACTTGAGGCCCTCGCCGGGCACTTTGCCGGGCGGCTCGATGAGGTGCGCCTGCACGAACTCGGTCGGCGGGGAGCCGAGTACCCTGAGCTTGCCCGAGAGCAGCCAGCACTCCGGGCGGTGCGCGATCTCGGTGCGCGCCTGCGCCTCCAGGGCCTGCCCGTCGGCGCGCCACAGCGTCCCCGTTCCGGTCCATACTGCCGGCTCGAACAGAAACGTATGAGCCATGTGCGCATTATGGCGCGCACGGGGCTTTCGGGGTACGTTGCGGGGAAACGACACCGAGGTGGTTCCATGCTGACGGAGCGCGTCTGGGCGGCTAATTCGTTACGTAATTTCCACTATCTGATCGCCTGCCCGCAGACCGGCGAGGCGCTCGCCGTCGATCCCCTGAAGTGGGAGCTGTGCCTGCAGGCGGCGCGCCGGCGCGGCTGGCAGATCACCCAGATCCTGAACACCCACGAGCACGAGGACCATACCGGCGGCAACGAGGGCCTCAAGGGCGCGACGCGCGCCAAGGTGCTCGCGCACGCGGGCGCGGCCGCACGCATCGGCGGCGTCGACCGCGGACTCAACAAGGGCGACGTCATCAAGGTCGGCCGCACCGTCGAGCTCGAGTGCCTCGACACCCCGGGGCACACCATGACGCACGTGTGCCTGCTCTCGCACACCGAGGAGCCGGCGCTGTTCTGCGGCGACACCCTCTTCAACGCCGGCGCCGGCAACTGTTTCAACGGCGGTGACCCGGGCAAGCTCTACGACACCTTCGCGACGCAGCTCGCGCGCCTGCCGCAGACGACGCGCGTCTACCCGGGACACGAGTACCTCGGGCGCAACCTCGAGTTCACCCTTGACCGCGAGCCGGACAACAAGGATGCCGCCGCGGTCCTCGAGGAGGCGCGCCGCCACAACTCCGCCGACGCTCAGGTGACGACGCTCGCCGAGGAGATGCGCATCAACACCTTCTTCCGCCTGCAGAGCCCGTCGGTCATCGCGCGCCTGCGCGAGGCCTTTCCGGACATCGGCGAGCAGCCGGACGCGCGCACGGTGTTCGTGAAGCTGCGCGAACTGCGCAACCGCTGGTAGCATGCCCGGGCGGATCGCGCTCGCCGCGCTCATCCTCGTCGCGGGCTGCGCCCGCGAGGACGGGCCCGCCCCGCCGCTGTCCCCGGCGCAGCGCGCCGCCGAGGGCGCCGCCGCGGCCCGCTTCCTCACCGAGATGGCCGCCGACGTGACCCGCGAGGGACCCGCCGCCTGGGCGCGCCACTTCGTACCCTCGCAGGAATTCTTCATGGCCGCCGACGGTGCGCTGGTGTTCCCCGACGGGGACTCGGCCGCGCGCGGGGTCGCCTCCCTCGCCAAGACCCTCACGGGGATCGAGCTGAGCTTCGGGAGCGAGGTGAAGGTGGATCCGCTCACGCAGGACCTCGTGGCCTTGGGCGCGCCCTACCACGAGGTGCTCACGGATGCCGACGGGCGGCGTACCGAGAGCCGCGGCTATTTCACCGCGCTCGCCGAGTACCGGGGCGGGCGCTGGCTGCTGCGCGATGCGCACTGGTCGGAGCCGGCCGCCCGTCCCTAGAAGCGGGAACGGCGCCTCGGCGGGCACCGGGTTCCCCGCTGTTGCCGCGCGCGGCGCGCCCGCGCAGCATAGCCGCCTCATTGCGGCAGTCAGCGGAGGCCCTATGCGGATCGCGGCGCAGGTGTTGTCAGGGTGTCTGATCGCGGGCCTCTCGCCCGCACTCCTCGCCAACGGCGGCGGCTCGATGCCCTCGACCTCCATGTCGATGCCGCGCGTGCAGAGCCCGCAGGAGAAGGCGCGTGACGCCTACAACGACGGCGTGCGTGCCGTGAAGAAGGGCGACAAGGCGGCCGAGAATGCCGCGCACGCCACCGACGCGTCCCAGAAGGACAAGGCGAACAAGGAGGCGCACGACGCCTACGCCGCCGCGCTCGCGAAATTCCAGGAGGCCGTGCAGCAGGATGCGCGGCTCGCGGAGGCGTGGAACTACTACGGCTACAGCAGCCGCAAGCTCGGCAACTACGACGACGCGCTCGCCGCCTACGGCAAGGCGCTCGCCCTCAAACCCGGCTACCCGGACGCGCTCGAGTACCGCGGCGAGGCGTACCTGGGGCTGAACCGCCTCGACGAGGCCAAGCAGTCCTACCTCGACCTGTACGCCGGCAACCGCCAGCTCGCCGGCAAGCTCCTCGGGGCCATGAAGGGCTGGTCCGCCACTCAGCGCGGGGCGAGCGGCGCGAGCGCCGAGAACCTCGACGAGTTCGACAAGTGGATCCACGAGCGCGAGCAGATCGCCGCTCAGACGGCCGCACTCACCCGCGCGGGCACGGCCGCCAGCTGGCGCTGAGCCGCCCGCTCGCGCACCTGCTCCTCCTCGCGCTCGCGCTCGGCGGCGCGGGCGGGAATGCCTCGGACTACTCCTGGCGGCTGCCGCGCGGCTTCCCCCTGCCGGCGGTACCCGCCGACAACCCCATGTCGCAGGCCAAGGTCGACCTGGGGCGCGCGCTCTTCTTCGATCCGCGCCTGTCGGTGACCGGTCACTTCGCCTGCGCGAGCTGCCACGAGCCGGCGCGGGCCTTCTCCGACGGCCGGCGCGTCGCGCAGGGTGCGACCGGCGCGGCCCTGCCGCACAACGCGATGGCGCTCGTGAACGTCGCCTACAACATCAGCTTCGGCTGGAGTCGCCGCGAGCCGCGCACGCTCGAGGCGCAGATGCTCGAGCCGATGCTCAACGAGCACCCCGTCGAGCTCGGACTGAAGGGCCGGCAGGCGGCGCTCGCCTCGACACTCGCGGCCGACCCGGTGAGCGCGCGCGCCTTCGCCGCGGCCTTCCCGGGCGATCCCGCGCCGGTCAGCTTCCGCCACACCGTGCAGGCGATCGCCGCATTCGAGCGCACGCTCATCTCCGGCGCCTCGCCCTTCGACCGCTACGTGTTCTCGGGCGAGCACGCGGCGCTCTCGGCGCCGGCGAAGGCGGGGATGGCACTGTTCTTCTCGAGTCGTGGCGGCTGCTCGGCCTGTCATTCGGGTATCAACTTCGCCGGCAACTACCGCGACGCGCAGGGTGAGACCGGGCGGGCGAGCTTCGCGCGCAACGGCACCTCCGGGCAGCCGATGCGCGTGCCGACGCTGCGCAACAGCGCCTACAGCGCCCCGTACATGCACGACGGGCGCTTCGCGACGCTCGCCGAGGTCATCGAGCACTACTCGGGTCTCGCGCGCGCCGGCGCGCCGCTGCCCGACAAGCGCCTGCCGCGCACGCCCTTCAGCGCCGGCGAGGAGCAGGAGCTGCTCGCCTTCCTCGCGAGCCTCGACGATCCCTCGTTCGTCGCGCGCTACGCCCAGAGCACGGCGCCTCACTAGCGGCGGGCGAGCCCGGCGGGCCCGGGCTCCCAGGCGCGGTACCAGCCCGTGAAGCGCACCCGGATCATCCAGAAAACGAGCGTCGCCAGCACCGCGAACTGCGGCATGAACTGCCAGAGCAGCGGGATGTGCACCGAGTCGGGCAGCAGGCGGGGCAGCCCGTTGGTGAAGGCCGAGCCCGCCGCGAGCGCAAGTCCCAGACACATGCGCCACAGGTGGCGCGCGATGCGCCGCGAGCCGCTGATGCCGCCGGCGAGCAGCATGCGGGCGTCGCCGAGCGCCGCGAGCGCGACCAGCAGCGTGAAGGCGAAGATCGCGATGCGCACCGGGCCCTCGAGCGGCGTCGCGCTCCTGAAGGACGGCTTGATCCCGAGGAGCAGCTGAGAGCTCAGGATCGCGAACGGTGCGAACAGGCACAGGATCGCGACGAACGCGGCACGCTCGCCGCGGCCCAGGGTGCCCGCCCGGCGGCGCACCGCGAGCCACGCCGTGACGAGGAGGTAGATCGTGAAGGTGCCGATGAACAGGTTCGGGATCTGCCCGGGGCGCACGACGGCGAGATAGTCAGCGCTCACGCCCATCACCAGCATGGACACGAGGAACACCGTGCCGGCCACGCGGTGCGCGTGCGCGCCCTTGCGCACCAGCAGCGCGCCCGTCCCGGCGATGAGCGCCAGCGTGCCCGCGGCGATATGCACGATGAACGCGAACGTCGTCAGCATGCCCAAGACGCCCCTCCAGCCGCCGATGCTAGGGGACGACGCGCGCGGCGGTCCAGACACCGCGGCGCTCCCGGAGATGAACCGAGCGCGGCGCCCGCCAGGACGAGGCGGCCGGCTGACGGACGGACCGCCGTGAGCACTCAGCGGCGCGCGCCCGAAGCACTCCTGAGCCGGCAGAGTCGCCAGCGCGCGCACTTCCCGATACCCTAGCGCCCCCATGCACTCGGACTTCTACCGCCGCTGCTTTCAGCTCACCACGGCGGCGGTCCTGGCCTACGCGATCTACCGGATCCTCAACCCGCTCTTCGGGATCCTCGCCTGGGCCGCGGTGCTCGCCTTTATGCTTTATCCGCTGCACGAGCGGCTCATGCGGCGCCTGAAGGGACGCGAGTCCCTGTCCGCCGGCGTGGTCGCTGCCATCACGCCCTTCATCGTGTTCGTGCCGCTCTCGGTGCTCGGCGTGGTGTTCGCCGGCCAGGTGGCGCGCGTCATCGGCTACCTGCGCGCGCACGCCGACCTCTCCTATCCCGACATCGTGGAGCGGCTCGGACAGGTGCCGCTGCTCGGCGCGGCGGTCGCGTGGGTGCGCGAGAACGCCTCGGTGAGCGCGCAGGAGGTGCAGGGCTGGGTGACGGACGGCCTGCAGACCCTGCTCAAGGACGCCGCGACCATGGGCGGCAACGTCGCCCTCGGGGTGTTCGGCACGGTGGTCAGCTTCTTCATGATGATCTTCGCGCTCTTCTTCCTGTTGCGCGACGGGCGGCAGATCGTCGAGGGCCTGGTGCGGCTGATCCCGGTGCGCGCCGCGCGCCGCACGCAGCTGCTGAAGTATCTGGGCGACGTCACGCGCGCGGTGGTCTACGGCTCGACCCTCACCGCGCTCATCCAGGGCGTCATCGTGGGAGTGGGCTTTGCGATCGCGCGACTGCCCTCGCCCGTTGTGTTCGGCGTGCTCGCGGCGATCGCGGCCTTCCTGCCGACCGGCTCGGCGCTCGTGACCGTCCCCGCGGTGATCTACCTCGCGGCCGTCGGCCGCTGGGGCTGGGCGATCTTCCTCGCCGCCTGGACTGCGCTCATGTGGTTGACCGAGAACCTGCTGCGACCGATCCTCACCGCGCACCACGCGGAGGTCTCGACGCTCGCGATCTTCGTCGGCGCGATCGGCGGGGTGGCCGCGTTCGGCATCCTCGGCCTCGTGCTCGGGCCGGTGCTCTTGAGCTTCGTCGTCGCACTCGTGCGCTTCGGCCAGGAGGGCTCGCCGAGCGACGCCTGAGACGGGCGCACTTCCCGTAGAATGCGCCCCCCTATGGATCTGTCCCCGATCCTCAACCCCCTGAACGACGCGCAGCGCGCCGCGGTCACCGCCCCCTTGGGTCCCATCCTGGTGCTGGCGGGCGCGGGCTCGGGCAAGACGCGCGTGCTCACGCACCGCATCGCCTGGGTGATCCAGGCCGAGGGGGCCTCCCCGCACGGGATCCTCGCCGTCACCTTCACCAACAAGGCCGCGGGCGAGATGCGCGCGCGCGTGGAGCAGCTGCTCGGCATGCCGGGCGGGGCGCTGTGGGTCGGCACCTTCCACGGCATCGCGCACCGCCTGCTGCGCATGCACTGGCGCGAGGCGAACCTCGTGCAGGGCTTCCAGATCCTGGACTCCGAGGACCAGCAGCGCCTCATCAAGAAGGTACTGAAGGCCGCCGAGTACGACGAGACGCGCTGGGTGCCGCGCGAGGTGCAGTGGTTCATCAACAACAACAAGGACGAGGGCCGCCGCCCGCAGCACCTGAAGCACGACAACGATCCCGCGCGGCGCGAGATGATCCGCGTGTACGGGCTCTACGAGGAGGCGTGTGCGCGCGCCGGCGTGGTCGACTTCGCCGAGCTCCTGCTGCGCGCCTACGAGCTGTGGCGTGACAACGCACCGCTCCTCGAGCACTACCGGCGGCGCTTCCGCCACGTGCTGGTGGACGAGTTCCAGGACACGAACGCCATCCAGTACCAGTGGCTGCGCCTCATCGCGCCCGCGCGTCCCGAGCCTTCCGGGCTCACCAGCTACCCCTTCGCGGTCGGCGACGACGACCAGTCGATCTACCGCTTCCGCGGCGCACGCGTCGAGAACCTGCAGCAGTTCCGGCGCGACTATCCACAGGCGCAGCTGTTCCGCCTGGAGCAGAACTACCGCTCGACCGGCACCATCCTCGAGGCCGCCAACGGCCTCATCGCCCACAACTCCGGCCGCCTCGGCAAGAAGCTCTGGACGAGCGGGGCGCGCGGGGAGGCGATTCACCTGTACACGGCCTTCAACGAGCGCGACGAGGCGGAGTTCGTCACGCACCGCATCCGCGAGCGCATCGCTTCCGGCGGGCTGCGGCGCGAGGTGGCGATCCTCTACCGATCGAACGCGCAGTCGCGCGTGTTCGAGGAGGCGTTCCTCTCGGCGCGCGTGCCGTACCGCGTCTACGGCGGCCTGCGCTTCTTCGAGCGCGCCGAGATCAAGGACGCGCTCGCTTACCTGCGCCTCATCGCCAACCGCCGCGACGACGCCTCCTTCGAGCGCGTCGTCAACCTGCCCACGCGCGGCGTCGGCGCGAAGAGCATGGACGTGCTGCGCGAGTACGCGCGCGGCGCCGGCGCCTCGCTCTGGGAGGCCGCGGGGGCGGCGATCGCCGCCGGCACGCTCGGCGCCAAGGCGGCGGGCTCCATCCACGGCTTCATGGCGCTCATCGAGCGCCTCGCCGGCGAGACGCGCGCGCTCGCGCTGCACGAGCAGGTGGACGCCGTGCTGCGCGCGAGCGGCCTCATCGAGCACTACAAGCGCGAGAAGGCCGAGCGCGGCGAGGCGCGCGTCGAGAACCTGGACGAGCTCGTGAGCGCCGCGCGCGGCTTCACGCCCGAGGCGAGCGACCTGCCGCCGCTCGAGTCCTTCCTCGCGCACGCCGCGCTCGAGGCCGGCGAGGGCCAGGCGCAGGCCTGGGAGGACTGCGTGCAGATGATGACGCTGCACAACGCCAAGGGACTCGAGTTCCCGGTGGTGTTCATGTGCGGCATGGAGGAGGGCCTGTTCCCGCACCAGCGCTCGCTCGGGGACCTGGACGGGCTCGAGGAGGAGCGGCGGCTGTGCTACGTCGGCATGACGCGCGCCATGCGCCAGCTGTATCTCACCAGCGCCGAGCAGCGCCGCCTGCACGGCGTCGACAGCTACGGGCAGCTGTCGCGCTTCGTGCGCGAGGTGCCGCAGGAGCTCATCGAGGAGGTGCGACCGCGCGTGCAGGTGGCGCGCCCGGTCGCCGTCGGGCGCTTCCGCGCGAGCGAGGAGAGCGCCGGCGGCATGCGCCTGGGCGCGCGCGTGCGCCACGGCAAGTTCGGCGAGGGCGTGATCCTCAACGTCGAGGGCAACGGCGCGCACGCACGGGTGCAGGTGGGCTTCGAGCGCCAGGGCACCAAGTGGCTCATGGTGCAGTACGCGAACCTCGAGCCGCTGTGAGCGCATGGCGCGCGAGTTAGGTCGCGCCGCGGCTACGCTTTCGCGGCCGCGCCCGCCAGCAGGTACAATGCCGCCACGACACAAGGCCCGTGCGCAGGGCGCGTCCCGGCCCTGAGCCGGCGCCGCACGCTCGACAAGTCAGCAACAACAACTCCGCCGCCATGAAGATCCTCATCCTCGGGGCCGGTCAGGTCGGGCGCACCGCCGCGCAGGCGCTCTCGCGCGAGGAGGCGAACGAGGTCACGGTGGTCGACAGCAACGAGGAGCTGCTGCGCGACCTGCAGGAGCGCCTCGACGTGCGCACCGTCGCCGGCAACGCCGCCCACCCGAGCGTGCTCGAGGCGGCCGGCGCCGCCGAGGCCGAGGTCATCGTCGCGCTCACCTCGAGCGACGAGGTCAACATAGTGGCCTGCGAGGTGGCGTTCACGCTGTTTCGCACGCCCACCAAGATCGCGCGCATCCGCGCCGCCGAGTACACCAGCCGCGACGCGCTCTTCGGCAGCGACGGGCTGTCGGTGGACGTCTTCATCAGCCCCGAGCAGCTCGTCACCGAGTACGTCGAGCGCCTCATCCACCACCCCGGCACGCTGCAGGTGCTCGACTTCGCCGACGGCAAGGTGCGCCTGGTCGGCGTGCACGCGCGCGCCGGCGGCGGCCTGGTCGGGCACGCGCTGCGCGAGCTGCCCAAGCACCTGCCGAAGATGGAGGTGCGCGTGGTGGCGATCTACCGCGACGGGCGCAGCATCCCCCCCGAGGGCGACACGGTCATCCTCGAGGGCGACGAGGTGTTCTTCCTCGCGGCCTTCGAGGACATACGGCGCGCCATGGCCGAGCTCAGACACGGCGAGGACCCGGCGCGTCGCATCCTCATCGCCGGCGGCGGCCACATCGGCCTGCGCCTCGCCACGACCCTGGAGAAGAGCAACCAGGTGAAGCTCATCGAGCGCGATCCGCGGCGCGCGCGCAAGGTCTCCGAGCTGCTCGAGAACGCCATCGTGCTGCAGGGCGACGCGGCCGACGAGGAGCTGCTCATCGAGGAGAACATCGACAGCACCGACGTGTACTGCGCGGTCACCAACTCGGAAGAGGCCAACATCCTCTCGGCGATGCTCGCCAAGCGCCTGGGGGCACGCAAGGTGATGGCGCTCATCAACAAGCCCTCCTACACCGAACTGGTCGAGTCGAGCAGCATCGACGTCGCCATCTCGCCGCAGACCATCACCATCGGCTCACTCCTCGCCTACGTGCGCCGCGGCGACATCGTGCGCGTGCATGCCCTGCGGCGCGGCGCCGCCGAGGCCATCGAGGCGGTGGTGCACGGCGACGAGCGCTCCTCGCGCGTCGTCGGCCGCGCGGTGAGCGAGATCCCGCTGCCGGAAGGGGCCGCGATCGGCGCGGTGGTGCGCGGCGAGGAGGTGATCATGGCGCACCACGACACGCGCGTGCTCGCCGACGATCACGTGATCCTCTTCCTCGCCGACCGCCGCCACCTCGAGGCGGTCGAGCGGCTGTTTCTGCGCGCGACGCGCTAGCCGCCGCCCGCCGTGCTCGCGGTCGCGCACGTCCTCGGCCTGCTGCTCGCGACCTTCGCGCTCGCCTACCTCGCCCCCGCGGGTTGCTCGCTCCTGCTGCACGATCACCTGTGGCCGAACTTCCTGCTCGCCGGGGCGATCACCGGCGGCTGCGGCATCCTGCTCGCGGGCGCGACCCTGCGCTTCCGGCGCGACCTCAAGCCGCGCGACGGCTTCCTGCTCGTGACGCTCGGCTGGCTGCTGGTGCCGGCGGCCGCGGCGCTGCCGCTGCGGCTGTCGCTGCCGGACCTGAGCTTCACCGGGGCGTTCTTCGAGGCGACCTCCGGGCTCACCACCACCGGCTCCACGGTCCTGAACGGCCTGGACGCGCTCGCCCCCTCGCTGAACTTCTGGCGGCACATGCTCGAGTGGATCGGAGGCCTCGGCATCATCGTCATGTCGCTCGCGGTGCTGCCACTGCTCGGCGTCGGCGGCATGCAGCTCTACAAGGGGCAGGCCCCGGGGGCGGTCAAGGAGGAGCGGCTCGCCCCGCGCATCACCGAGACGGCGCGCTCGCTGTGGCTCGTGTACGCGCTCATCACCGCGATCGGCATCGCGAGCCTCAGGGCCTGCGGCATGAGCTGGTTCGACGCCGTGTGCCACGCCTTCTCCGCGGTCGGCCTCGGCGGCTTCTCCACCCACGACCGCAGCATCGCCTTCTTCGACTCGGCGGCCATCGAGCTGGTGCTCATGGTGCTCATGGTGATCGCCTCGCTCAACTTCGCGCGCCACTTCATCGCCCTGAAGCGCCTGTCGCTCGAGCCCTACAAGGTCGACCCCGAGTGCCAAGCGAGCTTCGCGCTGCTCGCGCTGAGCGTGCTCGGCATCGCGACGCTGCTCGCCGCGCACGGGGTGTACCCGGACTTTCTGCTCGCGCTGCGCTACGCCAGCTTCAACGTGATCTCGCAGGCGACCACCAGCGGGCTCACGACGACCGACTACCAGAGCTGGCCGGTGTTCGCGCCCTACTGGATGCTGTTCCTGTCGTGCATCGTCTGCAGCACCGGCTCCACCGGCGGGGGCATCCGCATGTTCCGCGCGCTGGTGCTCGTGCGGCAGACGGGCCGGGAGCTGAAGCTCCTCATCCACCCCTCGGCCGTGACGCCGGTGCGCATCGGCGGGCGTCCGGTCCCGGAAGGGGTCGGTCCGGCGGTGCTCGCGTTCATCTTCCTGTACTTCGTCACGGTCGCCTTCCTCACCTTCGCGATGCTGCTCACGGGACTGGACTTCGACTCGTCCTTCTCCGCCGTGGTCGCCTCGATCAACAACACCGCGCACGGCTTCGGCGCCCCCGGCGCCGTGCACAACTTCCACTCCCTGAGCGCCGTGCAGACCTGGATCTGCACCGCGGCGATGCTCACCGGGCGGCTCGAGATCTTCAGCGTGGTGGTGCTGCTGCGCCCGGCGTACTGGCGCAAGTAGCGGCGCGGGACGTCAGCGCCCGGAGAGCGGGGCGACTTCCACGGTGAGCGTCACGTCGGCGGCGACGTCGAGCGTGCCGGACTCGATCTGCGTCGGCCCGCCCTCGGCCGCGGTACGCGCCATGACGTTCGGACGCAGCACCGGTGCGCCGCGCGCCGCGCCCTCCTCGGCGGACAGCACCCGCACCACGCGCAGCCCGAGCGCGGCGGCGAGCACGTCGGCCTCGCTGCGCGCCTTGACGGCGGCCTTGCGCAGCGCCTCGGCGTGCACCGCGTCCTCGTCGCGCAGCGTGAACTGAACGCCGCGCACCTGGTTGGCGCCGGCCTGCGCGGCGGCGTCGATGACGCCCGACACCTGGGCCAGGTCATCGATGCTCACCTCGACGATGTTGGCGGCGTCGTAGCCGGTCGCGGTCGGCGGCTCACCGTTCGGGTGGTACTGGTAGGTGGGATTGATCGAGTAGTTGACGGTCTTCAGCACCGCCTGCGGGATCGCCTTGCGCACCGCGGCGAGCACCGCGTCGACCTGGCGCGCGTTGTCACCGGCCGCCTGCTGCGAGGTCGGCGCGTGTGTCTGCACGCCGATGTCGACCTGCGCACGGTCGGGCTTGGCGCTCACCCGCGCATCGGCGGTGACGCGAATCGACGACACCGGATTCTGTTGCGCGCTCGCCGGGGAGCCGAGCGTGGCGGCGAGCGCGGCGGCGGCGAGCAGATTCATGACAGACACCCGACAGTACACATTCTCACATTCTACGCGCCCCGCGTGCGGCAGTTCATAGTTTGGGCAGCCGGTCGCACCGGCGCCCGCGGCGAGACGGTATACATCGGGGATGGAAAGCCGCGAGATCATCGTCGCCCCGGATCGCTTCGAAGTCACCGCGAACGATCTGCTGCTGGTCACCGAGCTGTCCTCGGCGATCGCGGTCTGCGTCTACGACGCCGAGGAGCAGGCGGGGGCGCTGCTGCACCTGCGCTGCATCGTGCGCGCCTCCAAGCCCGCCGACGTCACCGACACGACGCTCGCCACCGAGATGCTGCTGCTGGACCGTTGCCTCGCCTCGCTGCGCGAAACGGCGCCCGCGGCGCGCCACCTGCAGGCGCGCATCGTCGTGCATCTCGCGGACACCCCGCAGGCGGCGGCGGTGGCCGAGACCATGGTGGCGATGGTCAAGCACTACCTCGGGGACGCCGGGGTTGCGATCCTGCCCGCGGACGTCGCGGCGGGCGGCACGCGCGCGCTGCGCTTCCGGCCGGCGATGGGATGGGTGCACACGCGCGCGTAAGCTGGCGCGCATGAGATTCGGTCGCGAGGCGGTCCTGCCCGGCCGGGTGCGCGAGGCGCTCGAGGGCGTGCTCAAGACACCGGTCGGCCACGTGCGCGTCATCGAGCACTCCCTCTTCGCGCGGCTGCACGTGAAGGCGGTCGCCACCACGCGCCGCGACCGCATCTACCTCGCCGGCAGCGCCGCGGACTTCTTCGCCAACCCCTCGCTCCTGCTGCACGAGTACTGTCACGTCATCCACCAGTGGCAGCCGCGCCGCCTCACTACGGCGCGCTACCTGATCGAGTGCCTGCGGCGCGGCTACTGGAACAACCGCTACGAGGTGGAGGCGCGCGCCTTCGCGGCGCGCCACGCGCACGCGCTCCAGGGACTCGTCGCCTCAGCCGAGGAGCGACTCGCGGCGGTAGAGCCGCCCGGCGAGCCACACGAGCAGCGCCCCCGCTAGCAGGGTCACCGCCACCGAGACGGCCGCGAACGGGGCCGGCAGCGCCTCATCGCGCAGCAGCCCGGTGATGAGGAAGTGCTGGCTGAGCGAGGGCACGGCCATGAGCGGCAGCGTCGGGCGCAGCCCCGAGACCGAGGCGAACACCAGCGGCAGGGTGGGCACGAGCAGCATGAGCCCGACGTAGGTCTGCGCCTCGCGGTAGCTGCGCGTGAAGGCCGCCACGAGCGTCATGAGCGCGGCCCCGAGCGGCACGAGCGGCAGGCAGGCGAGGATCACGCCGAGCGCCACGGCGGGCCCGAAGTTGATGCTCATGCCGAAGCGCTCGAGCCCGGTGAAGCGCAGCACGATCGCGAACGCGACCACCGTGAGGGTGAGCGAGAGCGCCATGTAGGCGCAGGCGGCGAGGATCTTGCCGTACACCAGGTGCGCGCGCGGCACCGGCAGCGTCAGGAGCGGCTCGAGCGAGCCGCGCTCGCGCTCCCCGGCGGTGGCGTCGATCGCGAGATAAATACCGCCCATCAGCATGGTGAGCAGGATCATGTAGCTGAGCGTGCTCAGGGCCACCACCGAGCGCGTCGCCGGCGTCGACACGTCCACGTCCTGCACGGCGATCGTGCCGAGCAGCAGCGGATCGCTGCCGCGCGCGACGAGACGCAGGCGGGCGATGAGCGCGCCGTACTGCGCGAGCGCGCCGCGCACGCGCTCGGTGTCGGGGGCGGCGGCGACGTCCGAGGCGTCGGCGTACAGGACGAGCGGCGCCGGGCTACCCGACTGGAGGTGACGCGCGAACTCCTCGCTCACGGCGAGCACGCGCGCCTCCTTGTGCGTGCGCACCGCCTCGCGCGCCGCCCCCGCCTCGTAGGCGACCGGCTGCACGGTGATACCGGCCGCGGCGAGCGCCTGCATCAGGTGCGGCGCACGCTCGGCGTGCGCCACGGCGAGCGCGACCGGCTTGTCCTGCGAGCCGGTGTTGTGGCGGATCTGCAGACCAAGCAGCAGGTAGAACAGCAGCGGCACCAGCACCGGCCCGAGCAGCAGTGCCGAGAAGAGCGTGCGCCGCTCGCGCAGGTTCTCGCGGAACTCCTTGGCGAACACCGTGAGGATCGCGCGCACTTCAGCCCGCCGCGCCGATCAGGCTCACGAACGCGTCCTCGAGCGCCCCGCTCGCCGCGCGCGCGGCGATCGTCGCCGGCGGGCCGCTGGCGATCACGGTGCCGGACGCGATGACGACGACCTCGTCGCACAGCGCGCTCACCTCCTGCATGACGTGGCTGGAGAAGAGCACGCAGTGCCCGGCGTCGCGCAGCGTGCGCAGCAGCTCGCGCAGCGCGCGCACCGCCATGACGTCGAGGCCGTTGGTGGGCTCGTCCAGGATGAGGTTGCGCGGGGAGTGCACCAGGGCCCGGGCGAGCGCGGTCTTCAGCCGCTCGCCCTGGGAGAAGCCCTTGGCGCGGCGGTCGGCGAACTCCTCCATGCCCAGCAGCTGCACGAGCTCGGCCGTGCGCGCGCGCGCGCTGGCGCGGGTGAGGCCGTGGAGCGCGCCGAAGTAGAGGACGTTCTCGCGCGCCGTCAGGTTCGGGTAGATGCCGGCGGCGTGACTCAAGACCCCGATGCGCCGCGCCGCCTCGAGCGGCGAGCGCACCGCGCTCGCCCCGTCGACGAGCGCGTCCCCGGCGTCGGGCCGCAGCACGGTGTAGAGCATGCGCAGCGTCGTCGACTTGCCCGCGCCGTTCGGACCCAGGAGTCCGGTGATGCGGCCGTCGGCCGCCGTGAGGCTCACGTCGCGCACCGCGGTCACGGCGCCGAAGCGCTTGCTCAGGCCCCGTACCTCGATCACGGCCCGGGCCCGTTCACCCCGAGGAAGAAGGGCATGGGGTGCGCGTTCGCGACGCAGGCGACCCCGAGCGCGAGCGGATCGGCGCTGTCGAGGAAGCGCGCCATGACGCGGTCCATGCACGGCGCGGTGAGCTGGCCGTGGCCGAAGCCCGGCAGCACGATCTCGCGGTGGCGGGCAAAGCCCCGCGCCGCCTCGGCGGCGTAGCCGGGCGGGGTCACCGGGTCGTCGCTCCCGGAGAGCAGCAGCGCCGGCACGTCGCTCTTGAGCGGCGCATGCAGGTCGGCGGGCACCGGCCCGCGCGGCCAGAGGCCGCAGACGATGGCGAGACCGTCGACCTCGGAGGCGCCGAGGTAGGTGGCGTTGAGCGCGGCGCGGTCGAGGGTGCGCGGATCGATGAAGGGCACGTCCTCGGAGCACACGACGCTGTTGTGCATGCCGGTCGCCACGTCCTCGTAGGAGCGCTTCAGCAGCAGGACCTGCGCCGCGAGCGGCGCGTAGTCCCCGCCGGCCGCCGTGTGCAGCAGCAGCGGCAGGAGCGAGGCGTACTCGGAGGCGTAGCTGCCGAGGCGCAGGACCAGCGCGAGCTGGTCGGGACCGAAGCTGAACGGGCGGGGCACCCCGGAGGACGGGTCGGGGACGGTGACCGGCACCGCGTGCGCCGCGAGCGTCGCGCGCACGGCGGTGTAGTCGGCCTGCGGGTCGGGAAAGTGGGTATGGCAGAGGCCGTCGGCCGCGCAGCGCGCGAGGATGGCGGAGAGCGCGTGCTGGGCGTCGGTCGCCACCGCGGGCCCGAGGACGAGCGAGGGCGGCACGACGCCGTCGAGGATCACCGCGCGCACGCGCGCAGGGTAGCTGCGCAGGTACTGCTGGGCGACGCGCGTGCCGTAGGAGGCCCCGTACAGGTCGATGCGCTCGTAGCCGAGCGCGGCCCGCACCCGCTCGAGGTCCGTGACCGCGAGCCCCGTCGTGTAGAAGGCGACGTGCGCGCGGGTGGAGAGCGCCTCGAGGCAGCGGCGCGTGGAGCGCGTGATCTCGGCGTCCGAACTCAGGTAGAGCGCGTCGCCGTCCTCGGGGCAGTCGAGCCGGTTCGAGGCGCCGGTGCCGCGCTGGTCGACGAGCACGATGTCACGCTCGCGGTGGATGCGCTCGAACGCCCCCGCGACGGTGGCGTAGAACGCCGAAGCCGCCTGCCCGGGGCCGCCGGCGAGCACGAAGAGCGGATCGGGGGGCTTGTTGCGGCTGATGGCCGGCACGCGCGCCACGTGCAGCGGGATCTGCCGCCCGAGCGGGTCCTGCGGGTTCTCCGGGACCTCGAGCACGGCGCACTCGGCCGGCAGCACGGTGAGCTTCAGCGGGTGCTCGATCTGGCAGGGGGTGAGGGCGAGGGCGGGCGGCGAGGCCCGCGCGTGCACGGCCCACAGGGCGAGGAGGGCCGCGAGGCCCGCGACCGCCCTAGGGGATCGCACGTGCGGCTTTCGCAGGAACCCTGGGTCGCATGGGTGGACGAGGATAAGACAAGTCCCGCGAAACTTGTTCGCGCCGGTTCACGCCCTACAATACGCGACCCTCGCGAGCCTGCCCTTCAGGCACCGCCGGGATCCCGGAACAGACTATGACGCACAGCCGATTCACGAGGGAGTACGACGTGATCGTCGTCGGCGGCGGGCATGCCGGCACCGAGGCGGCGCTCGCGGCCGCGCGCATGGGCGCCTCCACCCTGCTCCTCACCCAGAGCCTGGAGACGCTCGGGGCGATGAGCTGCAACCCGGCGATCGGCGGCATCGGCAAGGGGCACCTGGTCCGCGAGATCGACGCCCTGGGCGGGGCGATGGCGCGCGCCGCGGACGCCGCCGGCATCCAGTTCCGCACCCTGAACGCGAGCAAGGGACCGGCGGTGCGCGCGACGCGCGCCCAGGCCGACCGCCAGCTCTACCGCGCGGCGATCCGCGCGCGGCTCGAGAACCAGGAACGCCTCGAGCTCTTCCAGCAGGAGGCCGCGGACCTGCTCGTCACGGGGGAGCGGGTCGCGGGTGTCGTCACGCTGACCGGCGTCATCTTCCGCGCGCGCGCCGTCGTCCTCACCGTCGGCACCTTCCTCGGCGGCCGCATCCACGTCGGCCTCGAGCAGTCCCCGGGGGGCCGTGCGGGAGATGCCCCGTCCAACCGCCTGGCGGAGCGCCTGCGGGAGCTGCCCCTGCGCGTGGCGCGCCTGAAGACCGGCACGCCGCCCCGCATCGACGGGCGCACGCTCGACTGGTCCGCGATGACCCCGCAGCCCGGGGACACCCCCACACCGGTGTTCTCGTATCTTGGGCGGGTCAGTGAGCATCCAAGGCAGGTTAACTGTTTCATTACGAAGACTAACGAGCGGACCCACGACCTCATCCGCGCGGCCACCGACCGCTCGCCGCTCTTCACCGGCGTCATCGAGGGGGTGGGTCCGCGCTACTGCCCCTCGGTCGAGGACAAGGTCGTGCGCTTCGCCGACCGCACCTCGCACCAGATCTTCGTCGAGCCCGAGGGCCTCAGCACCCACGAGGTCTACCCGAACGGGATCTCCACCAGCCTGCCCTTCGACGTGCAGTGCGAGTTCGTGCGCACGATCCGCGGCTTCGAGCGCGCGCACCTCACCCGGGCGGGCTACGCCATCGAGTACGACTACTTCGACCCCCGGGACCTGCGGCCGAGCCTCGAGACCTCCGTCATCGCCGGCCTCTACTTCGCCGGCCAGATCAACGGCACGACCGGCTACGAGGAGGCGGCGGCCCAGGGGCTGCTCGCCGGCATCAATGCCGCCCGGCGGGTGCTCGGGCAGGAGCCCTGGATCCTGCGGCGCAGCGACGCCTACCTCGGGGTCCTGGTCGATGACCTGACCACGCGCGGCACGCGCGAGCCCTACCGGATGTTCACCAGCCGCGCCGAGCACCGGCTGCTGCTGCGCGAGGACAACGCGGACCTGCGCCTGACGCCCGCGGGGCGCACCCTGGGGCTCGTGGACGATGAGCGCTGGCGGGTGTTCGAGGCCAAGGAGCGTGCCACGGGGCGCGAGGTGGCACGCCTCTCGGGGCTGCGTCTCAGGGGCTCGTCGCTCCCCGAGGGCTGGTGCGCGCGCGTGCTCGCGGGCGCCGCCCCCGCGGATACCTGCGCCTTCGACCTGCTCAAGCGTCCCGGGGTCCGCTACGCGGACCTGGGCGAACTCACCGGGGAGCTGCCGCTTTGCGGCCCGGACGAGAACGACGAGCGCGTGGCGCACGAGGTGCGGCTGCAGGTGGAGGTGCGTGCCAAGTACTCCGGCTACATCGAGCGCGCGCAGGCGGAGATCGAGCGCGTGAGCCGCAACGAGGAGACCCGCCTGCCCGAGGACCTCAACTACGGCGAGCTCGCCGGTCTCTCCCACGAGGTGCGCCAGCGCCTCGCGGAGACGCGCCCGGCGACGCTCGGACAGGCCGGGCGCGTGCCGGGCGTGACGGCGGCGGCGGTGCAGATCCTGCTCGTGCACCTGAAGAAGCGCAGCGCACGGGTCGCATGAGCCGCTTCATCGAGCAGCTGCGCCGCGCCTGGGACCGGCACGACTCGCTGGTGTGCGTGGGCCTCGACCCGGAGATCGAGCGCTTCCCGGCGCGCATCGCCTCGGGTGCCTCGCCGATCTTCACGTTCAACCGGGCGATCATCGACGCGACGCACGACCTGGTGTGCGCCTTCAAGCCGCAGTTCGCGCACTACGCCGCCTACGAGGCCGAGGATCAGCTCGAGCGCACCATCGAGTACCTGCATCGCAGCTACCCCGACGTGCCTGTGATCCTCGACGTGAAGCGCGGCGACGTGGGCAACACGGCCGAGCGCT
Organism: Steroidobacteraceae bacterium; assembly: GCA_036270915.1. Taxonomy (GTDB): domain Bacteria; phylum Pseudomonadota; class Gammaproteobacteria; order Steroidobacterales; family Steroidobacteraceae; genus 13-2-20CM-66-19. The sequence continues at coordinate 25,715 of DATBBQ010000051.1, forward strand.
ACGCGATCGAGGCCTTCGAGCGCTACGGGGCGGACGCGGCCACCGTCAGCCCCTACCTCGGCAGTGACGCGCTCGAGCCCTTCCTGCGCTACGAGGACCGGGGCGTCCTCGTGCTGTGCCGCACCTCCAATCCCGGCGCCGGCGACCTGCAGGACCTGCCGGTCGGCGAGCGGCGCGTCTACCAGGTGGTCGCCGAGCTCGCGACGACGCGCTGGAACAGCCGCGGCAACTGCGGCCTCGTGGTCGGCGCGACCTACCCCGGGGAGCTGAAGGTGGTGCGCTCCCTGGTCGGAGACATGCCCTTCCTCGTGCCCGGAGTCGGGGCGCAGGGCGCGGACGTCGCGGCCGCCGTGCGCAACGGGATGACGGCCGAGGGCACGGGACTCATCGTCAGCTCCTCGCGCGCGATCCTCTACGCCTCCGCGGGCGAGGACTTCGCCGAGGCCGCCCGGGCCGCCACCGAGCAGCTGCGCGCGCAGATCAACGCCGCCCGGGCGCGATGAAGACGCGCGCGGCGGTCCTCGCTGCGATCCTCGTCCTAGGTTCACTCGCCGGCTGCACGCGCACCGGCAGCCCCGAGCCGGCCGGGCAGGCGCCGCGCATCCTGGTCCGCGGCGGCGGCCCCGAGCCCGACTCCCTCGACCCGCAGAAGGCGCGCGGCTTCGAGGCGCAGTCGATCCTGCGCGACCTGTGCGAGGGACTCACGACGCTCGACAAGCACGCCGCGCTCGCGCCCGGGGTCGCGAGCGCCTGGGACGTGAGCGCCGACGGGCTCACCTACACCTTCCATCTGCGGCCCGGGGCACGCTGGTCGAGCGGCGAGCGCGTCGTGGCCGCGGACTTCGTCGCGGGACTGCGCCGCCTGGTCGACCCCGCCACCGGTTCCGGCTACGCCGAATACGTCGACGTCATCGCCAACAGCCACGAGGTCGTCACCGGGGCGAAGCCCCCGACCGCCCTCGGGGTCGCCGCGCCCGAGGACGCGACGCTCGTCATCACGCTCTCGCGCCCCGCTCCCTACCTGCCGACCCTGCTCTCGCATCCGAGCACCTGCCCGGTGCACCGCCCGACACTCGCCGCGCATCCCCAGGGCACGGCCCGCCCCGGCGTCATGGTCTCCAACGGCGCCTTCACCTTGAGTGAATGGGTGCCGGGGGCGTACGTGCTCGCGTTGCGCAACCACCCGTACTGGAACGACGCCGCGACGCGTCTCGACGGGGTGAAGTACCTCCTGATCCCCGACGAGAACGCCGAGCTCGCCCGCTACCGCGGCGGGGAGCTCGAGGTCACCTTCGTCGTGCCGCGCGGCCAGTACGACTGGATCCGGGAGCACCTCGCCAGCGAGCTGCACGTCGCCCCGCAGCTCACGACCTACTACTACGGCTTCAACCTCGCTCGCGCCCCGTTCAGGGACAACCCGAAGCTGCGCCGCGCGCTCTCCCTGGTCGTCGACCGCGAGAAGCTCGCCGAGCTCGTGCTGCGCGTCGGGGAGCTGCCCGCCTACGGCTGGGTGCCCCCGGGGGTCGAGGGCTACGTGGCGCAGTCCTTCGACTACAAGGGCGAGCCGATGGCACGGCGCATCGCCGAGGCGCAGCGCCTGTACCGCGAGGCCGGCTACTCGAAGGAGAAGCCGCTCTCCTTCGAGCTGCGCTACAACGCCGGCGAGGTGCATACCAAGGTCGCGCTCGCCATCGCCTCGATGTGGAAGGAGGCGCTCGGCGTCGAGGTGCGACTGACGCAGGTCGAGTTCAAGTCACTCCTCGAGGACATCGATCGCGGCGACGTGGAGATGTTCCGCTCGAGCTGGGTGGGCGACTACAACGACCCGTACACGTTCCTGCAGTACCTGAAGAGCGACTTCGGCGTGAACCTGCCGCGCTACCGCAGTACCGCCTATGACGCCCTGCTCGCGCGGGCCGCCGAGGAGCGCGACCCGGCCGCGCGTGCCGCGCTGCTCGAGCAGGCCGAGCGGCTGATGCTCGCCGACCACCCGCTCCTGCCGGTGTACTTCTACGTCAACAAGCACTTGGTGAAGCCCGAGGTGGAGGGCTGGTACGACAACGTCATGAACGTCGTCTACAGCAAGGATCTCGCGCTCAAGGATGCGCCGCGCTGAGCGGCGGCTAGGGACGGATCAGCTCGACGCTGGTGGGATTCACCCGTGACTTACCGCGCGCCGCTATTTGCCGATGCAGAACCCCGCGAAGATGCGCCCCAGCAGATCCTCGGAGGTGAACTCCCCGGTGATCTCGTTCAGTGCCTGCTGCGCGCCGCGCAGCTCCTCGGCCACGAGCTCACCGGCGCGCCGCTCCGTAAGCTGCCGCGCGGCTTCCTCCGTGTACTTTCGGGCGCGTGCGAGCGCCTCGAGGTGGCGCTGGCGGGCGCTCACCGCGCCGGCATCGACGCTCTGGTATCCCATGCACTGCTTGAGGTGCGTGCGCAGCTCGCCGAGCCCGCGTCCGTCGAGCGCCGAGATCAGGATGCGCGCAGGTCCGGCCAGGGTGTCGGCGACCGGCAGGCCCGTCGCGAGGTCGCACTTGTTGAACACCAGCGTCACGGGCACGTCGGCGGGCAGGCGCGCGCGCTCCTCGCGGTAGGCGAGCGCCGCCGGGTCGGCCACGGCGTCGATGACGAACAGCACCCGGTCGGCGCGCGCGATCTCCGCCTGCGCGCGCCGGATCCCCTCCTCCTCGACCAGGTCGGCGGCCGCGGCGCGCAGGCCGGCGGTGTCGAGCACGTGCAGCGGCATGCCGTCGATGGCGATACGTTCGCGCACCACGTCGCGCGTGGTGCCCGGGATGGGCGTGACGATCGCCGCGTCGTAGCCGGCGAGACGGTTGAGCAGGCTCGACTTGCCGGCGTTCGGCCGCCCGGCGATGACCACCGTCATCCCCTCGCGCAGCAGCCGCCCCTGGCGCGCGCTCTCGAGGATTCCCTCGAAGTGCGTGCGCACCGCCTCGAAGCGCTCGCCGATCTCGCGGTCGGCGAGGAAGTCGACCTCCTCCTCGGGAAAGTCGATCGCCGCCTCGACGTAGGTGCGCAGCTCGATCACCGCCTCGGTGAGGCCGCGCACCATGACGGAGAACTCACCCTGCAGCGAGCGCATCGCCGCACGCGCCGCCTCGCGCGAGCCCGCGTCGATGAGGTCGGCGATCGCCTCCGCCTGGGCGAGGTCGAGCTTGTCGTTGAGGAAGGCTCGCTGCGTGAACTCCCCGGGGTGCGCCCGCCGCGCGCCGAGCGCGAGCGCGCGCTCGATGAGCGCCTCGAGCACCACCGGCCCGCCGTGGCCGTGCAGCTCGAGCACGTGCTCGCCCGTGTAGGAGTGCGGCGCGGGAAAGAACAGCGCGAGCCCGGCATCGATCGGCTCGCGCTGCGCGTCGAGAAAGCGCGCGAAGGTCGCGTGCCGCGGCTGCGGCAGCTCACCGAGCAGCGTCGCGGCGAGCTCCGGGGCCTTGGGCCCCGAGACGCGCACGATGCCGATGCCGCCCCTGCCGGGGGGCGTCGCCGCGGCGACGATGGTGTCGATGCGCGTCATGCCTCACCTTGCGCTCGTGCGCAGGCTACCGCCGCACGCGCCGCCGAGGGAAGAGCTCAGGTGCGCCGCGTCGCGTTCTGCGCCTCGATGCGGCGGTTGATGTTCCACTGCTGCGCGATCGAGAGCACGGTGTTGGTCACCCAGTAGAGCACCAGGCCCGCCGGGAAGAACGCGAACATCACCGACATCGCGAGCGGCATGATCATGAACACCTTGGCCTGCACGGGGTCGGCCGGGGTGGGATTGAGCTTGTACTGCACGAACATCGCCGCCGCCATGATGAGCGGCAGGATGAACCACGGGTCGCGCGAGGACAGGTCGTGGATCCAGAAGCCGAAGGGCGCCTGGCGCATCTCCACGCTCTCGAGCAGCACCCAGTAGAAGGCGATGAACACCGGGATCTGGATGATCATCGGCAGACAGCCGGCGACCGGGTTCGCCTTCTCGCGCTGGTACAGCTCCATCATCGCGCGCCCGAGCTTCTCCTTGTCGTCCTTGTAGGTCTCCTGCAGGTTCTTGATGCGCGGCTGCAGCACCTTCATCTTCGCCATCGAGCGGCCGCTCGCTTCCGAGAGCGGATAAAACGCGAGCTTCAGCAGGAAGGTGACCAGGATGATGGCGATGCCCCAGTTGCCGGTGAAGCCGTGCACCGCCTCGAGCAGCAGGAACAGCGGCCGCGCGAGGAACCAGAGCCTGCCGTAGTCGGCGACCCGACCGAGCTCGGGCGCGGTCGCCTCGAGCTGCTTCTGCAGCTTCGGTCCGGTGAAGAGCGTCAGCGAGAAGTCGGCCGTCGCGCCCGGTTCGACCTTCATTTCGGGACCCGTCGCCGAGAGCACGTACTGGTCGCCCTGCGCGCTGAGCGCGAACTCCCATGGAGCCCCGCGCGGCGGCACGATCGCGCTCACGAAGTGGTGCTGGAGCGCGGCGATCCAGCCGTCGGTGACCTTGAGATCGACGTGGCTGTCGCTCGAGCTCGAGGGGTCGAGCTTGCGGTACTTGGTGCCGCCCGGGTCGTAGAGCGCCGGCCCGTGGAAGGCGTAGCTCTCGACGTGGAAATAGGACGTCTTTGTGCGCGGATCGTTGCGCACGATCTGCGTGTAGGGGCGCGCGTCGTAGACGGCGGTGCCGCCGTTGTGCACCTGGTACGTGAGACCGATCGCGTATTGGCCGCGCTTGAACGTGAAGGTCTTGGTGACCGTCACGCCGTTCTCACTCCAGGTGAGGGGCACGGTGAGCTCACTGGCGCTGCCGAGCGTGTAATCGCTGCGCTCGCTGCCGTACATGGCGAGCAGGTCCGGCTGTGGACTGAGTCCCGACTGCAACTCGTAGAGCGTCGCCGGCGAATCCTGGTTCTCGAGCCGTACCGGGGCCGCCTCGCCCTTCACCTGCGGGTACGCGGGCAGGTCGAGGCGCACCAGCGTGCCGCCGCGCAGGCTGACGTCCAGATCGAGTACGTCGGTGCGCACGTGCACCACCGGCGCAGGCGCGGCTGCGCTCGGGGCCGGTGTGGACGCCGCGGGCGCCGACGCGGTCGGCGCGGCGGAAGCACCGGCGCGCGCCGCTTCCGGGACATGGTTAGCGAGGTCGTTGGCCGGTGCCGTGCTCCCCGGCGCGCTCGCCTGCGCGGCGGGCGGCGGCGGGGGATAGTCGTGCATCCACGTCTGGTAGTTGAAGACGCCGAGCAGGAGCAGCGCCACCCACAGATAGATCCGCGGGTTGTTGGGCAGGATGTTATTCATGGGCGTGATGCAGACAGGCGCTCGACTTAGCAGGCACCGGGTCGAATCCTCCGGGGTGGAAGGGATGGCAGCGCAGCAGGCGCCGCGCGGTCAGCCAGGAGCCGCGCAGCACCCCGTGGCGGGTGTACGCCTGGTAGGCGTACTCGGAGCAGCTCGGGTAGAAGCGGCAGGCGCGCGGCAGCAGCGGACTCAGCGTCCACTGGTAGATGCGGATCAGCGCGGCGGGGAGGTAGCGCACTCACCCACCTTCTTCCACAGCGCCGCGAGACTCGCCCGCAGTACCGGAGCGGCCGCGGCGCGTGCCTTCGGCCGCGCGCTCACCACCAGATCGAGCGCCGGGAACTGCTCCTGATGCAGCCGAAAGGACTCGCGGATGATGCGCCGGATGCGGTTGCGCTCCACGGCACCGCCCGCGACGCGCACCGCCACGGAGAGTCCCAGGCGCGGCGCGCCGGTAGCGTTCGAACTCGCAGTCACCGCGAAGAATCCGTCCCCTAAGCGTCGCCCGCGTGCGTAGGCGGCGTCAAAATCTCTCTTGCGCCGCAGACGAAGCCGCGCCGGCAGAGTGAGCCGCCCTGGCATCGGGGCCTTGAGGTCTTCAGATGGGTCCGCCACCGCCGCGCCTCAAGGGCGCGCGGTCTGCAGGAGCACCGTTAGGGTATCAGCTTGCGCCGGCCTTTGGCGCGCCGGCGCGCGAGCACCTTGCGGCCGTTCTTGGTCGCCATGCGGGCACGGAACCCGTGGGTGCGCTTGCGGCGCACTTTGCTCGGCTGATAGGTCCGCTTCATGGCGTGGGCTCCGGTGGACGATCCGTGACGGTCAAAAAAAGGGCGGCAAGGCTAAGCCGTTGAGCGTCAAGGTGTCAATACGGCGACGCGCGGAAAGCCTTCAGCGCGGTGCGCGATCGGTATAGACTTCGCGCCCCTTTCGTCTCGTTCAGCAAAAACACCTCGCGGAGGCGTAATCACGCGTGGAAGCGTCGCTTTGGACTCGCTGCATGGGCGCGTTGGAGACGGAGCTTCCGGAGCAGCAGTTCAACACCTGGGTCCGGCCGCTGCAGGCCATGGAGGGAAACGGAGCGCTGAAGCTCTTGGCGCCGAACCGCTTCGTCGTAGACTGGATCAACGCCAATCTTCTGCCGCGGATCGGTGAGCTGCTGCGCGACGAGACCACCGGCGACGTACCGATCATCACGGTCGAGGTCGGCTCGCGCGCCGCGCCGCTACGCGGCGCCCCCGCGGCGGTGCTGCCTCCGGGACGGCCGCGGCGCGCGGACGGCCTCGTGGTCGGCGCGCGGCTCAATCCCGACTTCTGCTTCGCGAGCTTCGTCGAGGGCAAGAGCAACCAGCTCGCCAAGGCCGCGTCGATGCAGGTCGCGGAGAATCCCGGCCGCGCCTACAACCCGCTGTTCCTGTACGGCGGCGTAGGCCTCGGCAAGACTCACCTGATGCATTCGATCGCGCACCTCATCAAGGAGCGCGACCCGGAGGCGCGCATCGCCTACGTGCACTCCGAGCGCTTCGTCGGCGACATGGTGCGCGCGCTCCAGCACAACTCGATGAACGAGTTCAAGACCGCGTATCGCTCGCTCGACGCGCTGCTCATCGACGATATCCAGTTCTTCGCCGGCAAGGAGCGCTCGCAGGAAGAATTCTTCCACACCTTCAACGAGCTGCTCGAAGGCCAGCACCAGGTGATCCTCACCTGCGACCGCTATCCGAAGGAGGTCGAGGGGCTCGAGGAGCGCCTCAAGTCGCGCTTCGGCTGGGGTCTCACGGTCGCGATCGAGCCGCCCGAGCTGGAGACGTGCGTCGCGATCCTGATGACCAAGGCGCAGACCGTTGGCGTCGCGCTGCCCGAGGAAGTGGCGTTCTTCATCGCCAAGCGCATCCGCTCGAACGTGCGCGAGCTCGAGGGCGCGTTGCGCCGGGTGATCGCCAACTCACGCTTCACCGGGCGCGCGATCACGCTTGAGTTCACCAAGGAGGCGCTGAAGGATCTGTTGTCACTGCAGGCGAAGCTGGTGACGATCGAGAACATCCAGAAGACCGTCGCCGACTACTTCAAGGTGCGGCTCGCGGACCTGCTCTCCAAGCGCCGCAGCCGCTCGGTCGCGCGACCGCGTCAGGTGGCGATGGCGCTCGCGAAGGAGCTCACCACGCACAGTCTTCCCGAGATCGGCGACGCCTTCGGCGGGCGCGATCACACCACGGTGCTGCACGCCTGCAAGCGCATCAAGGAACTGCGCGACACCGAGCAGCGCATGAAGGAAGACTATTCGAACCTGTTGAGAACCCTGGCGGGTTAATGTGTGTGTGCCTGTGGATTACTTGTGCGCGCGCTTGGGGATAAAGTTATGCACAGTCCGCGCACAGTCACAGGGCGGTTCGTCCTACAGAAAGTGCCGCTATTTTTCTGGCGCAACGATTTGATTCAGAAAGAAATTCTGACTTATCACCGTTATCACGCGCCTCTATAACTCCTACAACTAAAGAACGATTTATCTGACAAGATTAGTTATCCAAGAGAGCGAAGAACGCCATGAAGCTGACCGCGACGCGCGAAGATCTCCTCACTCCCCTGCAGAGTGTCATTGGTGTTGTGGAGCGCAGGCAGACGATGCCGGTGCTCGCCAACGTGTTACTCGCGGCGCGAGATAACAAGCTGAGCGTCACCGGGACGGACCTGGAAGTGGAGCTGGTCGCGAGCACGCAGTCGAGCGTGCAGCAGGGCGGTGACATCACTGTCCCGGGACGCAAGCTCCTCGACATCATTCGCTCTTTACCCGAGAAAACCAGCGTTACGCTCAACACCGACGGCGAGCGCGTCGCACTGCGCGCCGGCCGCAGTCGCTTCACGCTGTCGAGCCTGCCGGCGGCGGAGTTTCCGCTCGTCGAAGAGATCAACGCACAACACACACTCAACGTCGCGCAGGGGGAATTCCGCCGCCTCATCGACAAGACACACTTCTCGATGGCGCAGCAGGACGTGCGTTACTACCTCAACGGACTGCTGCTCGAGACCGACGGCAAAGCACTGCGCGCCGTGGCGACCGACGGACATCGCCTGGCGCTGTGCGAGATGGAGCTCGCCGGGCAAGCGAAAACCACCCACCAGGTCATCGTGCCCCGCAAGGGAGTCCTGGAGCTGCAGCGGATCCTCGGGACAGACGGCGACATCGAGCTCGCGGTGGGGACGAATCACGTTCGCGCCCAGATCGGCGATATTCGCTTCACTTCGAAGCTGATCGATGGTCGTTTCCCGGAATACGGGCGAGTGATCCCCAGCAGTCCACCCCGGGTGGTGGAGGCGGATCGCGAGGCGCTCCGACAGGCGCTGCAGCGCACTGCCATCCTGTCGAACGAGAAGTATCGTGGGATCCGTCTCATGGCCCGGCCCGATCTGCTGACCCTCCAGGCACATAACCCGGAGCAGGAGGAAGCCGAAGACCAGGTCGAGGTGAGCTACAAGGGCGAGGAAGTCGAGATCGGCTTCAACGTCAACTACCTCCTCGATGCTCTGACGGCGATCGACGGGGACAAGGTCCAGATCGGCCTGACGGACTCCAACAGCAGCTGCCTCATCCATGCGCCGGGCACGATCCACACGCGGTACGTCGTCATGCCGATGCGGCTCTAGGCCGCCCGGATCACTTACGGACTGTCTCCACGGCGTGCGTGCACGCCGGGCCGATGCTCTCCGCGTGGGCTTCGGCCTGCCGCAGGACGCCGGTTACCGTGCTTCACCCGCCGACTGCCATGTTCCACGTGGAACAACAGGAGGCGAATCAGGACCGCGCACTCGCTTTGAGACTGGGGTGACGTTCCCACAGGGCTTGCGGACGCCAACTCACCCGCCTGTGCCAGCGCCGGAGACGCGCGGAGGGAGTTCGCA
>DATBBQ010000052.1:0-15126 GCA_036270915.1 Steroidobacteraceae bacterium
CCTGCCGCTGCTCACCGACTTCGAGCGCACCCTGACGACGCAGCTGCACACCGCGCTCGGACCTGAGTACCAAGTGGAGGTGACGCCGACCCCGGACCCGCCACCGCCGGCGATCGCGGTGCCGGTGCCGTTCTTCGAGGCGCACGAGCTCGCCGCGCACCAGGCGAGCGCGCAGCGCTACGACGTCAGCGTGCGCTTCGCCGACGGCGACACCGTGCTCTACCGCGTCACGCGCCTGCCGGGCGGCGCGCCGCTGCCGCACAGCCTGATCCTGAATCTCATCCTGCTGGTGGTGCTGCTGGTCGCGGTGCTGTACCTCGTGGCGCGCAGCATCACCCGGCCGCTCTCGGAGCTGGCGCGCGCCGCCGATAGTGTCGGCCGCGACGCGCGCCCGGCACAGCTCGAGGAGCGCGGTGCGCGCGAGCTGCGCAACGCCGCGCGCGCCTTCAACACCATGCAGGACCGTCTGCGCCGCTACCTCGACAGTCGCTCGCGCGTGCTCGCGGCCATGTCGCACGACCTGAAGACGCCGCTCACGCGGCTGCGCCTGCAGGTCGAGGCGCTCGATAACCCGGCGATGCAGGAACGCATCGGCCGCGAGCTCGACGAGATGGAGAGCATGGTGCATGAGGCACTCTCGCTGTTCCGCGGGCTCGATGACGGCGAGCCGCCGAGCGCCGTCGACGTCGAGGCGCTGCTCGCGAAGTTGCGCGGGGAGTTCGCCGGCATGGGTGAGCAGGTGACGGTCACGGGGCGTGCGCAGCAGCCCTACGTAGGCAAGCCCCAGGCGCTCAAGCGCTGCCTCACCAACCTCATCGCCAATGCCATCAAGTTCGGCGGCCGCGCCGACGTCAGCGTCGAGGACGGCGCGCAGCTCGTGATACGGGTGCGCGATGCGGGACCGGGCATCCCCCCCGAGGAGCTCGAGCGGGTGTTCGAGCCCTTCTACCGTCTCGAGTCCTCGCGCAACCGCGACAGCGGCGGCACCGGGCTCGGGCTGTCGATCGCCCGCGATATCGCCCAGGCCCACGGCGGCTCCCTCACGCTGCATAACGCAGCCGGCGGCGGCCTCGAGGCGGTGCTCACCCTGCCGCGGCGGCGCTGAGTCGAGCACGCCTTTCGCCCGTACACTCCCTAACGATTGTTCACGCCGCCGCGGACGCGCTTTCCTTAGCTTTGCTCCCGTAGACGCGGGATCTTTTGGACCGCCCCCGCGAGGAGACCAGATATGAGAGCCCCCGTATTCGCGCTCGCCCTGCTGTTCGCGGGCGCGGTGTTTGCGCAGAGCCCGCCCGCCGCCCCGAACGGTGAGGCGCACCAGGCGAAGATGATGGACAACCTGGCGACCCTTCTGGACCTGACCCCGGCACAGAAGACGCAGGTGCAGGCGATCCTGCAGGAGGAGCACGCCAAGGCGAAGGCGGCCTTCGAGCAGGCCAAGGCCTCGGGCAGCAAGCCGGACTTCACGCAGATGAAGGCGATGCACCAGCAGCTGCAGCAGGAGACCGTGCAGAAGCTGACCCCGGTGCTGTCGGAGACACAGCTGCAGAAGTTCCAGGTGCTGAGCCAGATGCACCACCCGCACTTCCACCACGGCGCTCCGGGGCCTAACGCCCCGGCCCCGGACAGCACGGGCTCAGCGCCCCAGAGCTGACGCGTCAGGAGTCCGCGCGCGCCGCAGGGACGCGGCGCGTGCGGTATCCGCGCCTCCCGCGCCCACCGACCGGGCACCCTTCGATCGGCACGCGAGCGCGCGCCGTCAGCGCGGCAGCTGAAAGAGCCGGTAGCCGCCCGATTCCTGGCGCACGTAGCTGCCCTGCTCGTACCAGGCGCCGAGCACGATGCGCTGCGCCGGCGTCCCATCAACCGTCAGCTCGTGCACGGCCGGGCGGTGCGTGTGGCCGTGGATCATCCGACGCACGCCCGTGGCACGGAAGGCGGCCGCGACGCTCGCGGCATTCACGTCCATGATGACCGGCACGGTGCGCGAGGTGTGGCGCCGGCTGCCGGCGCGTGCCTCATCGGCGAGCAGCTCACGGCGCTCGCGCGGCAGGGCGAGGAAGCGGCGCTGCCAGGCACTCTGGCGCACGACGCTGCGCAGTTCCTGATAGGGATGATCGTCCGTGCACAGCGCGTCCCCGTGGGTGAGCAGCACGTCCTCGCCCTCGAACTGCGCCACGACCGGATCGGGCAGCAAGCGGCAACCGCTGCGCTCGCAGAAGCGCGCGCCCAAGAGGAAGTCGCGGTTGCCGTGCAGGAGGAAGCAGGGCACGCCGCGCTGGGTGAGCGCGCGCAGCCCCTGGCAAACGCGCTCCTTGTCGGCGTCGGCATCGTCGTCGCCGACCCAGGCCTCGAACAGGTCGCCGAGTATGTAGAGCGCCTCGGCGCCGGTGGCCTCCCCGCGCAGGAACTCAAGGAACTGCTCGGTCGCCGCGGGTGCACTGACATCCAGGTGCACGTCCGAGACGAACAGGCGCGTCATCGCGTCCTACTTCGGTGACTGGGCTGATTCCTGGCGTGGCGGCGGCACGGCCGTCGGCGGCGGCGGAGCGGCGGACGCCGCCGCGCCGAGGATCTCGGCCTTCTGGATGATGACCGGCTTCAGCGGACTGTCCTGCTTGAAGGGCCCGACGGTGCCGGTCGCCACCTCGCCGATGCGGTCGACGACGTCCATGCCCTGTATGACCTTGCCGAACACGGTGTAGCCCCAGCGGGTCGGTACGGGATCGAGGTCGGGGTTATCCACCAGGTTGATGTAGAACTGCGCGTTGCCCGAGTGCGGCGGCTCCGAGCGCGCCATGCCGACGGTGCCGCGCTTGTTCTGCAGTCCGTTACCCGACTCGTTGACGATGTTCTCGTGGGTCGCCTTGGGCTTCAGGGCCGTGGCGTCGAAGCCGCCGCCCTGGATGACGAAGTTGGCGATCGCGCGGTGGAACAGGGTGTTCGAGTAGAAGCCCTCGCGCACGTAGCGCAGGAAATTCGCGGCGGTGACCGGCGCGCGGTCAGCACGCACCTCGATGACGAACTCACCCATGTTCGTCGTGATGCGAACCTGGGTTGGCGCCGCCTCCTCGGCGTGCACCACGCCCTGAAGAACGGTCAGGGTGAGCAGCAGGGTGAGCGTTGCGGCGAGCCGCGTGCGGGTGCGAAATGGCATCGATCCTCCGGAAGAGTGGCGTAAGGGAAGCGCCGGCCGCGAATTCTAGCAGCGCGCGCGGGCGGGGGCGCTTTGTTGCCATTCGTGGCTTTCCCGTAACATGGGGTTATGAGCCCCGGTTCCAGCCCGAGCGCACGCGCCGCGCGCGTCACCCGCTTCGCCCCGAGTCCCACGGGGGAACTGCACGTGGGTAATGCGCGCACCGCGCTCTTCAACTACCTCCTGGCGCGCCAGTCGGGCGGGCGCTTCCTGCTGCGCATCGAGGATACCGACCGCGAGCGCAGCCTCGAGGCGCACACCGCGGCTCTCATGAACGATCTGCGCTGGCTCGGCATCGAGTGGGACGCGGGACCCGACCGCGAGGATGCGCAGGGCCCGTACCGCCAGTCTCAGCGCTCGTCCGTGTACGCGCGCTACTTCGCCGTGCTCGAGAGCGCCGGGACGGTTTACCCCTGCTACTGCACGGGCGCCGAGCTGGAACTGGCGCGCCGCAGCCAGCTCGCCGCGGGCCGACCGCCGCGCTACGCCGGCACCTGCCGCGATCTGACGCTGGCGGAGCGTGCGCGGCGCGAGGCGCAGGGATTGCCGGCTACGCTGCGCTATCGCGTGCCCTCGGCAGAGCGCATCGAGTTCCACGACTTCGTGCACGGCCCGCAGAGCGTCCTGAGCGACGACATCGGGGATTTCGTCGTGCGCCGCGCCGACGGCTCGGCGGCGTTCTTCTTCTCCAACGCGATCGACGATGCCACCCAGGGGGTGACGCTGACGCTGCGCGGCGAGGATCACCTCGCCAACACGCCGCGCCAGCTCCTGATCCTCGCAGCACTTGCGCTGCCAGCCCCGCAATACGGACACGTGCCGCTCATCCTCGCCGAGGACGGCGCGCCGCTCTCCAAGCGCCGCGGCGCCGTGAGCGTGCGCGAGTACCGCGAGCGTGGCTACCTGCCCCTCGCGCTCCTCAACCACCTGTTCCGCTTGGGGCACGCGCCCGCCCGCCACGACCTGCTCGCACCCGAGGAGATGGTGCAGGCCTTCGCTCCGGAGCATCTCGGGCGCGCGCCGGCTCGCTTCGATGCGACGCAGCTCACCGTGTGGCAGAAGGCCGCCGTGCACCGGCTCTCGCCCGCGGCGGCGCGTGCCTGGCTCGCCCCGGTGCTGCCGGCGGCGACCGATGCGCGCACCGCGGACGCCTTCATCGCCGCGGTGCTGCCGAACCTGGTGCTGCCCGAGGACGCGCGCGCGTGGTTCGAGATCGTCTTCGGCGGGCCGCCGCCGCTCGAGGCGGCCGCCGAGGAGGCCGTGCGCCGTGCCGGATCTGGCTACTTCAGCGCCGCCGCCGCCGCGGCGGCGCGCGAGGGTGCCGATCTGCCGGCGATCGCCGGCGCGGTGCGAGCGGCCACCGGGCGCAAAGGCGCCGACCTCTACATGCCGCTGCGCGCCGCACTCACCGGTCGCGCGCACGGTCCGGAGCTCGCGCCGCTGCTGAAGGCGATGCCCGCGGGGCAGGCGTGCGCGCGCCTGGCGCGCTTCGCATGATCCGCATTCACAACTCGCTCACCGGCGAGAAGGAGCCGCTCACGCCCATCACGCCGGGGGAGCTGCGCATGTACGTGTGCGGCCTCACGGTGTACGACTTCGTACACGTCGGGCACGCGCGCATGCTGACGGCCTTCGACGTCATCAGCCGCTACCTGCGCCACCGCGGGTATCGCCTCACCTACGTGCGCAACATCACCGATATCGACGACAAGATCATCCGGCGCGCGGCGGAGACCGGCGAGCCGATCGGCGCCTTCACCGCGCGCGTCATCGCGGCCATGCACGAGGACTGCCGTGCTCTGAACCTCGCGCCGCCGGACCACGAGCCGCGCGCCACCGAGTTCGTGCCGCAGATCATCGCCATGGTGCGCGAGCTCATCGCCCGGGACTATGCCTACGTCGCCGCCGACGGCGACGTCCTGTACTCGGTCGCGCGCTTCGGCCCGTACGGCCGCCTCTCGGGCAAGCGCCTCGCGGACCTGCGCGCGGGCGCGCGCGTCGAGGTCGACGAGGCCAAGCGCGACCCGCTCGACTTCGTGCTGTGGAAGCACGCCAAGAGCGGCGAGCCGGCCTGGGAGTCGCCCTGGGGTCCGGGCCGGCCGGGCTGGCACATTGAGTGCTCGGCGATGGCGACCTCGCTCCTCGGGAATCATTTCGACCTGCACGGCGGTGGGCTCGACCTGAAGTTTCCGCACCACGAGAACGAGATCGCCCAGTCGTGCGCCGCGACCGGCGAGCGCTTCGTCAACCTGTGGATGCACAACGGCTTCGTCAACGTGAACGAGGAGAAGATGTCGAAGTCACTCGGCAACTTCTTCACCGTGCGCGAGGTGCTGCCGCGCCTGCGCCACCCGGAAGTGCTGCGCTTCTTCCTGCTCTCGAGCCACTACCGCGGGCCGATCAACTACTCCTACGATCAGCTCGGGCAGGCGGACGCCGCCCTCGGCCGCATCTACACCGCGCTGCGCGACCTGCCGGACGTCGCGCCGACGGCGAGTGAGTTCACGAGCGGCTTTCACGAGAGCATGGACGATGACTTCAATACCCCCGAGGCACTCGCGGTGCTGCAGGGGCTGACGCGCGAGGTGAATGGCGCGCGCGACGCCGGCAATCTCGAGCTCGCCGCCCAGCTCGGCGCCGAGCTGCGCAATCTCGGCGCGGTACTCGGCCTGCTCAGCGTCCCGGCGGCGCAGTGGTTCCGCCTCGCAAAGCCCGCGGAGCCGGGGAAGGTGGAGCAGGCGCGTGCGGCGCTCACGGACGAGGAGATCGCGGCGCGCATTGCCGCGCGTGCGAGCGCGCGGGCGGCCCGCAGCTGGGCCGAGTCCGACCGGATCCGAGACGAGCTCGCAGCGGCGGGCGTGGTGCTCGAGGACAAGCCGGGCGGTCAGACCGCCTGGCGCCGTGCGTAAGGCGCGGGCTGCTCTTCCTCTCCCTGGCGCTGCCGCCAGGCCTCGAGCGTGTTGTGCATGAGCATCGCGACCGTCATCGGGCCGACGCCCCCGGGAACCGGCGTGATCCAGCCGGCGCGCTCGTAAGCCACCGCGAACTCGACGTCGCCGACCAGGTGACCGTCGGGCAGGCGGTTCATGCCGACGTCGATGACGATCGAGCCCTGGCGGATCCACTCCCCCGGGATCAACCCGGGCTTGCCGGCGGCGACGATGAGGATGTCGGCGCGGCTCACATGCTCGCGCAGGTCGGCGGTGAAGCGGTGGCAGACGGTCGCGGTCGCCCCGGTCAGCAGCAGCTCGAGCGCCATGGGCCGCCCGACGATGTTGGAGGCGCCGACGACGACCGCGTTCTGACCCTTGAAGGGTGCGCCGATGCTCTCGAGCAGGCGGATGACGCCGAAGGGCGTGCACGGACGCATCAGCGGGATGCGCTGCGCCAGGCGTCCGATGTTGTAGGGGTGAAAGCCGTCGACGTCCTTGGCCGGTTCGATTCGCTCGATGACGGCGGTCCTGTCGATCTGCTGCGGCAAAGGGAGCTGCACCAGTATGCCGTCGACGCGTTCGTCGTGGTTCAGGTTGTCGATGAGCGCAAGCAGCGCGGACTCACTCTCCGTCGGCGGCAGGTCGTAGGCGAAGGAGCGGATGCCGAGCTCCTCGCACGCGCGCC
The DNA here is from genome assembly GCA_036270915.1 of Steroidobacteraceae bacterium. Classification (GTDB taxonomy): domain Bacteria; phylum Pseudomonadota; class Gammaproteobacteria; order Steroidobacterales; family Steroidobacteraceae; genus 13-2-20CM-66-19. The sequence goes on from DATBBQ010000052.1 coordinate 6,815, forward strand.
GCTTGTTGCGCACGTAGACGGCCGAGGCCGGATCCTCGCCGACGCGGATGACCGACAGCCCGGGGCGGCGCGCTCCGCGGGCCATGGCGGCATCGATCGCCCGCCGCACCCCGTCCTTGACCTCGCGCCCGAGCCGCCTGCCATCGATCAGTCGCGCCGCCATATGAACGTGCCCGCCAGCAAAAAAGGGCGCGCATTGTGGCACGCCAGGTGGCTGGCGCTGGTCTGGCCGCGTCGTCGGGTTGCCGGCGGCCCCCGGGTCGTCGGCTTGCTTGCAAATTCATGCCGCGTCGTCCGCGCCGGAGACACCCAAGACGCAATCCAGATCCCGCAGTGGCCCTGCGGTAGCGTAGCGGCGCGGCCATTGTCTCTCATAAACGGAGACGGTCAGCTGAAGATGAGTCCGGACACCGCCTCGGGCAGGTACTTGATGCGGTCGCCTCGGCGAGTCCCCCCTGAAGCCACGTCAGGAGGCGCGCAGCAGCCAGAGAGTCCCGCCAAGAGCCGCGAGGCCGCCGTGCTCGCTCACGGCCCGCATGACCCCGGGATGAATTTGTGAATAGTCGTGTCCGCAGATGAGCTGCGCACCGGCCTGCAGCGACAGGCGGATGTCGCGCTCGGTCGCCTCGTACGAGTGGTCCGCGTCGCAGAACACGAGCGCGGGCGGTTGGCCATTGTACTGACTCAGCCATTCGTCCTTGTCGGCGCGCACCTGGACCACCTGCCCGCTGTCGACGAGGTACTGCAGCACCAGGCCGGTCAGCTGATAGTGCATTTGCGGCGTCAGACGCCACGGATTCCACGCGTAGTTGTCGACCGTGTAGATCTTCTTGTCGGCCGACTTCCATAGGGCGATCTTGCTGGTCGTGCGGCCGAAGAGCGTTCCGAGTTCGACGAGCGGCCCGGGGAGCTCGTTCGCTCTTTCGATGAGCCCGCGCAGAAAGGCGTACTCCGCCTCGCTCAGGCTGCCATCCTGAGTTGAGTCGTATGCCAGCGAGTTGAGCAGCCTGCGCTTCGCCTCCTGCTCGATGGAGGCGTCGTACTCTGACTCGCGCACGACCCGGTATCCCAAACCGCTCAGCAATCTTCTCGACGCACTGTGCAGCAGCATGGCGTGCCCCCTGACCTGGAGCACCGGGCATGCCCCGCGCGAGTTGCACGGGACGCCCGATGCCGGCGACCAGTCTACGTCCGAAGGTGGCACCCGCGTCAGTCGGTCGCCGACAAGCGTGGCCGGGGGTCGAGTCGGAAAGAGTTGGTTACATAGCAGAGACGCAGAAATCGAGGTCTGGTCGGGGTGACAGGATTTGAACCTGCGACATCTACGTCCCAAACGTAGCGCTCTACCAGTCTGAGCTACACCCCGGCAGGAGGCGCGTGATTCTACGCGACCGGGCAGGGGATGAAAAAAGGACCCGGTCGGCGCTCCGGTCGCCCGCCCCCGGTATCGCGAAGGCTAACGCTGGGCGAACAGCTCGTGCGCCAGCACGGCGCGCAGCTGCTCGAGATCGTAGACCCGCTGCGCTGCCTTGCGTGACGCCCGCACGTCGAACACCGAGGCGAGCCGCAGCAGCGCATAGTCGGCGCGGGCCTCGTGCAGCGCCTGGACGGTGCTGCGCCAGCGCGCCGCCAGCACCCGGCTCGCCGCGTGGCCGAGCGCAGTACGCCAGCGGATCGGGACGGGGATCTGTGCCTTGCGGGTTTCCATGGCTTAGCGCGGTTAGTGTGCGCCGCGCGTGTGACAGGGCCCGGTCAGGGGTCTTACAGAACGATGTCCCGGACCCTGGCCTGCTGGGGCAGTCAAAGCCTTGACAATTACAGCCTAGGCAACTACTATCCCGTCCACGCCTGCGGGTAGGGATTTACGTCCCCCCAAGGGGAGATTTTCAGGAGCATGCACGTGGGTGACATTTACGACGTCGCGACTTACCAGCCGAAGAAGAGTGTCGGAGCGCTGTTAAGCCGCGTACGGGTGGAGATGCTGGCAGCGCTCGACAACGAGCTCGGCGCGGACAAGCGCCTGGCACCGCTGGAACTGAGCGCAGCGCAGTTCATAGTGATCGCGAACTTGGCGGGAGCAGAGGGGCCCAGGTCGGCCTCGGACCTGTGCAAGGGCATCTCTTACGATGCGGGCGCCATGACGCGCATGCTCGATCGCCTGGAGGCCAAGGGTTTGATCAGTCGCAACCGCAGTGCGCACGACCGCCGGCTGATGCATCTGGAGCTCACGGACGAGGGTCGCGCCGCGTACCCCCGCATGCGCGAGATCTCCCTGACCGTGGCCAACCGCTTTCTGCGTGGCTTTAGCAAGGCGGAGGCCCGCCAGCTGGAGGGCATGCTCGCCCGTATGCTCGAGAACGCGCACGGGCTCGCGCCGCGCGCGAGTGCCTGAGCGATTTTTTTTTGCAGGGATATTTGCCTAGGCATTAGCAGCCATGGCAGACACGAGCAGGAATTTCAAGGGATTACCATGAACACTGACAACGCCAAACCTTCCGCAAACCGTGCGCGCCGCTGGCGGCTGCTCGGCATCGCGTCCGGTATCTTCCTGCTCGTCGGCCTCGGCTACACGCTCTACTGGGCGCAGGTGCTGCGCTATCACCAGACGACCGACGACGCCTACGTCGGCGGCAACGTGGTGCAGATCACGCCACAGATCTCCGGCACGGTGGTGGCGATCGGCGCCGACGACACGCAGTTCGTCAAGGCCGGCCAGCCACTCGTGCGCCTCGATGAGGCGGACGCCAAAGTCGCGCTCGAGCAGGCCGAGGCCCAGCTAGCGCGTACCGTGCGCGACGTACGCAACCTGTTCGCGACCAGCTCGCAGCTGCAGGCCACGGTGCAGGTGCGCGAGTCCGATCTCGCGGCCGCGCGCAGCGATCTGACGCGCCGCCTGCAGCTCGGCGCCTCGGGTGCCGTCTCGGGTGAGGAGCTGCAGCACGCCCGCGACAGCGTTACGGCCGCGCAGGCGAACCTGCTCGCGGCCCAGCAGCAGCTCGCGGGCAACAGGGCCCGGGTAGACGGCACGACGCTCGCCGATCATCCCCAGGTGCGCGACGCGGCCGCGGCCGTGCGCAACGCCTACCTGACGCTCGCGCGCACGCAGCTGCCCGCGCCCGTCTCGGGATTCGTCGCGCGCCGCAACGTGCAGCTCGGACAGCGCGTGGCACCCGGCGCACCGCTCATGGCCGTGGTACCGCTGGATCAGGTGTGGGTGGACGCCAACTTCAAGGAGCCGCAGCTCGCGCACATGCGCGTCGGTCAACCGGTGACTCTCACGGCCGACCTCTACGGCACCAAGGTGCGCTATCACGGACTGGTCGCCGGCTTCGGCGCCGGCACCGGTGCGGCCTTCGCGCTGCTGCCGGCGCAGAATGCCACCGGCAACTGGATCAAGATCGTGCAGCGCGTGCCGGTGCGTATCGCGCTCAACGTGCAGGAAATCGCGGCGCACCCGCTGCAGATCGGGCTTTCCATGAAGGCGGAGGTCGACGTGAGTCACGGAACCGACGGCGCCCGCCTGCCGCAGCTCGCGAGTACGGGCATCGGCTGGTCGACCGACGTATTTGGCTCGGGCGATCAGCAGGCCGAGGCCCGCGTCCAGGCGATCATCGCGGCGAACCAGACCCAAAGTGCGCGGCCGCTCGCCGCGGCGAGCGCCAGCGCTCCCGACCTGCTCGCGAGCACCGCGCGCGGCGGCAGTGCCGCGGTGCACCTGCACTGAGCCGGCAGACACCCGTCTCATCGCGGAGTGCTCTAAGTGGCCGCAGAGAATGCTGACAGACCGGTGACCGGCGGCGCTCCTCAGGGAGCGCCGGCCGGGCCGCCGCCTCTCACCGGCTCGACGCTCGTCCTGGGCACCATCGCGCTCTCGCTCGCCACGTTCATGAACGTGCTCGACACGTCGATCGCCAACGTGTCGATTCCGTCGATCGCCGGCGACCTCGGCGTCTCGCCCGACCAGGGGACCTGGGTCATCACCTCGTTCGGCGTAGCGAACGCGATCTCGCTGCCGCTCACCGGCTGGCTGACGCGGCGCTTCGGCCAGGTGCGCCTGTTCACCCTCTCGGTCATGCTGTTCGTCATCGCCTCCTTCCTGTGCGCGCTCGCGCCGAGCCTGTCGCTCCTCATCCTGTTCCGTGTCTTCCAGGGCGCGGTCGCCGGGCCCATGATCCCGCTGTCGCAGTCGCTGCTGCTCGCCAGCTACCCGAAGAACCGTGCCGGCACCGCGCTCGCCATGTGGGCGATGACGACGCTCGTGGCTCCGGTGGTGGGACCGGTGCTGGGCGGTTGGATCACCGACAACATCTCCTGGCCCTGGATCTTCTACATCAACGTCCCGGTGGGCATCGCGGCCGCGCTCGCCACCTGGGCGATCTACCACAAGCGCGAGACACCCACCGCGCGCGTGCCGGTCGATACGGTGGGACTAGGGCTCCTCATCATCTGGGTGGGCGCCCTGCAGGTCATGCTCGACAAGGGCAAGGATCTCGACTGGTTCAACTCGACTCAGATCGTCGCGCTCGCCTGCGTGGCGGTGGTGGCCTTCGTCGTATTCCTCATCTGGGAGCTGACCGAGGAACACCCGATCGTCGACCTCTCGCTCTTCAAGAGCCGCAACTTCACCGTGAGCACGGTAGCGCTCCTTTGCGCCTACGGCCTGTTCTTCGGCAACGTGGTGCTGCTGCCGCTGTGGCTGCAGCAGTACATGGGCTATACCGCAACCCTTGCGGGCCTGGTACTCGCGCCGGTCGGGATCCTCGCGATGGTGCTCACGCCCTTCGTCGGCCGTTACGGAGACCGGGTCGATCCGCGCATCCTCGTGACGGCGGCTTTCGGGGTGTTCGCGCTCGTGCTGTTCATGCGCGCCCACTTCAACACGGACGCCACCATCGGCACGATCCTGGTACCGACCCTGATTCAGGGTGCGGCGATGGCCGGATTCTTCATACCGCTCATGTCGATGACACTCTCGGGCCTGCCGCCCGAGCGCATCCCGAGCGCCTCCGGCCTGTCGAACTTCGCGCGCATCACGGCCGGCTCCTTCGGAACCTCAATCACCACGACGCTCTGGGACCGGCGCGCGACGCTGCATCACGCGCAGCTGGTCGAGCACCTCACGCCGAGCGACCCGGTCGCGGCACGCGCCCTCGACGGGCTGCACGCGAGCGGCCTGGGGCAGAGCCAGAGCTACGACCTCATCAACCGTCTGGTGGACGCGCAGGCGGTCATGCTCTCCGCGGATGACATCTTCTACGTTTCGGGTGTCCTGTTTCTCGCCCTGATCGGCCTCGTCTGGTTCGCCCGGCCACTGCGCGGCGGGGCAGGCGGGGCGGCCGCGTCCGGCGCCCACTAGGGCTAGCGCACGGCGCGCAGGACCTTCGGCGTCAGCAGCCAGATGAGCTGCCCGCGCCCGCTGCGGGCGCGGCCGGGAAAGCCGATCCGCGCCACGCCCATCTTCCGGAACGCGAACGCGCCGCTGCGCGCGCCGCCTGCGAGGCAGGCCGCCAGCAGTTCGCTCAGGTCCGGCTCGTGGCCGACGAGCGCGACGCGCTCGGCGCGCTCGCGGGCGAGTACGGCGAAGAGATCCTCGGGAGGGGTGCCGGGAGCGAGTTCGGGACAATTACGGGCCCGCGGCCAGCGCGCGACCTGGGTGAGGATCGCCGCGGTCTGACGCGTGCGCAGCAGCGGACTCGTGAGTACGAGGGCGGGACGCTGACTGAGGCGCCGGAGGCCCGCCGCTGCGCCCCGGGCGCGGGCGGCGCCGCCACTCGAGAGCGGGCGCTCGCCGTCATTCGGCCAGCGCTTGCGGTCGCGCTCCTGGGCGATGGCATGACGCACGAGGAGCAGTTCCATGTCGGCGCGAGCGCCTCAGTGCCTCAGCGTCCGCAGCTCCGCGGCCACTACCGCCTCGGCCTCACCGCCGGGTACGGCTGGGGCCGGGTCAGGTTCGGGCGTGTCCGCCGTGACTTGCGCCGCAGATTCGGCGGCGTATGCGCCGGCGCTCAGATCGCTCATATGGGCGCGCAGGGCCTTCCAGCGCTTGCCGCGGACCTTGCGCCAGCAGCGTCGGACTGTCTTGTGCGCCCTGGCGGTAACACCCAGGTGATGCTCCGCGAGGCGTCCCATGAAGAACAGCGTCTCCGGCGGCAACGTGGCGCCCGGAGTCGCCGCGAGTGCGGCGAGGCGCGTCTTGGCGACATACGCGTCCTGGCTCTCGCCGAGGCGGGTCTGCATGCGCTTCAGGGACTTCAGCATCTCCTCGGCCGGCTTGCCGAAGATCTCCGCGCCGCACTCGATCGCGTAGCGCAGCTGCTTCGCCCGCCGGCGTACGCTGTGGAAATCCTCCATCGGCGCGTCGTCGCGCAGCCGACGCACGGCCTTGCGCAGCTTGCGGAACCGGCGCCGCAACAGGTCGGGCATGACCGCTGCGGCCGGCGCCGGATCGAGCCCCGGCGCGAGGTCAACGCTGCCGCGCTCGAGGGTCTCGAGCCAGTGACGGGTCGTCTCGGAATCGAGCGAGCGCACCATGCGGGTGCGGGCGCGCTCGCGCTCCGTCTCCAGGCGCTGCCTGAGGGGCAGGGCGGTGGCCCGCTCCGCCTCCTCGAGCTCGCCGCAGTAGCTCAAGAGCTCGTGGAGCTGTACATCCAGGTCGCGCACGGCGCCGAGTGTCCGCTGCATGGACTTGGCGGTCTTACGGGCGCGCGCGAACGCTGGGGGCATCTGGTCGCGGAAGAGGCCGAGCGTGGCGTCGATGCGCCGCACCGCGACACGCAGCTGGTGCAGGTCTTCCGGATCGGTCCCGAGACGCGCTCCCGGCTCGTGCTTCATCCAGGCGGCGAGCTGGCTCCGCAGCGCGAGGAAGGCCACTTGGCGGGCGCTGGGGGATGGCTGGGGATCCCCGGGTAGCCCGGCCGGCTCGACACCCGCTTGCGCGTGAGCCGGCTCGGACGTGTCGGGGGAGCTGCCAGGGGTGACGGTCATTGGACCCGTATCGGTGGAATCGGGGGGAACCGGGAGTGTAACAAACGCCTGACGTCGCGGGGCCGGGCTCGGCACGCTCCGCCGCAGCGATCAAATTGACGGTCCGTGAGCCCCTTACGTATGATTCGCGCCCCCCGTGCGGCGGGGCCGGCTAGGGGCGCTTTGACGTCGTGCCCGTAGCTCAGGCGGATAGAGCATCGGCCTTCTAAGCCGAGGGTCGCAGGTTCGAGTCCTGCCGGGCACGCCAACCGAGCGGGGGGAACGGACGGTGGACGTAGCTCAGTTGGTAGAGCCCCGGGTTGTGATCCCGGTTGTCGCGGGTTCGAGTCCCGTCGTCCACCCCAAATACCAGGGCCGTTAGCTCAGCTGGTAGAGCAGGAGACTCTTAATCTCTTGGTCGTAGGTTCGATCCCTACACGGCCCACCAATTTCAACAGGTTACGCAAGTAGTCCGCTAGCTAAACCCAGTGCTACGCCCGTGCTACGGTAGTTCTTGTCTGGTGATCCGCGCGTGATTTGCAGTCACGTTTAAGGATCGCCATGAAGCCTCTCGACGCCGCCCGCGTCAGCGAGGGGTTGCGCGATTCGGGCACCTCGGGCGCTCACGAAGAGGCACCCGCAACGCTGCCAGCCGGTCGACGCCGGGCGCTGTGCGCCGACGCCCGGCTGTCCCGCGGCTCCCGCCGCGGCCGCGTTGCCAGAGGGGTTTGGCGAGCGAGGGGACGACGCAGCGATCGACCCTGCCGCGGGGGTTGTCTTGGGCGTGCCTGACCGAAGGTGGCGACGTGCGACGTGAATCGGATTGAGACGCAAGATTGTCCAGCGGTCACTCATCGGTGGTTTCGCCTTTGGTTCGGCGCTTCAGGAATCGATCGATGTCGGAAGAGCGATACATAACTTTGCGGCCCACCTTAATGAAGGTGAGCGCGTAGCGCTTGCGGCATCGCCAGACAGCGAGCGTGTCGGTCGTTACGCCAAGAATGCGCGAAGTCTGTTTCGGAGTGAGAAGCGGCTCAGTGCTCATGCGGAGCTCCTCTCGACGAGTACGGTACGCATCGTCAACCTGGGAGCACGGTGGTAATAGGCACCAACCCCCTCTTTTCCCGTGAAGTGGGGGAGGGGTTTTTCTAAAAGGAGAGAGCGTCGGCGGGTTCAAGCTGCTGACGCTAAGATCTCAATCCGATGATGCCGCCTGACACGTCGAAGGACGGCAACGTGCCCTGAAGCGACAGTGAGCCTGCTCCTTAGGAGACACTCAAACAGCGGGTAGCGGACCTAAGGACAGCTAGCGAATTTCTCGATTCGGCACTCCTGCTCATTCTAGTAAC
>DATBBQ010000053.1:0-5031 GCA_036270915.1 Steroidobacteraceae bacterium
CTACACGATCCTGAGCGCCTCGGAAGTGAGCGGCGCGGACGCCTTCATCGCCGAGCGCGGGAGCCTCCTCGTGTTCTTCCAGGGCCATCCCGAATACCAGGCCACGACTCTGCTGCGGGAGTACCGGCGTGACGTCGGCCGCTACCTCAATGATCAGCAGGCCCACTACCCCACGCTGCCCCACGGCTACCTCTCGGCGGAAGCGAGCGCTCGGCTCGAGACCTTCAAGGCCGAAGCCGTGGCGCGGCGCGATGGCGCCCTGATTGAGCAGTTTCCGTTCGCCGCCGTGAGCGCCTTGCTGGAGAACACCTGGCAGGCGAGCGCAACGAGCATCTACCGCAACTGGCTGAGCCTCATCGGCGCGGCGCGCATGTCGAGCGCGCACGCGGGCGCGTTATCATTGGCCGGTTCATGAACGACGCCCCCGTGACATCCCGCCCGCTCACTTCCGTGCGGGAGCGCCTCGCGCTGCTCGTGGCGCAGATCCTCGGCCAAGCGGACGGCGCGCACGCGCTGGCGCAGGACGCACCCTTGAGCGAGATGGGCATGAGCTCGATCAAGATGGTGAACCTGATGCTCGCGGTCGAGGGCGAGTTCGACCTCATGATCCCGCAGCAGGACATTACGCCCGAGAACTTCCGCTCCATCGCCTCGATCGAGGCGCTGCTCGCGCGGCTGCTCAGCGGGCCGTAGCCTCGAGCGCCGCGACCAGTTCCCCCACGTCCTGCTCGGAGGTCTCCCCGTGCGTGACGCACACGCGGATGACCTCGCGGCCCTCGTACTTCGCGACCGCGACCCATGCGCGCCCGGAGTCGAGGACGCGGCGCACGAGGTCGCGGATCGGCGGGTAGCCGCTCGGCGGCAGGACGCACAACACGGCGAGCTGCGAGTCATTCACCGTGCTCCAGCCGCGTGCCTCCAGCTGTGCGCGCGCCAGCGAGGCGACCGCGGTGGCGCGCTCGACGTGCGCCGCATAGCCCTGCCAGCCGGCGGCGCCGAGCGAGAGGAACAGGCGCAGGCCGAGGAAGCGCCGCGACCACTGCACGGTGGTGAGGTACGGATCGAGCGCGCTCACGTTCGAGGGCATGAACTCGGCGCTGACGCGAAACGCGTGGCTGAGGATCTGCGGCTCGCGCGTGATGAACATGCCGCAGCCCATGGTCGTGGCCAACCACTTGTGGGCGTCGATGGTGAGGGAGTCGCCGAGCTCGATCCCGGCCAGCAGTCCCCGCAGCCGCTCCGAGACCAGCGCCGCACCGCCCCAGGCCGCATCCACGTGATACCAGGCGCCGTACTCACGCGCGAGCTGCGCACACTCGGCGAGCGGGTCGATCATGCCCGCCCCGGTGGTGCCGGCGGTCGAGGACACGAGCACCGGGATGACGCCGCGGGCGCGGTCGGCGGCGAGCGCCGCGGCGAGTGCGCGCGTGTCCATGCGGCCGCGACCGTCGGTGGCGATGAGCCGCAGCGCATCGCGGCCGATGCCCGCCTGGTGCACGATCTTGAACCACGCCGGCTGGCACTCGCGCGAGGTGTACATGGCCACCGGACCGGCGAAGCCGCGCACGCCCTCGCCGTCGAAGCGCGGCTCGGCGCGGGTGAGTGCGCACACGAGCGCCGTGTAGTTCGCCTCCGAGCCGCTGGTCGTGAAGTGCCCGGCGCTGTCGGCGGGCAGCCCGGCACGCGCGGCCATGGCGCGGATCACGTGTGCCTCGATCTCCACCGGCGCCGGAGAGGAGCCCGAGCTCGCGAGCTGCGGGTTGAAGGCGCCGGCGATGCGGTCCGCGCACTGCGCGGGAAAGTTGGCCGGCGGGTTGAAGAGGCCGAAGTACCGCGGATGGTTCATGTGCACCACCCCGTGCTCGAGCCGCGCGAGCGTCCAGCCGATGAGCTCCTCGAGCGCTCGCGGGGCGGCGAAGTCAAACTGGGCGAGCTCGGCGCGCAGGCGCCCGCGATCGAGCGTCGGCATCACCGGACCGCGCATCACGCGCGCGCCCGCCTCGAGCAGCGAGCGGGTGAGCTGATCCTCGATACGTTCGCGCCCGGCCGGGTCCGGGAAGAGCGCCGGCACCGGCGGCGGCAGCTGCGCGCTCATGCGCCGCGCGTGGCCGCGGCGAGCGCCTGGTCGAGATCGGCGAGGATGTCGTCTATGTGCTCGATGCCGATGCTCAGGCGGATGGTCTCGGGGCCGATGCCCGCCGTGCGCTGCTCCTCGGGCGACATCTGCCGGTGGGTGGTCGAGGCCGGATGGCAGGCGAGGGACTTGGCGTCGCCGAGATTCACGAGGCGCTTGAACAGGCGCAGCGCGTCGTAGAAGCGGGTGCCGGCGTCAAAGCCGCCGCGGATCGCGAAGGTCATGAGCGAGCAGGCGCGGCCGCCGAGATACTTCTGCGTGAGCGCGTAGTAGGGATTGTCGGGGAACCCCGAGTAACTCACCGAGGCGACGCGCTTATCGTCGCGCAGGAACTGCGCCACCTTGCGCGCGTTCTCGACGTGCCGCTCGACCCGCAGCGCCACCGTCTCGATCCCCTGCAGCAGCAGGAAGGCGTTGAACGGCGAGATGACCGCGCCCATGGTGCGCTGGAAGACGCAGCGTACGCGCCCGAGGAAGGCCTTGTCGCCGTAGTGGTCGGTGTATACGAGGCCGTGATAGGACTCGTCCGGCTCGCTGAACATCGGATAGCGGGCCCGGTGGCGCGCCCACGGGAAGCGGCCGCTGTCGACGATCGCCCCGCCGAGGGTCGTGCCGTGGCCGCCCAGGAACTTGGTGAGCGAATGCACGACGAGGTCGGCTCCGTAGTCGAACGGGCGGATGAGGATCGGCGTCGGCACGGTGTTGTCGACGATGAGCGGGATCTCGGCGCGGCGGGCGATGGCGGCGAGCGCATCCAGGTCGCAGACGTTGCCGGCCGGATTGCCGACCATCTCGCAGAACAGGGCGCGCGTATCGCCGTCGATGAGGCGCTCGAGCTCGGCCGGCTGGTCGTTCTTGGCGAAACGCACCTGCACGCCGAACTTCGGCAGGATGTGCGCGAAGAGCGTATGGGTCGTGCCGTAGAGCTGCGGCACCGAGACGATGTTGTGACCCCGGTCGGCAAGGTTGACCGTGGTGAAGTACAGTGCCGTCTGCCCCGAGCTCAGCGCGAGCGCATCGATCCCGCCCTCGAGCGCGGCGACCCGCTCTTCGAGCACGGTGGTGGTCGGATTGCCGATGCGCGTGTAGCGGTAGCCTTCCACCTCGAGGTCGAAGAGCGCGGCGCCGTGCGCGGCGCTGTCGAAGGAGTAGGCGACGGTCTGGTAGATCGGGACGGCTACCGACTTGGTGGCGGGATCGCAGTCGTAGCCCGCATGGAGGGCGAGGGTTTCCGGTTTCATCGCCGCACGTCGCGCCCGTTCAGGCGCCGGCTGAAATCAACTGGTGTGATTTGTATCATAGAAGCGAAATGGCCGTCTCGCCTGCACCGATCGCCGGTTCATCAAGTTGAGCACCATGGCAGTGCCCGACGGCGAAAACAAGCGATCCCCTCTCAAGGCATGGATGCGCGCGCTCGAGCGCACGGCGGCCATCGACCGCGGCCGCGCGCCCGCGCTCCCCGTCCTCATCGGCGAGCTCGGCGCGCGCTTCGGGGACGCCCCGGCGCTGAGCTCCCCGCAGCAGTCGCTGAGCTACCGCGCGCTCGCCGCGGCGGTGAGCCGCTGCGCGCGCTGGGGCCTCGCGCAGGGACTCAAACGCGGGGACGTGGCCGGGCTCTTCATGGAGAACTGTCCCGAATACCTCGTGATCTGGCTCGGGCTCACCCGCATCGGCGTCACGGTGGCGCTCATCAACTCTCACCTGACGAGTCAGGCGCTCGCGCACTCGGTCAACACCGTGCGACCGCGGCTGCTCATCTGCGACGGCGAGCTCGCCCCGGCGCTGCTCGCGACGCGCGCTCACAGCGCGCCCGGCGCACCGTGTTGGCTCGTGGGCCCCGGCCCCCCCGAGCTGCCGCGCCTTGACCTGGCGCTCGCCACACTGGACGAGGAGCCCCTGAGCGAGGCCGAATGCGCGGCGCCGCAGCTCAGCGAGCGGGCGCTGTGCATCTACACCTCCGGCACCACGGGGCTGCCGAAGGCCGCCAACGTCAGTCACTACCGCGTGCTGCAGTGGAGTCACTGGTTCGCCGGTCTCATGGACGTGACGCCGCGCGATCGCATGTACGACTGTCTGCCGCTCTATCACAGCGTCGGCGGCGTAGTCGCCACCGGCGCGACGCTCGTCGCCGGCGGCAGCGTGGTGCTGCGCCGGCGCTTCTCGGCGAGCACCTTCTGGGCCGACGTCATCGCCGAGCGCTGCACGCTCTTTCAGTACATCGGCGAGCTGTGCCGCTACCTCCTCAACGCTCCCGCGCGCCCAGAGGAGTCGCGTCACGGTCTGCGGCTCGCCTGCGGCAACGGGCTGCGCGCTGAGGTGTGGCTGCCGTTCCAGGAGCGCTTCCGCATACCGCAGATTCTCGAGTACTACGCGGCCACCGAGGGCAACTTCTCGCTGTACAACTGCGAGGGACGCCCGGGAGCCGTGGGACGCATCCCGCCCTTCCTCGCGCACCGCGTGCCGGTCGCGCTCGTGAAGTTCGACGCCGCCTCCGCCCTGCCGCAGCGCGCCGCGGACGGGCGCTGCGTGCGCTGCGCGGTCGGCGAGAGCGGCGAGGCCCTCGGGCAGATCCTGCCCGGCCAGGGTGGCACGCGCTTCGAGGGTTATACCGACGCCGCCGCCACGGGCGGCAAGGTCCTGCACGACGTCTTCGCGCCGGGGGATACCTGGTACCGCACGGGCGATCTCATGCGCCAGGACGAGCGCGGGTTCTACTACTTCGTGGATCGCCTCGGCGATACCTTCCGCTGGAAGGGCGAGAACGTCGCGACGGCTGAAGTGTCGGCGGTCCTGGCCTCGTGCGCCGGGGTGAGCGATGCCGCCGTGTACGGCGTGCCCGTACCCGGCAGCGACGGACGCGCCGGCATGGCGGCGGTGGTGGTGGGAGCCGATTTCGA
>DATBBQ010000054.1:0-5945 GCA_036270915.1 Steroidobacteraceae bacterium
GCAGTGCAAGAAGAATCATCCCACACGGAGCCATTACGAGCGCTAGATAGTATATAATTGATTGATAAATAACACTTTATTGAAACAAATATCCGTAGAGTCTTTTTGGGATTTTGTTTTTGCAGTGCATAGCAAAGCTCACATGCGCAGCCCGGCATCCACCTCGAGGCAGCGCCCGTTGAACAGCTCGTTCTCGAAGATGAATCCGACCGCGTCGGCGATCTCCTGCGGCTCGCCGAGGCGCCCGAGCGGAATCGGCGCCGTCATGCGCGCGAGCGCGTCGGGCTTCATCGCCGCCACCATGGGCGTGCGGATGAATCCGGGCGCCACCGCGCCGACGCGGATGCGATAACGCGCGAGCTCCTTGGCCCACACCACGGTCATGGCGGCGACGCCGGCCTTGGCCGCGGTGTAGTTGGTCTGTCCGATGTTGCCGGCGCGCGAGATGCTCGAGATGTTCACGATCACCCCGCCCGTGCCCTGGATGATCATGCGCTCGGCGGCCTCGCGCGCACACAGGAACACGCCGGTGAGATTCACGTCGATCACCGCCTGCCACTGCGCGAGGCTCATCTTGCCGACCACCGCGCCGTCCTTCACCTTGACGAGCAGGGCGTCGCGCACCACGCCGGCGTTGTTGATGAGTCCGTCGATGCTGCCGCATTCGGCGAGCACCTGGGTGAAGGTCGCGACCACGCGCTCCTCGCTCGCGACGTTCATCAGGTAGACGCGCGGTGTCGCGCCGGTTTCCGTGCAGGCCAGGCGCGTCTCCTCGAGGTCCTCTGCGTTGTTGTCGAGCAGCGCGAGCCGGGCGCCGCGGCGGGCGAAATGCAGCGCGAGCGCCCGTCCGATACCGCGTCCGGCTCCGGTCACCACCAGGGTCTTGTCACGAACATCCACGTTCTCGTCACTCCTGTCTGCTCTGGGTCATTCACGAGGCGCGCCCCGCCCGCAGGAGCGGCGCGTCGCTCGCCTCGGTCTGGGTGTCGATTCAGCCGCGCCGCTTGCCGGTTTCAGGTTTGGCGGGTTTCTCGGGCGCGGCGGCGGAGGGCGCCGGCGTGAATGCCGAGAGCATCGACGCCTGCATCTTGGCCCACATCTCCATGTTCTGGCGGGCCATCTCGGCGATCGGCGCCATCGGGGTCTCGAGCGCCTTGGCCATCTCCGCCTGCATCACACTCTGCTGGCGCAGCAGTCCGCCGATGCTCTGCTCGAGGTAGGTCGTGAGCAGCTGCTGTATCGGGTTGCCGTAGAAGCGGATGATCGCCTCGAGCAGCTGCGTGCTGAGCACCGGGGTGCCGAACTGCTCCTGGCTGGCGATGATCTGCAGCAGCATGCTGCGGGTGACGTCCTCGCCGCTCTTGTCGTCGATGACCTTGACGCGGTGACCCTCGCCGATGAGCTTGCGCAGGTCATCGAGCGTCACGTGACGGCTGGCCTGCGCGTCGTAGAGACGGCGGTTGGCGTATTTGCGTATCAGGCGCTCTTCGGCCATGTTTGCTCGGCTTTGCGGATCGCACACCCTGCGGCGACGGCGCAGGCGAGGCAGTTCCGGCCGCCCGATACTAGCCCCAAATGTATGCACCGCACAACGACCCGTATCGTGTTCCCTCCGGAGGGCGCGTTTTGAGAAAGAGTCTATTTTTACAGTGCAAACTGCGCACCGTGGCCGGCACTGACGTGACCCCGCAGCCGACCGTGTCTCGCGCCGCATACTCGCCATGAGCGCCGCATTCACCGGCGGCCCCTTCAAGCCCGAGGAGGCCTATGCGCAGGCGGCGGACCGCTTCTTCGAGCTCCTGAAGACCCTCGGTGCCGGCGCCGCCGCGCCGGGCGCCGCGCGCGACTGGTCGAGTGTGGCGAACCCGCTGGCCGCGCAGTTCGAGCAATGGCTGCGACTGTCGCAGTCGGCGGGTCCCTGGTTCCAGGCGGCGGCAACGGGTGCGGCCGCGGGTGCAGCACCCGGGGCTTCGCCTCCCTGGACCTTCGGACCGCTGCCTCTGGGCCCGGCGGCCGTCGCGGATGCGGGCGGGCAGCGCCTCTGGGAGCTGTTCTCGCGCCTCACGCAGGTGCAGGGGGCTCTCGCCGCCCACTGGGCCGAGGTCGCGCGCGGCGCCGCGCAGCGCTTCGTGGCGCGCGCCGCGGGCACCGGGCCCGCGGCTAACTTCGGGGAGTCGCTGAAGCTCTACGAGCTATGGGTGAGCTGCGCCGAGGAGGCGTACGCGGCCACGGCGCGCACGGAAGAGTTCGCCCGACTGCAGAGCGAGCTCGCCAACGTATCGGCGGCGCTGCTCGTCGAGCAGCGCCGCCCCCCCGAGGCGCTGGTGCGCGCCTTCGGTCTGCCGACGCGCGCCGAGGTGGACGCGCTGTACGATCAGCTGAAGGAGCTGCGCCAGCGCGTCGAGGAACGCGGCGCGCAGAAGGGCCGGCGTGCCACGCCCGCCGGCGCGGCACGCAAACCCCGCGCGCGCGGCAGGTCCTCCGCGAAGCGCGGGCGAGGCCGGTGAGCGCCGCGGCGGGGGCGATGTTCCCCGAGGTGGGCGCGCGCATCGCCGCGACGCTGGCACGGCTCGAGCGGGCGCGGCACGTGAGCGTCGGCTGCTCGCACAAGCAGGCCGTGTTTCACTGCGGCAAGACGACCCTCTACCGCTACCTGCCGCTGACGGCGGTGACCGGCCCGCCGCTGCTCATCTGCTTTGCGCTGGTCAACCGCCCCTACGTCCTGGACCTGCAGCCGGACCGCTCGCTCATCCGACGCCTTCTCGAGGGCGGCCGGGACGTCTACCTGATCGACTGGGGCGATGCGGACGAGTCTGACCGGCGCACCGGCTTTGCCGACTACGTCGAGACGCACCTCGGGGGCTGCGTGCGCCACCTGCGCGGCGCGCGCGGCGCGCCGATCGACCTAATGGGGGTGTGCCAGGGCGGGGTGCTGAGTCTGTGCTACGCGGCACTCGAGCCGCGCTCGATCGGGCGGCTCATCACCGTGACGACGCCGGTCGACTTTCACACGCCCGAGAACCTGCTCGGCCGCTGGGTGCGCGGAGTCGATACCCGCCTCCTCGAGGCCTGCGGCAACCTGCCCGGCGAGGTGCTGAACGCGCTGTTCCTCGCGCTCATGCCGTTTCGCCTGACGCAGGAGAAGTACGTGCGGCTGCTGACCGGTGCGCCCGACCAGGCCGCGGTCGAGGACTTCGTGCGCATGGAGCGCTGGATCTTCGACAGCCCGCCGCAGGCGGCCGCGGCACTCGCACAGTTCGTGCGCCTCTTCTACCAGGAGAACGCCTTCGTGCGCGGCACGCTGCGCCTGAACGGCCGCGCGCTCGCGCTCAGGGACGTGCGCCAGCCGCTGCTGAACCTCTACGCGCTCGGCGATCACATCGTGCCGAGCGCGGCCTGCGCGGCCCTCGAGCGGCACGTCGGCAGCCGCGACTACAGCGCGGTTGCGCTGCAGACCGGCCACATCGGCATGTACGTGAGTCGCGCCGCGCGCGAGCAGATCCCGCGCCGCATCCTGGCGTGGCTCAGCGAGCGCGACGCGCGCGGCGGGGACGCGGTCAGCCGGAAGCGGCCGCCTGCGCTGCGACCGGCGCGGCGTGCAAGAGCCTGAGGATGCGCCCGTAGCCGTGCGCCCGCGCCTCCCCCTCGAGCTCGCGGCGCAGCGCCGTGCTGCGCGCCGACGGTCCCTGCGCCTCGAGCAGCTGCCAGGCGGCGAGCTTCGCCTCGACTGACCAGTTGAGGAACCGGCGCCGCTCGGCGTCCGCGGCGAGCTCCAGGAGAGCCGCGACCGCGCCCGGATCGCTCCCCTGGGAGAGCCGGGCGAGGGCGATGTCGACGAAGTACACCTCCTGCCGCGCGGTGATACCGCGACGCAGCTGGCGCGCCCGCTCGCGCGAGCGGTCCCGGTCAGCGGCGAGGTTGAGCGCCTGGTCGCACAGCGCGAGCATGGCCTGCGCGTTCGCCTCGCCGGTCTCGGCCTCGGCCGCCGCCATGGCGCGGATCGCCTGCTCGAGCAGAGCGCGCGCGGCGCGCCAGTCGGAGCGGTCCATCGCCAGCTGCGCGAGCGCCATGCGCGCGTTGGCGACATACACGTCGTTCCCGGAGGTGCTGGCGATCGGCACGAGCGCCGTCAGGGTGCGCTCGGCTGCCTGCGCATCGCCGCGGTCGGCCGCGATCTGCGCGCACGTGAAGTCCGCGTAGACGGCGAACTGCCGGTCACTCAGCGGCGCCGCCTCGGCGCTCGCCCGTGCGCAGGTCTCGCGCGCGGCGTTCAGCTCTCCGCGCATGCGCTCGACGTCGGCGTAGGCGGTGAGCGACCAGACATGGCCGCCGTGGTCGCCGCTGCGCTCGTTCAGGGCGACCACCTCGCGGTATTCGCTCAGGACCTCGTCGGAGGCCGCGTCGTCGGAGGCGATCGTGGCCAGGGCGCGCAGCGTCCAGCTCTGCAGAGTCAGGTCGCCGGTCTCGCGCGCGAGCTTCAGGCCGTTGCGGGCCGCCGTCTGCGCGCCGTCGCGGTCACCCGCGAGCCAGAGCGTCTCGCACAGGTCGCGATACACCATCCCGACCCCGCCCAGGTCACCGATGCTCTGCTCGAGTGCGAGCGCCTGCTGGTACTGCTCGCGTGACTCCTGGTTGTGATTCTCGTCGGCGAGGGCCAGGGCGAGCGCCCGGCGCGCGTCCGCCTCGCCACGCGGGTTGCGCACGGAGCGGTAGTCGGCGACCGCGGCCGTGAGCGTCGTGTGAGCCTCGGGGCGGCGGCCGAGATGCGTCTCGGCGCGGCCGAGTTCCACCTCCGCATCCGCCACGAGCCCCGGGAAGTCGCGGCGGCGCGCGCTCGCGAGCGCCACCTGGGTGTGCGTGACCTCGCTCTTCGGGTCATTGAGCTCGCGCGCCAGGTGCGCGGCGGCCAGCTCGGTGCGCGGGTCGTCTTGGGCGCCGGGGAGGGCGCGCAGCTGCACGAGCGCGGCTTCGGCCGCGGGGTGGGAGGCGGCGGCGAGGTCGGCGTCGATCAGGCGCAGCCGGTATTCGCGGCTGAGCGGACGGCGCTCGACCAGGCGCGTCCAGGTCGCCGCCGCGCGCGGGAAGTCGGCGCGCACGAGGGCGAGAGTCGCCTCCACCTGCAGGCGCTGCTCGGGCGGCAGATTGCCGGCGAAGCGCTGCGCCTGCTCGGCCGCGGCCACCGCCTTGTCGCGATAGCCGAGCGCGCTCCAGGCCTGCGCGAGCAGCATGTGCGCCGGTGCGTAACCGGGCGCCTGCGCGATCGTCTCGAGCAGCTCGTCGCGCGCCCGCGCGGCGTCGTACTGCTCGAGCGCCTCGAGGGCAAAACCGACCCGCCGCGCGATATCCAGGCTCGGCGGCTGGGAGTTGGCGATCAGGCCGAGCGTCTGCGGGTCCGGGGAGCGGATGCCGAGCTTCTCGCGCAGCGTCGCGCCCGCCTGCGACACGAGCGGTAGCAGGCTCGCGACTCCCGACTGGCTCGACACCGAGCCGAGCAGGGCGCCGTTGCGTGCGTCCTGCAGCGCGATGTCGACGCGCAACGGGGCGCTGTCGCTCGTGCCGATCACGAGGTAGCTGCCGCTCACCACGTAGTCGGCATCCAGCCGGCGGCGCAGCCGCTCGAGCGTCGGCAGCGAGTAGCCGCCCGCGCCCGGCGGGGCGAGTCCCGCGGCCGCATCGCGCACGAACTCGTCCGGCAGCACCTGCACCTCCGTGCTGACGCTGAGCTCCGCTCCCAGCATCTCGCTCAGGGCGGCGGCAACCCAGGCGTCCTTGGGATTGTGGGTGAGGTTGGAGAAGCCGACGAGCGCCACGGTGCGACCCACCGCGTGCGCGCCCGCCGGGGCGCGCGAGCGGAAGTAGTAGCCCATCGCGAGCGCCGCCAGCACGGCGAGCGCGGCGAGTGCGACGGTCCCGCGTCGCAGGTACCAGGTGCGCGAGGGCCGTGC
>DATBBQ010000055.1:0-39931 GCA_036270915.1 Steroidobacteraceae bacterium
AGCCGATCTCCCGGGTGAACGTGACGGAGACCAAGGACCATTCCTGGGGAATGGAGCGGACCGCCGTCTCGTGCAGTCGCTGCGATGCACATCTCGGGCACGTGTTCGATGACGGCCCGAAGCCGACCGGCCTGCGCTACTGCATGAACTCCGTGGCGCTCAACTTCGCCGCCCGCACCTAGCGCCCCGCACGCTCAATCGAGCGCGATGTGCTCCACCCGTGCGCCGGCCTTGCGCGGGCGGCGCATGAAGAACAGCAGCGGGATCACGATGATCGTCAGGATCAGCATGATGAGGTAGTCGTTGAGGTAGGCGATCATGGCCGCCTGGCGCGTGATTTCACCGTTGAGCGCCATGGCGCCGGCCGGGTTGGAGAGGTTGAAGGCGCTCGCGAGCGCGCTGTTGGGCACGTCGAGGTTACCGGCGCCGAGCTTCTCGACCAGGCCGAGGTGCGCGATCTGCGTGTTACGCACGAGCAGCGCCTGCGCGGCCGAGATGCCGATGGCGCTGCCGATGTTGCGCAGCAGGCTGAAGATGGCGGTGCCGTCGGCGCGCATCTGCGGGGGCAGGGTCGCGAACGCCGCCGCGGACAGCGGCACGAACACCAGCCCCAGCCCCACGCCCTGTATCACACCGGGCCAGACGATCTGACTCTGCGTGAGTGTGAGGTTGTAGTGGATCATCTGCCACAGTGAGAAGGCGGTGGTCGCAAACCCGACCGCGAGCAGCCAGCGCGTATCGACTCGTCCGACGAGCCGGCCGACCACCAGCATGGCGGCCATGGTGCCGATGCCTGAGGGTGCCATGACCAGTCCGGCGAGCTCGGCCGGGTAGTCCATCAGCCCCTGGAGCATGGTCGCGAGCAGCGCGCGCACCGAGAACAGGATCATGCCGATGACGAAGATGAGAATGATCCCCGAGACGTAGTTGGAGTTCTTCAGCAGCCGGTAGTCGAAGAACGACTTGCCGGGCGGCGTGAGCGCCGTGTGCACGATGAAGTAGGAGAAGCTGACGAGGAAGGCAATCCCTTCGACCCAGGTTTCGCGCGAGCTGAACCAGTCATTCTGCTCGCCGCGATCGAGGAACAGCTGCAGCGAGCCGATGGCGATGCTGAGCGTCATGAACCCGAAGGCATCGAAGCGCACCCGGCGCGCGCCGGGGTGCGCCCTGATGTAGCGTCCCACACCGGCGAAAGCCAGCAGGCCCACGGGTACGTTGATGAAGAACACCCACGGCCAGCTGTAGTTGTCGATCAGCCAGCCGCCGAGCGCCGGGCCGACGATCGGGCCGATCATGACGCCGACGCCCCAGATCGCCATGGCCGAGCCGTGCTGCGCGGGGGGATTGATCTCCAGCAGCACCGCCTGTGACAACGGCACGAGCGCCGCACCGAACAAACCCTGCAGCAGCCGGGCGATGACGATTTGAGCGAGCGAGTCGGCCATGCCGCAGAACACCGAGGCGATCGTGAAGCCGGCGATCGACACCAGCAGGACCCTCTTGATGCCGAAGCGGTCCGTGAGCCACCCGGCGAGCGGTGTCGCGATGCCGGCCGCTACGATGTACGAGGTCAGGACCCAGGTGATCTGATCCTGCGCCGCCGACAGGCTCCCCTGCATATGCGGCAGCGCGACGTTGGCGATCGTGCCGTCGATCGCCTGAATCACGGTGGCGAGCATGATCGACACCGTGATCATGCGGCGGTGGGCAGGGGTCTCGGGCAGGTACGGCGATTCGGCGGCTGCGGCCATGCGCGGTCAATGTACCGCGCCCGTGCTCGCCCGTGTGAGGCCGGGCACCGTGAGTTTTCACAAGCGCGCCGCGGCGAGGCACGCGTGCCCAAGTGGCGCGTGCAGAAAAGAGGCCTTCCGCGGCCCGTGCGGGCCGCGGAAGGCGGTGACTGTCAGCGATCGTCGTCGGCGGATTCGAAGCCCGGCAGGCTCTGCGTGCCTTCCAGGCGCACTGCCTGCAGGCTGGCGCCAGACAGTCCGAGCGCTTCGAGGATGGTCGGCGCGACCTGTGCGGTCTGCACCGGGCTCGTCACCGTCTGGTTCTTGAGGTGCGGGTTTGCGAGCAGCAGCATGACGCTGACGTCATCGTGTGCGAAGCCGCCGTGCTCCGCCTGCTTGGCGGTGCTCTTGGAGTAGGTAACTCCGACGTTGGGCGTCACGATGATGTCCGGAGTGCGCGGATCACCGTGCGGCGGCAGGCCGGGTGCGTTGAACATCTGCCGGATGCCCGGTCCAAAGTAGATCTGACCGATGCCGGCGATGTTGTTGGCGGCCGGCGACTGCGTTTCCAGCAGCGCGACCTCGGTGGCAGCCGAGCAGGTGGATCGCAGCCACAGCAGCGAGACATCATCCTCGGTCGGACCGATCTGGTTGCCGGCGTTGGATTCGGAGTCCGGCAGGCAGGCGTCAACGAGCCGCGACGGCGACGTAGTGACCGGACCCGACGCGGTGATGCGCGTGTAGCGCGGCGAGTCGACCGGGCTCTGGCCATGTTTGGCCGTGATGACGATCAGGGTCGACTCGTACAGTCCCTGCTTCTTCAGTTCGCTGACGAACCTGCCGATCGCGTTGTCGACGAACTGAATCTCGCTCAGCAACAGCGGACTCGGCGTACCCTGCGCGTCGAGGTAGCCGCCGCTGCCGACCGCGGGTTCGATCAGCTTCTGCCCGACGCTTACCGCCTGGAAGTTCATGCCGAAGAGCATCGGGACGCGTGCACGCGCGCTGCGATTGTGGGTGAAGCCATCGATCTGATTGATGATGCCGTTCACCTTGAGGGTGTCGTAGCACTTGACGAACGCGAAACTGTCGGTGTAGGCGCCGAGATTGGTGAAGTTCGGGTCGTCGCTCTCGGCACATCCCGGAAAGGGCAGGGCGATCGGCACGGAGTTGATCTCGGGCGAGAAGTAGTCGTCGAGATTCGCCGGAACATTGGCCGGGCCGCCGCCGTTCGGGCCAGCCACTGCCGCGTAGGCGGGATGCTTGTCGGACCACGCGGTGTAGCCGCCCGCGTGATGGATGACGCCGAAGATCGTGTTGGTGCGCACGAAGTTCCAGGGGAACACCGGCGCACAGCCGTGCGCGGGATCACGTGGCAGGCGGGCGGGATCGATGGAAGCAGCCCCGCCATCGGGTCCGCTCATGGAGACACCGTTGAGGAAGGTCTGGTCGATGTCGATACCCTCCTCGTATTCGGTCGTGGTGCCGTTGAAAGCCCCCGGTGTGCAGGTACCCGCGGCAAGGCCGTTGCCGGTCGCCTTCGCCGGCGGCGACAGCGAGCGGTCGAAGCCGACGTCGTAGAACGCACCGACCGTGCGCGGTGAGCCCCCGCTGACGATCGCCATCACTCCCGGGAAGGAGTCGGACGGCCTGGAGGTTGCCGCGTCAAGATAGTTGACGCCGTTCTCGCGCAGCTCGGCGAGGTGAGGACAGTAGGGGGCGGCGTTGTCGGCCCCGGAAATGCCGTGGGCGCAGTTGATGAAGTCGACCGAGTGCATGCCGTCGATGCTTATCAGCAAGACGTGCTTGATCTCGTCGCGGTGATGATGATCGCCGTCGTCCGCGAGACAGAGGCTGGCGCTCGCAAGACTGGCCGCGGCCAGTGTGGTGAGACCTGTGATGAGCTGTCGCATGTTGTGCTCCGTGCGTCTGGGGGTGAGCGCAGCGAAGCTACGACGCGGAGATGTCCGATTCGTGACGCGCCTGTTAGTTTTCCGCGCGCCCGGGTGGCGCGGACCGGCGTCCTATGCTGAGGCTAAGTATCGCAGCGGGCGAACCAAGCGGCGTGCGGCGAGGCGGGACGCTTCTGCGGCGTCAGTTCCCGACGACCAGGACCTGGAAGGTATCGGCGACGATCGAGGGGCGGCCACCGGGCTTCTCAGGCGGACCCAGCTCAGCCGTCGGCAGGTATACGAGCCCGGTCGCCGGATCAACCGCCCCGGTACGCGCTCCCGCCTTGGTCGTGACGACTTCCGCGACCTTCGCCTGCGTGCCGGAGAAATCGATCACCGTGAGTGTGCCGTCACCGCAGGGCACGTAGCCGAGCCGGTGTTTGTCGTCGTAGAACGCCGAGTCCGGTCGCTTGCCGATCGGCAGGGAGGCGACCTCCTTGCCGCTGCGCGCGTCGGTGAGCCGCGCGATCTCGTTGCCGCACGCCGAGAGGATCAGGTCCTTGCCGGTGATATAGGCGATGCCCGAG
Source organism: Steroidobacteraceae bacterium (assembly GCA_036270915.1). Classification (GTDB taxonomy): domain Bacteria; phylum Pseudomonadota; class Gammaproteobacteria; order Steroidobacterales; family Steroidobacteraceae; genus 13-2-20CM-66-19. The sequence goes on from DATBBQ010000055.1 coordinate 4,210, forward strand.
GGTTCCTTGCACCCGTCCAGTACATAGGTGGCCTTGAGCCGCATGCCCACGCCGTCGATCACGACGATGGAGTGCTTGTCTTCGAGATGTGTGAACACCAGTCCGTGGCCGTCGGCCGCGGCCGCCTCCGGCGGGCCGCCGGCGGGGATGTGAGCTAGCACGGCGTTCGTCTTCAGGTCGAGCACGTCAACGATCCCGGCGCCGCCGGTCATGACGAAGCCCCGCCCGGTGTGCGGATCCACGACGGCGGCGTCGGGTCGTGCATCGACGTCGATGCTCGCCTTGACGGCGCCGCTCTTTGCGTCATTCAGCGTGACCTTGCTGGCGCGCCCGTGCGTCACGAGCAGCATGCTGCCGCCGTCGTACGGGAAGGCAATGTGTGCACCCTCTGCGTCGGCGAGATGCGCGTTTGCGGTCTTGGTGAGGACGTTCAGCGCGGCGATGGACGAGCCGTGCGCGACGTATACGGTTCGCGTCGACGGATCATAGGTCGCGTAGTCCCAGCCGTCCGGGCCGCCGACCTTGATGACGTCGATGACGTGACGTGCGGGAGCAGCCGCCGTGCAAGTGAATGACGCCGCGAGCAGTGCGAGTGCGAGAGAAGCCGGATTGGTCAGTGTACGCATGTGGGTGAGTCCATCTGCTTAGGTGCGGGGGTTCGGCGCAGCCTCGGCGGGTCGCTGCCTGATGAGCATGAGAAGCACGATCATCAGGACGGCGATCACGAGGGATGCGAGCGGGCGGCTCAGGTTGAGGCCGCCGTCGGCGAGAGGCTTGTCCAGGAAGTCCCCGACCGTCGCGCCGAGCGGGCGGGTGAGGATGAACGCCGCCCAGAACAGCCAGGCGCGCGAGATTTGCGTGCGGAAGTACAGAGCCGCCACCACGACGAGCGCGGCGCCGAACACCAGCGCCGCGCCGACATAACCGAGCCCGGTGTCGTCGGCCATCCAGTCACCGAGTGCGGTGCCGAGGGTCTGTGAGAAGGTGATCGTGGCCCAGTAGAACGCCTCTACACGCGGCGTGGCGACGCTACTCACCGAAACCGACCCCTCGCTCCAGTACCACAGAAAGAGCACACCCAGCACGCAGGCGAGCAGTATCGCCGAGCCGCCGGCATAGCCGATGCCGAGCGAGCGGTCGGCGAAGTCCGCCATCGTGGTGCCGGCGGTGGTCGAGGCGACGATGGTTGCCCAGTAGAGCAGCGGATGGAAGCGCCGCGCGCGGATCTGAAAGATCACCAGCACTACGAACGCCGAGAGAAAGATCGCCGTGCCGGCGAGGTAACCGAGGTTCATCGTCATCGTGACGGTGTCGCCGCCGGTCTCGCCGAGCGTCGTGGCGAGAATCTTCAGGATCCAGAAACCGAGGGTGACGGCCGGGACCTTGCTGTGCGCTGGGGAACCGTTCACGTCACCTCCTGTGGCTGGCGGCGGCGCACCAAGCGGGCGCCCGCCTCTGCGGACTCAGCTGAAGCATCCGGGTGATCACGCACCGGCGAACGGCAGCACGACCCGTGCGATCAGGCCGCTGCGGTCCGCCCGGTTGTGCAGGCTGATCCGTCCCCCCAGCTGCCTGACGAGCGCCTCCACGGTCGCAAGCCCGAGGCCGCTGCCGGTGCTGACGTCACCGGGGGCCCGGTAGAAACGCTCGAACACGCGCGGCAGCTCGTCCTCCGGCAGCCCCGGGCCCTCGTCCCACACCTCGATACGCACGCCCGTGTCGCTGTTGTCCGCGCGCAGCTCGACCTTGCCGCCGCAGCGGCTGTAGCGCAGGGCGTTATCGAGCAGATTGCTGCAGATGAGGATCACGTGGCGCGGTGCTCCGCGGATCAGGCCGCGTGAGCGCCCGCTCAGATCGAGGGTCACTCCGGCGGCGGAGGCCGCTGGTTCATACAGTTCGCGCAGATCCCGCAGCGTCTCATTCACGTCCGCGCCCTGGCCGGTGAGCTCGAGCGAGGACTCCACGCGCGCCAGCGACAGCAGCTGCTCCGAAAGACGCGAGGCGCGCTGGACGCCGTCGCGCAGGTCCGCGAGCCGTGCCGCCCGTTCGACCGGATCCGAGGAGCCGTCCAGCACGTCGATCTGCAGCTGCAGTGCCGCGAGCGGCGTGCGCAGCGCGTGCGCCGCGTCGGCGATGAAGTGCCGTTCGCGCTGCGCGGCCTCGCTCTGGCGGGCGAGCAGGCGGTTGATGTCCTGCACGAGCGGCTGCACCTCGGCGGGCAGTGCCGCGCACGGCAGCGGCGTGCTCGCGAAGGTGTCGCGGCGCGCGACCGCCGCGGCGAGTTCCTTGACGGCCCGCAGCTGGGCACGGATCACCAGTGCGATGACGAGAGCGAGCACCGGCATGAGGAGCAGCATGGGTAACAGCGCCGCTAGTGCGGCGTCCTCCGCCTGGTCCTCGCGCATATCCACCGGCTGCGCTACCTCAACGTGCCGCCCGTCGATGACGCTCGCGTAGAGGCGATAGCGCTCCCGGCCGACCAGGACCTCGCTGAAGCCCGTCGAGGCACTCAGGGGCCGGGTGATCTCGGCGCTCGTGGAGTACTGCAGCGCGCCGGAGCTATCCCAGACTGCGACCTCGATGTCGCTATCTTCGTCCTTGACGCCACCCGCGGCGGCGGTCGACTTCGAGACGGCAATGGCAGCGATCTGCTGCATCAGGTTGTCGAGCAGCACCTTTGCCTGGCGGCTCACCTGTAGGTATGCGACCCCGGCGGAGAGCACGGCGATCACGCCCACGGCAATCCATAAGGAGAGCAGCAGTCGGCCGCGCAGGGATCTCATTTGCCTGTCACTACGCGCCAGCCGACCCCGCGAACATTCTCGATCTGCTCGCTGCCGATCTTCTGTCGCAGGGTGTGCAACAGAAACTCGACGGCATTGCTTTCGACGGTGTCCATCCAGCCGTAGATCTTATTCTCAAGCTGCGCCCGGGAGAGAATGGTGCCGGGTCGCTGCATGAGCGCATGCAGGAGGGCGTATTCGCGCGCGGTCAGACGGATGTTCCGGCCTTCGCGCGTGACGCTGCGCGAGGCTGCGTCCAGGGTAAGGAAGGTGGTCTTCAGCTGCGGTTCCAGCCGTCCGACGTGCCGACGCGCGAGCGCACGGATGCGTGCCTTGAGCTCGGCGAACTCGAAGGGCTTTACCAGGAAGTCGTCCGCGCCCTGGTCGAGTCCCTCGACGCGGTCCGCGAGGCCATCGCGGGCCGTCAGGATGAGTACCGGGATGTTATTGCCGCCGCGGCGCAGCCCGCGCAGTACCTCGATGCCCGTCGTGCTCGGAAGCCCCAGATCCAGCAGCAGCAGCTGAAATTCGTTGGCCGGATCCCGCAGCGCGGCATCGGCCTGTGCGCCGTCTCGCAGCCAGTCGACGGAATAGCCCTCGTCCTTCAGCCCCCGGACCAGGCTTGAGCCGATCATGAAGTCGTCTTCGACGATCAGGATGCGCACGGTGCCACACGCCGGAACAAGCGAGGGGACGAGTGTCGGGCGCCAAAGTTAGCAGAGCCTTAGCCCAGCATTAGGGTCGGGTCCGGCGTTGGGGGACGGCAGTAAGAACTCGCCCGTCCCGGAGGCTCGGGTCAGCGCGCGAGCCTGACAGTCGAGCTACTCGTGCCGGAAGCGTCCAATGAGGCCAGCGGCACCCAGAGCGTGGCCGTTGAGAGCGGTCAGCAATTCATCGCGCGTCATGCCGGCTTGCAGCGCGGTGGGCTCCAGATCGGTCGCGATCAGGGTGAAGGTGTAGTGGTGCCAGTCCCCGGGAGGCGTGCACGGTCCGAAGTACGTCGGCAGGTTGCGCGTGCTCTTGCCCCCGACAAACTTCGGCGACGGCTTGTCTACTTCGCCCTCGCTGAAGCCGGTCACCGACACGGGGATCCCGTAGGCGACCCAGTGGACGACCCCAAGGCCGGAGCGGCCTTCGGGATCATAGAGGATGAGTGCGTAGCTCTTCGTGCCCTTTGGGGGATTGGACCAGGCGAGCGGCGGGGAGACGTTCTCGCCCACGCAGTTGGCGTTGGTCTTGTCGTTGCCCGCGAATTTCTTCGCCAGGTGCCCGTTGTCCTCGTAGGCCGTCGAGCTCAGGACAAAACTACCCGCAGGCGCGTCGGCGGCGAAAGACCCGCTCGCGACCAGTGCTGCGACGAGACAACCAACAGCTTGTTTCATCTCCGTTCCCCTGGTTGGTGCGCGTGCAGCGCGCGTCGTTGACTAGCCAATGACGATACCACAGCACGCGAACGTTCCCTAAGCATCGCCGGCGCCGGTGATGTCTGAAACCATCCCTGCAATGTCGGTGAGACCTGGGAGAGAGCGTCGCCTTGTTGCGCGCGCGCGCCGTCATGCCGAGCAGCCGATGCGCGTCCGGCAACCGTGTCGGAGATGAGGGGAGTTCACCCGGGAGGAGGGGTCGAGACGGCGGCGCTCGCCGTGAAGGCCGACTTTGCTAGGCGTCGGTCCTGCGCCGTCCCCGCCCGGCGCGGCGCTCCTGGCGGGACGCCGGTGGGGTGCGTCCGCCCACCTGCTCCTCGTCGCGACGCGGCCCGCTGCGGCGGTCCGCGTACTTGCGATAAGTGCAATGACACTGCGCGGACTGGGTGCACTCCGGCAGGGGAAGCCGCGGCGCGTCTTTGCCGAGGAACCGCCGCTCTTTGAGCGCACGGGCCGCCTCGCAGCTCTGACTGGTCGAGACGACAGAGACCGCATGCCAACGCGTATCGCGCTTCTTGGGCATTTCCGCCGGACTATGCTCGCGAGTTGGGTCGCAACCCAGTTCCGAAGTGCAGGACTGTGAGACGGATCAGAGTTTGGGCGCATCTAACATCTATGACAATGGGCGCACGACAACAGTCGCCCGGACGGTGAGAGCCGCCGCCCTGGCTCGGTCGGCTGGACGGAGTCTAAGGGCGTGAACAAGCGATGAGGCTGAGGGCCCCCGTGTTAGGTAGAGAATTCCTCGAGCGCATCCGTTTGCTGCTCGGGCGTACCGAGACCGTCAGGACCTGATTCGAACTGCAGCAGGACGGCGCATTGGCCGAGCATGTCTCCCTCGAGATGCACGACGCCCCTTTGCCTGCGGGGCAGAAATCACAACACGCGCCGCCACGGCCCGGCCCACGCCGCTGGCCGCCCGCCCACGTGCTCGTTGCCAACGAGCGGTCACCCCGCAAGGTCTGTTGTAGCTGAAGTCTTCATCGGCGAAGGCTAGGATGTGAACGAACTTAGCCTTCACACGGCCGGGATAGCGCCGGCAGCACAAATGGCCAGTCCCTACATCGAAAAGATTCTCAAGGCACGCGTCTACGAGGTGGCGGTCGAGTCCGCGCTCGAGGAGGCGCCGCGCCTGTCGCGCCGGCTTGCCAACCATGTTCTGCTCAAGCGCGAGGACCTGCAGCCGGTCTTTTCCTTCAAAGTCCGCGGTGCTTATAACCGGATCGCCCGGCTGTCGGACACCAGCGCGCGCCGCGGGGTCGTTTGCGCCTCGGCCGGCAACCACGCGCAGGGCGTGGCTCTCGCGGCGCGCCGCAGGGGAGTCAGCGCGGTCGTCGTCATGCCGGAGACGACTCCCCAGATCAAGGTGCAGGCGGTCATCGACCTGGGGGCCGAGCTGGTGCTGCACGGCGATGACTACGACGCCGCGTTCGCCCACGCCCTGAGGCTCTCGCGCGAGCGCAATCTGGTGTTCGTGCATCCCTTTGACGATCCGGACGTTATCGCCGGGCAGGGCACGGTCGGGGTCGAAATCCTGCGCCAGTGCGGCAGCGCGCCCGACGCGATCTTCGTGCCCGTCGGTGGCGGTGGCCTACTGGCGGGAGTCGCCGTGTACGTGAAGTACCTGTACCCGGGGGTACGCGTGGTCGGGGTCGAGCACGAAGAGTCGGCGAGCATGCACGCCTCGTTCCTCGCCGGCGAGCGTGTGACGCTCGAGCACGTCGGCATCTTCGCCGACGGGGTGGCGGTCAAGCGCGTCGGCGAGGAGACCTTCGCGCTGTGCCAGCAGTACGTCGACGAGATCGTGCTCACGACGACCGACGAGATCTGCGCGGCGATTCAGGATGTCTTCGAGGACACGCGCGCCATAGTCGAGCCGGCGGGCGCGCTGGCGCTCGCGGGACTAAAGAAGTGCGTGGCGCGGGAGGGCTGGAAGGGCAAGCGTCTGGTGGCGATCAACAGCGGCGCCAACATGAACTTCGACCGGCTGCGTCACGTCGCGGAGCGGGCCGACCTCGGTGGCGAGCGCGAGGCGCTGCTCGCCGTGGTGATCCCGGAAAGACCGGGCAGCTTCCTGCACTTCTGCGAGACTTTGGGGCGGCGCAGTGTCACCGAGTTCAACTACCGCTACGCCGGCCCGGACAGCGCGCAGGTGTTTGTCGGACTGGCTCTGAGCGAGGGACGCGTCGAGAAGGATACGGTGATCAGCAACCTGCGCGACGCCGGGTTCGCGGTCAATGACATGTCCGAGGACGAGATGGCGAAGCTGCACGTACGCTACATGGTCGGCGGACACGCGCCGGGAGTAGCCCACGAGGTCCTCTATCGGTTCGAGTTTCCGGAACGTCCGGGCGCGCTGCACCGCTTTCTGCGAGCGATCGGCTCGCGCTGGAACATCAGTCTCTTTCACTACCGAAATCACGGCTCCGACTATGGCCGGGTGCTGGCGGGTATCCAGGTGCCCCCGACCGAGCACGGCGATTTTCTCGAGCACCTCAACGAGTTGCACTACGCTTACGTAGACGAGACGGCAAATCCGGCCTACCGCATGTTTCTGGGCGCGTAGCAGCGCGCTACGCCGATGTCCGCAACCGCAGAAGTGAGCTACGCAGCCGAAAGCGGTGTGGAGTCAGGCACGGGGCGCTACATGCACGGCGTGCCGGGGATGAATTGGACTCTTGAGCAAGAGGCAGACGTCACTGTTGCCCCTTGCTTGACGGCGCCTGCGTCCGCCCTGTAGAGCGTCTGAGCCGCGCCGGGCAGACGCCGAACGGGACGCTCGATGAAAAGATTCTTGCTTGCCGCCCTTCTGGCTCCTGTTCTCATCACGGGCGTCCTCGCAGCCGAGCCCCCCATTGCGCGACCCTCGCCGCAGGCGCCGGTTCCCTCGACGCCGGCCACGAACGACTATGCCGCCCCCGTTCTCGCGGGCATCAGCAATCGGGGGCGAAACAAGCAGCAACCGTATGTGACCGCAGGGGACCGGACGTACCTGATCGGAACGCAGGATGGAAATTTCCCTGACATGGGTCAACACGTGCCGGGTGAAATGGGCGGGTTGTGGCTGCCGCCGATCAAGCTCATCGATGCCTTCCAGGCACGGATTGCTGAAGACGGGAGCGATCAGGAAACGCTTCTGTCAGAAAGCCAGGAGATGGTCACTTATCCCTACGGCAACCTGTTCCGGTACGGCCGGCTGCTGGACGATATCGATGTCGACCGTTTTCAGTTCAGTCCGGATCACCGACAGGGTTTGATCGTCCAGTACCGCTTCAGGAACGCGTCAGAGCGTGTGCGAAGGTTACGCCTTGAATGGTCCGTCAAGACTGATCTGCGCCCCGGATGGTATTCCGATCGGCTCGGAATCCGGGACGGCCAGGATGTCGTCGAATGGCGTCCAGACGATCGCGTCTTTGTCGCCAGAGACCCCTACAACCCTTGGTTCTGCGCATGGGGCGCGGTGTCTTCCGCCGATGCACGGCGAATCGAGCATCCGCGTGCGATCCAGACGAACGGCCGGGGCGTTACTGCCGCCTCCAGTCACACGGTCACGGTAGGTCCACATGCCACCGCCACCCTGACCTTCGTCGTCTCAGGCTCGACCAGCAGCGAACAGGACGCCATTGCTACCTACCAATATCTCGCGAGCAACCACGTCGCTCTCCTGGCGGAGAAGGTGGCGCGCTATGGCGCAATGATCAATCGGGCCCGCATAAGAATCCCGGACGCGAAACTACAGGAAGTCTACAACTGGACTCGGATCAACATGGAGTGGTTGGTCAGGGAGGTTCCCGGTATTGGCCGCGGCCTCAGCGCCGGCTTCATGGAATATCCCTGGTGGTTCGGAACCGAGACCTACTCGCTGCAGGCGCTCACGGCAAGCGGCGACTTCGACCTGGCCAAACAGACTCTCCGGTTGCTGCGGGACCAATCGAGCAAGGTGAACGGCAACGGCCGGATCGCGCACGAGATCACGACCGACGGAGCCGTCGCGAATCCAGGCAATACTCAGGAGACCGCGCAGTTTGTCCTGACGGTCGGCAAGGTATTCGAGTGGACCGGGGATCGTGATTTTGCACGCGAAATGTATCCCGCCATGAAGAGGGGGATCGATTGGCTCCTGGGCGATATGGACCGGAACAAGGACCTGTTCCCGGAGGGTTACGGGATCATGGAAGTCTACGGTTTGAATGCAGAGCTGATTGATGTCGCGGTCTATACGCAGCAGGCTCTGGAGGCCGCGGCGCGCATGGCCGAGGTATTGAGCGACACGGAGGCGAAGGACCACTACCGGAAACTCGCCTCAGCCCTGAAAGAAAGAATCAATCAACGATTCTGGATCGAACAGGATGGCAGCTACGCGGATTTCTACGGCAGCAGATCGCAGGCGGTCAGCGCAGCCGAGGGGGCGATCAAGCAGATAGGTCTCAAGGGGGCGGACAAGCTGACGCAAAGAGACAAGGGCTTGATTGCGCATTACGAGCGACTGAAGGCGGAATTCTCCGCGCTGCCTGAGGCAGAGAGGGGCTGGATTACCAACGAGAACTGGGTGATCGCAACACCGATGGAAACCGGCATCGCCCCGCGGGCGCGGGCGATCGCGCTTCTGGACAAGATCCGGCGCGAGAACAGCGGAGAGTACGGCCCCTACCTCTCTGCCGTCGAGAGACGGTCGATGATGACGATCTCGACCGGAGTGCAAGCTGTCGCCGAAGGCAAGTACGGTCGCACCGACGAAGCGATGTGGTACGTGGACCGGATCGTGCAGACCTTCAACCGCGTCTCGCCGGGCTCGATATCGGAGATGATGCCCGACCATGGTTGCTTCACGATCGCGTGGACTAGCTACGGCATCGTGTTGCCTTTGGTCGAGCATGTCTTCGGTGTCCGACCGGACGCGGTGAATAAGACGATCGTGTTTGAGCCCCATCTTCCTGCCGGCTGGGAAGACATCAGTATCGAGAACCTCCCGGTCGGCACCAACCGGATTTCTTTTTCGCGTAGGCGAACAGGGGAAGGGGTGGTCTACGATATTGAAGCCAAAGAGAGTGGGTGGCACTTCTTTTTAAGACCAAACGCGTCGGCCAACGCACGGTATTACCTCAATGGGAGACCGACCAATCCTGCGCCTTCCGGCATCGACATGCGTGGACGGAGGAACCAGGTGCTAATCACGTCCACGCACTAGGACGAGTGTGTTCCACGGCAGGCGCTGGCGGTTCCTGGAGGAGCGCGGATCCGCCCCGCGCGGCTCGAGGCGCGGTCTTGTAGAGCCGACGCCAGACGCGCCGCAGCTGGCGTGAAGACCCGAAGCCGGCGCGCTCTGCGATGTGCTCCATGCCAAGCCGGGTATGAGTCAGCAGCTCGTGCGCGAGCGCGATGCGCAGTCGGTTGCAGTAATCCACCAGGCTCATGCCCGTATGCTCATGGAAAAGCCGCGACAGGTGGCGCGGACTGACACCCGCGACCCGCGCCAGCCGTACCACCGTCCACGTTCCGCTCGGATCGGCGGACACGGCATCCTGAACGCGGTGTACGGCAGGATGGGTGTGGTTGCGGCCCTCGAGCCACGGGGACAGCTGCGGATCGTTGCCGCTGCGTCGCAGGTAAACCACGAGGTAGCGGGCGATCGACACGGCGTGCGTATGCCCGACCGTTCTGGCGACCAGGTGCAGCATGAGATCGATGCCCGTTGTGATACCGGCACTCGTGCAGCAGACGCCGTCTTCGACGTACAGCCGGTTCGCCAGTACCCTTGCCCGTGGCGCTAGGTTCGCGAGTTCGTCGCAGCACAAGTAATGCGTTGTGCACGCATGACCATCGAGAAGTCCGGCGCGCCCGGCAAGCAGGGCGCCGGAGCAGATGCAGATCAGGCGATGTTCGGCGTGGACCACCTGCTGAAGCCAGCGGACGATGTTCTGTTCCTGCCAAGCGTCCGATTCGCAATCCCGGGAAGCGCACTGTGTCCGAGTGCCCATGATTCGGTCGACTTCGCCGCCGATCACCAGCCACGCGCCGATGGGTAGTCGGGCCGGAAGGGGCTCTATCTCGGCGATCGTCAGGCCGATCGAACTTCGCAGACTCGCGGTGCAACCGATGTAATGGACGTCAAAGCGCACAGTGTTTTGCAGCTCATTCGCGCGGCGCAACACTTCCAGCGGGCCGGCCACGTCGAGAAGCAGCAGGCGGGGCGGCAGCAGCGCGTAGACTGGAGTCGTCGACACGAGCGCACTTTGCCCGCTGGCTTTGAGATCAGCCGCTAACCCGTTGCCGCCCGAGTACACAATTCACTCGAAGAATGCGTCGAAGTCCTGGTGAATTTCCTGATGCTTCGTCCATGTGACCGTAAAGCAGGGAGCGGACACACCTTTGGACCTGCAGTGGTTGGCGCTCGCCTGCGTGTACTTGGGAGTCGCCAGGATGGTGACGGTGAAGAACCGGACCTTGCCGGCCAGGGGCTGCTCGCAGGTCTGACCCGCGGCGACGACATAGGTCGCTCCTGGGTTCGTCGGCGCAGACAGCGGATAGCCCGTATCCGCACTGCAATTGCCGTTGTTGGGTCCTACCGCGGCTCCCGGCCAGAACCCGAAGTTCACATCCGTGCTGAGAAGAACGTTGACCGGGTATTTAATGGGACCTGCGGGACCGTAGTCGACGGTGCCGGAGTCATAGATCACCCGCGATCCCTGCATGACGGTGATCCGCTGCAGAAGATCGTCAGTGGGATCGTTGGTGTTATCTTCAAACCAGGTGTCGAGCTGGGCGCAGGGGCGGTATTGCGTCGGCTGAGCTCCGGTGCTGCCATTCGAGAGCGCATCGCATCCCACGCCGTTGACGGCTGCGGGCCCCGAAGCGAGGCTCCAGATAGCCGACGGAAATCCGAGCACGGCTCCCCCCCGCGGTAGCTGTATGGAGGGGTTGCGGACCGTTAGACAATCAGGATTGCCGGTGGCGTGTCCAAGGCAGGGCCACAGGTCGCTGCCGTCGGCATTTGTGCCGACGACGGGAAAGGCCTGAGTGAGATTGGCCTGCAGAGGAAGGAGTCGTTCCGGGGCCGCGTCGGCGACCGCGACCGCGGCACGCGTTCCTTCTTGCTGATCGGACGGAGGGAACATGTGTCGGTGCAGAAGTTCGGCGGCCGATGACAATCCGCACAGACCTACAGAGGCTAGCAAATAGCCGAACCGCAACTGCCGCTTACGACCGGGGCTTGTGAGATCACACGCGCGAAGCCAATTCGTCCGTGAGCGTGCAAACATGGCAGCCTCCATGGTTAGAGATTCGGAGGAATGCTACGTTCGCGCCGCTCTGAAGAAAGACCCCGCGCAGACTGGAAGCGGACCGAAAAGGACATCATCGTGGCCCGTGGGGCAACGGTCGATAGAGCTGCGGGTATACCGTGGACCTACTAGCTTCGACGCACTTCCTTCTGCCGGTCCCGAATCGCTGATGACGAGTGAGCGGTTCGATAGCCATGAATGACAGTCGCGACAAGTCGCGGCCGAGAGTCCGCGGTTGTGATCTACCGCGAAAGCTCAAATGGTCAGCTCGCCTCGTTGCAGGCAGTTGAGACCGGAAACACGCGCTAAGCCCGTGACCTCTCCGGGATGTGTGCCCGGCACATGCTTTGCGCGTTCGTTAGGAACGATCCCGCTTCGCCCGCACGATCTGCGCGGTGGGACACTGTGGCTACACTGCTGCTTTTGGGAAATCGACCTGCATCACATCCATTGCCGGGTCGAGCTTTGAGTGAGTCCCTTCCCATTTGGTCGAGGCAAAGCCCCCGTGGCGATTGAGGTGATAGTGAGCGCTCGCGACGAAGCCCGTATCGTTTTCAATAGTGACCTGGGCGCGGCTCCCTTTACTTTGGATTCTTGCGTCGGGAAGTCCGGGTCAGTCTTCTTCGTAGGGCAACCGCAAGACCGCATCCGGGCGCACGGTGAAATACTGAAAGTGCCCGACCCAGCGTCGCGTTGTGAGAACCGCCAACGGGGGGTCTAGCTCCAGCTCGACGAGTAGGGGCGAAAGAGTGGGCACGCCAGGAACCTCGAAAGTGATTTCGAGCTGCGTGAGTGCGAGACCGCGCGGCACGGCTAGCGGCCCCTTGGAGCCGGATTCCACGTAGTTGCGAAGGGTCTCATCGGTGAAGGTGTTGTACTTTCCGTTAACTTGAGCCCAGATGAACTTCATACCGAAGACACAAACCGTCGTTCCAATGGTCCGGATCCAGCCGAGACCGTCGGCCTCGCTCAGGACCCCCTGCACGATGTTCAGTGCCTGCGCGAGCTTGCGCCTGAAGCCTGCGTACTCGAAGACACTCGTCAGTCGACACGAGAGGCCCGGCGCCGCGAATGGGATCGGGACTGTCGTACGGCCTGGACTGAATCGGAAGAAGAGGTAGTAGACCCACTCCGCCCGTGCCTGGATCTGATACCCGGCGACTCCGGGGTCATAGAACTCAAGGGATTGAGTCCACCGATCAGGGGGCAAGCGAATTCGCGCGTGCACGAAGCTGCCGTCCTCAGACGCCAGGATCGGACCTTCTTTGGGGATGTCAGCCACCATGTCACCGACGTCGCGCAAGGATTCGAGCCGCCGCTCCGTATCCGAAGGTGTGGGCTCGCGGACGAGGATGACGATAGCCGCCCAGAGAAGCCCCACCGCGGCGACCGCGATCAGTAGCAAACCCAGACCGACCTTCACCCAGCCAGGAACATAGTCGCCGGCCCAGTCCATTAGCCACTCTGTACCCACGCCCACGAGGCCAAGAGCGAGGCCTGCGACCGTCAGCCAAAGCGCAATCCAAAGTGCCTTCATACGTGCAGATGCGCGCGATCGGTTATCTCGACACAAGGACGGTGAATCCCGCGGATCTTCTAGACTACCTGAGCCGGGATCTCTCTATCCAAGATGGACTGGTAGACGGGAGTGTCCACAACCGTGAGCGCGACCCCCAAGGGTCAGGTCAGACTTGGTCAAACTCGTGTTCGGGTACAGCCGCTCCGCAGAAACCAGAAACGTCCACGCTTGAGAGTGGCAGAGGACTGCCAGAAGGGCTTGATCGGTGAGGCCGGTCAAGCGTAACTCTTTGATTTATTGCCGATCCCCATGGGATTCGAACCCGTGTTACAGCCTTGAGAGGGTATACGCGAGCGATCAGGCACCGGTCGCAGCATATGCCGCTGCGCGGTATGTTTGAACGATGTGCCGACAATCCGCGTACCTTGACCGCTTCAGTTCGGACGCTCAGTTGTCTCTCGTGCACGAAGCCCTTCATCTGCAGCGGGAAGCCACCGCACGCTCGACCGAGCGGCACCGCCCACCTGGGGCTTTTGGGGCGCGCTTTGCGCTTCTGTTTGCGACCCTCCTGGGCGCCGGCAGTGCTTGGCCGGCCGAGGTTGCGGCAGAGAAGGAGAATGAACGCCTCGAGGAAGTGGTAATCCAAGCCACGAGGCAGGCAGCCGACGAGCAAGTCACCCGCCAGGTGGAGGCGACCCTTACGCACGACCCGTGGATCTACAGCGAGCACATTACAATCACGACCCAGCATGGCATCGTGAGGCTAGAGGGAATCGTGGGAGATACCGGGGAGATGTTCAGAATAGTGCGCCTCTGTCGCAAGATTCCCGGCGCGAGGCGGGTGGTTAATGCGCTCGAAATAATGCACAACGACCCGGACGGGGGATAGTCCAAGGTCACCGAGTCTTGGAGGTGAGTCGTGCCTGCTCTTCTGTACGGGCTCTTTGCATGTTACGCAGTGACGGGTAAGTGCGACCTGCGCATCGATAGCGAAGGTCGCGACCCCGCGGTCTTTGGATCATCGGACGATTGCCAGCGTTTCGGGTCTGCTTCGCTTGGTCAGCCACCAAGCAAGGAAGGAAAGTGGACGGTTGACGAGAGCCACTATTACAAGTGTTTTGGCCTGACGCCGGTGGCAGTACCGGCATCGCCCGCTGATGCGCCCCGCACTGTGTACAAGACCACCGCCGAGGCGCTGCAGCGCGACTTCCAAACTAACCCTGACGCCCTCACGCGCAAGATCGGCGGCGCGATTGTCGAGGTCAGCGGAACCATCGCTACCGCCGCGGTGGCAGACGGTGCTGCGCTACAGTTATCCGGTGACTCCTGGGATGTCACTGCATGGCTTACGCAAGACGGCGTCGCGGCCGCCAGAGGGATGTCAACGCATGGGCGTGTCATTCTGCGTTGCGACAGGATTGGGACTCTCCTAGCCGCCTCGGGCAGACGCCCGGCCGTAGTCGAACTTCGCGACTGCAAACCGGTCAAATCCGAATGATAGGAGCGCGGGCCATCTGCAGCGCGCCAGCGTCCGACACGATCTGATATCCGGCAGTCTCAATGCCGTCGCCCCCGGTTAGGCCGTACGCAAAGCCTGACGCAGTCTTCCGTACCGTGTCCGTACGGCCGCAAACTTTGAGGGCTAAGTCATTGATTAGGTGGCGCTCCCTACCGGATTCGAACCGGTGTACTAGCCTTGAGAGGGCTATGTCCTGGGCCTCTAGACGAAGGGAGCGTGCTTCGGGGCCTTGGGCAAGAGCGCGGTATTATAGAGAGCCGCCCTGATTGCTCAAGCGAAAGCGAATTAATTGAACTCTCCCAACGCGTCGGTTGCGACGCCCGCGCCGGCGCCCCGGATCATCCCCCGGTCCGATCATTCGATTTCACGCTCCCACATCTCACCGAACGCGCTGCGGGTGCTGTATCGGCTGCGGGACGCCGGGTTCATGGCCTTTCTGGTCGGCGGCTCCGTGCGCGACCTGCTTCTCGGCATCGAGCCGAAGGACTTCGACGTCGCTACCGATGCGCTGCCGGAGGAGGTCAGGCGGCTGTTCCGCAATTGTCGCCTGGTCGGGCGCAGGTTCCGTCTGGCACACGTGTTCTTCGGGCGCGAGATCATCGAGGTTGCCACCTTTCGCGCGACCAGCGCGCCGTCGCAGGGAGACGAGCCGCTGCCGCCGACCGACCCGGAGGATGGCGAAGCGCCCGAGCTGGATGAGCCTCTGGAGGCGGCCGATTCTTCCGCGGCCGGGGTCGAGGGGGACCGCGACGACTCTTCGGAGCGGATGTTCGATGCGAGCGGGCGGATTCTGCGCGACAACGTCTACGGCACGATCGCCGAGGACGTGTGGCGGCGCGATTTCACGGCGAACGCGCTCTACTACAACATCGCCGATTTCTCGCTGTGGGACTATGTCAACGGCGCCGCGGATATCGCCGCGCGCACTTTGAGACTGATCGGGGATCCGGAGACGCGCTTCCGCGAGGATCCCGTGCGCATGCTGCGCGCGGCGCGCTTCGAGGCGAAGCTCGGCTTCCAGATCGATCAGGCGACTGCAGCTCCCATCGGTTTACTGCGCGACCTGCTCGCCGGTGTGCCGCCGGCCAGGCTGTTCGACGAGACACTGAAGCTGTTTCTCACCGGCCACGGTGCCAAGAGCTTCGAGGTCCTTCGTCGCCGTGGCCTGCTCGGCGCGCTTCTGCCGACCGTGGATGCCTACTTCGCGAGCCACCCGGGAAGCCTGGTCGAGAAGCTCCTGCTCCAGGGCCTCAGGAGCACCGACGAGCGCGTGCTCGCCGACAAGCCGGTGACCCCGACGTTCCTGTTCGCACTCCTCTTATATGGGCCCATCGCCGGGATCATCGAGGCAACCCCGCCGCAGCGCTGGCATGAGCTCTCGACGATCCTCGACGCCTGCGACCGGGCGACGCGCGAGGCGCAGGCGCGCGTCGCCATCCCGAAGCGCTTCTCGCTCGGCGTGCGCGAGATGTTCTCGCTGCAGCCGCGCCTTGAGCATCCGCGCGGGCGCCGTGCGCTGCGCATCCTGGAGCACCCACGCTTCCGCGCCGCGTACGACCTGCTGCTGCTGCGCACGCAGTTCGGCCTCGCCCCGGCGGAGATAGCGCAATGGTGGACACGCATCCAGGAGGTGTCGAGCGAGGAGCGCGGTCGCATGGCGGACGCGCTTGCGGGCGAGACGCGCGCCCCTGGTCCGGCGGGTCGACGCGGACGCCGCCGGCGCAGACGCTCCGGCTCGGCGAGCGCTGTCTGACGGGGCGCATGCCGGTCTGGCAGCCCGCCTACGTGGGCCTCGGCAGCAATCTGGCCGACCCGCGGGCGCAGGTCGAGAGTGCCCTCGAGCGCCTCGCAAGAATCGTGCATACCCGGCGCATCGTGTGCTCACCGCTGTATCGCTCGCGTCCCTTCGGTCCGGTCGCGCAGCCGGACTTCGTCAACGCGGTCGCGGCCCTCCTGACGCAGTTGCCCGCGCCCGAGCTGCTGGGCGAGTTGCGCGCGATCGAGGCCGAGGTCGGGCGCCCCGCCGAGCGTCAGCGCTGGGGCCCGCGCATCATCGATCTTGACCTTCTCGCCTACGCGCGTGAGCGACGCGCCGACGCGCAGCTCACCCTGCCGCATCCC
This sequence comes from Steroidobacteraceae bacterium, assembly GCA_036270915.1. GTDB lineage: Bacteria > Pseudomonadota > Gammaproteobacteria > Steroidobacterales > Steroidobacteraceae > 13-2-20CM-66-19. The sequence goes on from DATBBQ010000055.1 coordinate 20,856, forward strand.
GGGATAGTGGAGCGCAACTTCGTTCTGTATCCTCTCGCGGACGTCGCCCCGGATCTCGAGCTCCCTGGGCTCGGTCGCGTGACCGAGCTCAAAGCCCGTGTCACGCCCGAAGGGCTGACTCCTTTATAAGCACATGGCGAGCGCAACAACTCATCAGTACATCGTCGTCGAGGGTCCGATCGGAGTCGGCAAGACGAGCCTGGCACGACGACTGTGCACGAGCCTGTCCGCGCAGGGGATCTTCGAGCAGGCCGCGCAGAATCCCTTTCTCGAGCGCTTCTACCGCAACCCGCGCGCGGGGGCGCTGCCGACGCAGTTGTACTTCCTGCTGCAGCGTGCCCAGCAGCTCGCGGCGCTCAAGCAGCATGACCTGTTTGCGCCGGTGCGAGTCGCCGACTACCTCATCGAGAAGGACCGGCTGTTCGCTCGGGTGACGCTCGATGACGCCGAGTACGCACTCTACGAACAACTGTACGCGAAGCTGGACATTCAGGCCCCCAAGCCCGACCTGGTGGTGTACCTGCAGGCTCCGGTGGACGTACTCATCGAGCGCATTGCCAAGCGGGGCGTCGACTACGAGCAGTACATTGACCGCCAGTACCTGGAACGCCTTAACGAGGCCTACGCGCGCTTCTTCCACGAGTTCGAGGCGGGGCCCCTGCTGATCGTCAACGCGGCCTCGATCGACCCGATCGCCAACCAGCACGACTACGACGAACTGCTGGCGGCCATCAAGCGCATGCAGCGCGGGCGGCTTTACTACAACCCGTTGCGCAGCCGCGCGATCTAGCTACACTCGGGTCATGTACACCCACCTGCAGCGCGATGTCAGTCGGCCGCCGGTCACGCTCGCAACTCTTACGCGCATGAAGGCCGAGCACGAGAAGATCGCGAGCCTGACCTGCTACGACGCGAGTTTTGCCGTGCTGCTCGACGCCGCCGACGTCGACGTCGTGCTGGTGGGGGACTCACTGGGTATGGTCATCCAGGGCTACGACACTACGGTGCGCGTCACCATGGACCACATGGCCTATCACACCGCCGCCGTCGCGCGTGGGCTGCACCGCCCCTTCCTGATCGCCGACCTGCCATTCATGAGCTACCCGACGCGCGAGCTCGCGCTGCAGAACGCGGTACGCCTGATGCAGGAAGGCGGGGCGCAGATGGTGAAGCTCGAGAGTGGCGGCAAGCAGACTGAGATCGTCGAGTTCCTAACCGGGCACGACATTGCCGTGTGCGCGCACCTGGGCCTGAAGCCGCAGTCGGTGCACAAGACCGGCGGGTTCCGCGTCCAGGGGCGTCACAAGGACCAGGCCGAGCGGCTGCTCACGGAGGCCCGTGAGCTCGAGGCCGCGGGCGCAGACATCGTGCTCCTCGAGTGCATCCCGGCGCCGCTCGGCGCGCAGATCACCGCGGAATTGCAGGTGCCCGTCATCGGCATCGGGGCCGGGCCCGACTGCGACGGGCAGATCCTGGTGACGTACGACATGCTCGACATCACCACCGGGCGCAAGCCGCGCTTCGTGCGCAACTTCATGGACGGCGCGCACGACACCCTGGACGCGCTCAAGCACTACGTACGCGCGGTTAAGGATCGCGAGTATCCCGCACCCGAGCATTGCTTCTGACATGGACAGCGTTACCACGATCGCCGCCGTGCGCGAGCACGTGCGCGGCTGGCGCCGCGAGGGCCGGCGTGTCGTGTTCGTGCCCACCATGGGCAACCTGCACGCCGGCCACGTCAGTCTGATCGAGGCGGCACGCCGCGCCGGCGAACGCTTCGTCGCCAGCATCTTCGTCAACCCCATGCAGTTCGGGCCGAACGAGGACTTCGCCCACTACCCGCGCACGCCCCACCAGGACGAGCGCATGCTCGCCGCGGCAGGCTGCAACCTCATGTTCATGCCGGACGTGACGGAGATCTACCCGCACGGCTCCGAGCGCGCGACCCGCGTCGAAGTACCGGGACTGTCGCGCATCCTGTGCGGTGAATTTCGGCCCGGACATTTCGAGGGCGTGACCACCGTAGTGGCAAAACTGTTCCACATCGTCGAGCCCGACGTCGCGGTGTTCGGTGAAAAAGACTACCAGCAGCTCACGATCATTCGCCGCATGGTCGATGACCTGTGCATGCCGATCGAGATCATCGCCGCGCCCACGGTGCGCGACGCCGACGGGCTCGCCATGAGTTCGCGCAACCAGTACCTCGCGGCCACCGAGCGCGCGCTCGCGCCGACCCTTCATGCGACGCTCACGGCGGCCGCCGGCCGCGTGCGCGCGGGGGATGCGGATTTCGCCGGCATCGAGCGCGCCGGCTTCGCTGCGCTCGAGCGTGCCGGCTTCCGGCCCGACTACTTCAGCGTGCGCGACGCCACCGACCTGAGTACCCCCGCGGAAGCCAGCCGCGAACTGGTGGTGCTGACCGCGGCGCGTCTGGGCAAGGCGCGCCTCATCGACAACGTGCGGGTGACGCTCCCCTAAGAGTGCGCGGCGGTGGCGCGCTGTTGCCGGGCGAGCGCCCAGGCGACGTGCTCACGCACGAGCGGGGAGGCATCGTCGCGCCGCGCCTCGAGTGCCGCGAGCACCGCGGGTGCACGCGGCGCGTTGCCGAGGGCGACGGCGACGTTGCGCGACCAGCGGACGTAACCGATGCGGCGGATGGCCGAGCCCTCGGTGCGTTCGAGGAACTCTGTCTCGCTCCAGCGGAACAGTCCCGGCAGGTCCGCGGCGTCGAGTCCATGGCGTACCTTGAAGTCCGGGTGTGCCGCGGCGCGCGCGAACTTGTTCCACGGACACGCCAGCTGGCAGTCATCACAACCGTAGATGCGGTTGCCGAGCGCGCCGCGCAGCTCCTCCGGGATCGCACCGGGGTGCTCAATGGTGAGGTACGAGATGCAGCGTCGCGCGTCGAGGCGATAGGGGGCGACGATTGCGCCCGTCGGACAGGCCGGTATGCAGGCCTGACAGCTGCCGCAGTGCGCGCTCGCGCGCTCATCGAGCGGCAGCGGCAGGTCGGTGAGGATCTCGCCGAGAAAGAACCAGGAGCCGGCATCGCGGGCGATCAGGTTGGTGTGCTTGCCGATCCAGCCGAGTCCGGCATCGCGCGCGTGCGCGCGCTCGAGCACCGGCGCGCTGTCGACGCACACCCGGTAGCCGAAGGGCCCGATGCGCGCCGCAAGCGTCTGTGCCAGCGTGGCGAGAGCGCGCCGCAGGGTCTTGTGGTAGTCGCGACCCAGGGCATAGCGCGATACGTAACCGAGCGAGTGGTCGGCGAGCACCTGCTCGGCATCGCGTGCCGCACCTGGCCAGTAGTCCATGCGCGCACTGACGACGCGCACGGTGCCCGGAAAGAGCTCCTGTGGACGGCTGCGCTTCGTGCCGTGGCGCTGCATGTAGTGCATCTCGCCGTGAAAATCGGCCGCGAGCCAGCGGATGAGATGTCGCTCGTCCTCGGGGATCTCGATCGGGCCGACACCGAGGGCGTCGAAGCCGAGGCGCCGGGCCTGGGCACGCAGATCGCGCTTGAGGGCGGCGAGGTCGGAAGGGGACTGCAGTGTCATGGCGCTGCCGTGTCGGGCAGTATAATGACCGGATGGCCCTGCCGGTCGCACTGTACTCCACCGCGCAGATCCGCGCGCTCGATGCGCACGCGATCGAGTCCCTCGGCGTCTCGGGCTATACCCTGATGAAGCGCGCCGGCGAGGCCGCGCTGCGCTACCTGCGCACGCGCTGGCCGATGGCTCACCACATCGTCATCGTCTGTGGCGGCGGTAACAACGGCGGCGACGGCTACGTGCTCGCGCGCTTCGCGCAGGCCGCGGGGCTCACGGTGACGGTGCTCGCCGCGGTAGCACCCGAGCAGCTGCGCGGCGCAGCCCGCCAGGCCTACGACGACCTGCGCAGCAGCGGGGCGTTCGTGCGCCCCTTCGCCGCCGAGCAGCTTGCGCTGGGTGAGGTGGTGATCGATGCACTGCTGGGCACGGGGCTGCAGGGCGCCGTGCGCGCCGACCTCGCTACCGTCATCCGCGCCATCAACCACAGCGGCCGTCCGGTGTTCGCGCTCGACATTCCCTCCGGTCTCGACGGCGACGCCGGCACCGTGCATGGCGAGGAGGCGGTGCGCGCGGAGGCGACCGTCACCTTCGTCGGACTGAAGACCGGACTGTTCGTCGGGGAGGGCCCGGAATTCGCCGGCACCGTGTTCTGCGACGATCTCGAGATCTCCCCGGCCCCCTCGGCGCAGCCCGCGCCGCGCCTGACCCGTATCATCGAGGCCGAGATCCACGAGGCCCTGCCGCGCCGCGCGCGCGCGGCCAACAAGGGCGACTTCGGCCGCGTGCTCATCGTCGGCGGGGGCAGCGGGATGCCGGGCGCGGCGCGCCTGGCCGGGGAGGCGTGCCTGCGCGTCGGCGCCGGCCTGACGACGGTGGCGGTTGCTCCCGAGAACGTGGTGGCCATCGCCGCCGGGCGCCCCGAGCTCATCTGCGTCGCGCTCAGCGGCGACGGCGTGCTCGCGGATGCGATCGGGCGCGCGGACGTGATCGCGGTGGGTCCGGGACTCGGGCGCACGGCTTGGGCGCGCAATGCGCTCGCGGTCGTACTCGACTCGGGCAAGCCGCTCATCGTCGACGCGGACGCCCTGAACCTGCTCGCCGAGGAGCATGCCCGGGCGCGCGAGGACTGGATCCTTACCCCGCACCCGGGCGAGGCGGGGCGCCTGCTCGGCGTCAGCGCACAGGACATCCAGCACGACCGCCTCGGCGCGCTCGACCGTCTGCTCGAGCGCTTCCACGGCACGATCGTACTCAAGGGTGCGGGGACGCTGGTCGGCGCGCGCGGCCGCATCCCCGGCCTGTGCGAGCGCGGTAATCCTGGCATGGCCACCGCCGGCACCGGTGACGTCCTCACGGGCGCCATCGCCGGCGTCCTGGCCCAGTGCCATGACCAGTGGTCGGCCGCGCGTGTCGGCGTACTCGCGCACGCGCTCGCGGGCGATGCCGCGGCGCGCGCCGGGGAGCGCGGCGTGCTCGCGAGCGATCTCACGCGCGAGCTGCACAACAGTATTAATTTCTGAAGTGACGACGATGCATACGCTCGCCCGGAGCGCGGCCGACACCGAGGCGTTCGGCGCGGCCCTGGCGCGCTCGCTCGCCGCCTCGCCCGCGCTCACCGTGCTCGCACTCACCGGTGAGCTCGGTGCCGGCAAGACCACCGTCGTGCGCGGGCTGCTCGGCGCGCTCGGCTTCACCGGCGCGGTGCGCAGTCCGACCTACACTCTCCTTGAGCTGTATCCCCTTGGGGGTCGCACGATCGTGCACGCCGACCTGTACCGCCTGCGCGACCCTTCGGAGCTCGATTTTCTCGGCCTGCGCGAGTGGGCGCAGCCGGGCTTTCTCTGGTGCATCGAGTGGCCGGAGCGCGGCGGCGGTCGCCTGCCTGCGGCCGACCTGACGCTCTCGCTCACCGTCACTGCGGCGGGACACGAGATCAGCGCCCGGGCCGGCTCGGCGGCCGGGAGCGCCTGGATCGCCGACCTGCAGGGCGCCGACGGACACTGCTGACGGGCCGTCGAGGCCGCGCTTGCCTTGAAAGTCGTGCTGCAACGCCGTAGATTAAGTGAAGGTAGTGCCGCGAAGCTAATGATTACAAAGGCCTTTCGCCAGGGGTTCTTCGCCGCCTCTCTGCTCGTCGGGGGCTGCGGCGCGCTATGGGCCGCCGAGCTGCGGGGCGTGGGAGTGAGCGGCTCAACTGCCGGCTCCGCGGAGGTGACGCTCGATCTGCATGGCGCAGCGACCGGCAAGGTCTTCACCCTCGCGCACCCGAACCGGGTCGTCATCGATCTCAAGGACACCCGAAAGCTCACGGGACTGCGCGCACCGGCGCCGGCGGGGGCGGTGAGCGCGGTGCGCTTCGGCCCACAGCCGGGCGGGACTCTGCGGGTGGTCGTCGAACTCACCGCGCCCCTCGCGAGCCGCAGCACCTGGCTTGCGCTCCCCGGTGGACGCCAACTCGTGCTGCTCATCGGGGACGCGCCGGCCGCCGCGGGCCTGCGCGGCGCGCCGGCGATCAGGCCCGCGCACGCCCCGCAGGTCGAGGGCGAACGTGACGTCATCGTCGCCGTCGACGCCGGCCACGGCGGGCAGGATCCGGGCGCGATCGGCCACGGCGGTACGCGCGAGAAGGACGTGACGCTGGCGATCGCGCGCGCGCTCGCGGAGCGCATCGACGGCGAGCCCGGCATGCGCGCGGTGCTCACGCGCGATCGCGACGAATTCATCGAACTGCGCGAGCGCATACGGCGCGCACGCGTAGCGCATGCCGATATATTCATCTCCGTACACGCCGACTCGATCGCCGACCGCAGCGTCTCGGGTGCCTCCGTCTACGTGCTGAGCGTGCACGGCGCCTCGAGTGAGGCGGCGCGCGTGCTCGCCGAGCAGCAGAACGCCGCGGATCTGATGGGCGGCGTGCCGCTCGAGGGGGATCTGGCCACCGTGCTCCTCGACGCGACGCAGAACGAGATCATCGGCGTCAGCGCCAGCGCCGCCGAGCGCGTGGTCAACGCACTCGAGGGGGTCGGCGAGGTGCGCAAGCCCCAGGTGCAGCGTGCCGGCTTCGTGGTGCTGAAGTCCCCGGCCATCCCATCGATGCTGGTCGAGACCGCCTACATCTCCAACCCCAGCGAGGAGCGCCGCCTGCGCAGCGCCAGCCAGCAGACGCGCCTCGCGGACGCGATCGCAACCGGGGTACGCAGCTACTTCGTGCTGAATCCCCCGGACGGTACGCGCTTCAAGCAGGAACGGCGCAGCACGCTCGCGAGCGCCGCGGACGCCTCGGCCGCCGCCAGCCACTGAGCCCTCAACCGGGAGCGGCCGCCGCGGGCGGCCTGTACACTCGCCTCCCCAGATGAGTATCCGTGTTCTCTCCGGCGAGCTCGTCGATCAGATCGCCGCGGGCGAGGTGATCGAACGGCCCGCCTCCGTGGTCAAGGAGCTGGTGGAAAACAGCCTCGATGCGGGTGCGCGCCGCGTCGAGGTCGACGTCGAGGGCGGTGGCGTTACCCTCGTGCGCGTGCGCGACGACGGCCGTGGCATCGCCCGCGCGGAACTGCCGCTCGCGCTCGCGCGGCACGCGACCAGCAAGATCACCTCGCTCGAGGATCTGGAGGCGGTGGCGACGCTCGGCTTTCGCGGCGAGGCACTGCCCTCGATCGGCTCCGTGGCGCGGCTGCGGATCACATCACGCGCCGAGGGGACGGAGACCGCGGCCGAGGTCAGCTGCGAGGGCGGGGTGCTCGCCGCGATGCGCCCGGCCGCGCATCCGCCCGGCACCACCGTCGAGGTGCGTGAGCTCTTCTACAACGTGCCGGCCAGGCGGCGCTTCGTGAAGAGCGACGCCACCGAGCTCAGCCACATCGCGCGCCTGCTCGAGCGGCTCGCACTCTCGCGCTTCGACGTGAGCTTTCGGCTGCGTCACGGGACACGCGTTCTGCTGGACGCCCCGGCCATCAACGAGGCCGCGGACGAGCTCGCGCGCATCGAGACCGTGGTGTCGCACGAGTTTGCCGCGGCAGCGCTGCCGCTGCGCGAGTCGGCGGGGCCGCTGCTCATCTCGGGGTGGGTCAGCCTGCCGACCCGCTCGCGCGCGCAGCCGGACCAGCAGTTCTGGTTCGTCAACGGCCGCGCGGTACGCGACCGGCTGCTCATGAACGCGGTGCGTCTCGCCTACCGTGACGTGCTCTACCACGGCCGCCATGCCGCCTACGTGTTGTACCTGACGCTCGATCCGCGGCTCGTCGACGTCAACGCGCACCCCGCCAAACTCGAAGTGCGCTTCCGTGACAGTCGCCGGGTCCACGAGTTCGTGTTGCGCGCCATCGAGCGCGCGCTCGCGGACACCAAGCCCGACCTGGGCGCGCATGCGCCGGCCGGCAACCTCGGGCAGGGTGCGGGCGACTCAGCCGGCGGTACGGCCGCGGCGGCCTGGGCGCGCGGTCCGACGCCGCTGCCGCTGTACGCCAGCAGCCGCGACCCGTGGGCGCTCGTCAACGAGCCGCAGGCGCCCCCCGTCCCGCACGGACTGAGTGCGACCGCGTCTGACCAGCCGCTCGGCGCGCCGCTCGCGCAGCTGCACGGCGCCTACATCCTGGCCCAGAATGCCGAGGGTCTGGTGCTCGTCGACATGCACGCCGGCCACGAGCGCGTGCTGTACGAGAAGTTCAAGGCGGAGCAGGGCGGACGCGGCATCGCCTCACAGCAGCTGCTCGAGCCGCTGGTGATCGAGGTCAAGGCGCACGAGCTGGCGGCGCTTCTCGAGGAACGTCCGCACTGGGAGGCCGCGGGCTTCGAGATCGACGCGCTGGGCCCGACGCGCCTCGCGCTGCGCCGAGTGCCGGCTGTGCTGAACGTGCGCGAGATCCGCCAGGTCGTGCATTCGCTCATCGACGACCTCGCCCTCGATGCGCCTCACCATCACCTCGAGGGTGCGGCAGACAAGTTCCTCGGTACGCTCGCCTGCCGCAGCGCGATCCACGCTAACCGGCGTCTCACGCTCCCGGAGATGGACGCACTGCTGCGGCAGATGGAGGCGACCGAGCGCGCCAACCAGTGCAATCACGGCCGGCCGACCTGGACCCGTCTGTCGCTGCAGCAGCTCGATCAGCTCTTCCTGCGCGGCCGCTAGATGTCCGACGCTGCACGCGCCGCGACGCTGCCCGTACTGCTCCTCGCCGGTCCTACCGGCGTCGGCAAGAGCGACTGGGCGCTCGCGCTCGCACGCGCTGCCCCTGTTGAGATCGTGAGTGTCGACTCGGCCCAGGTGTACCGCGGGCTCGACATCGGCAGCGCCAAGCCCTCCGTCGCGGTGCGTGCCGAGGTCGTTCACCACCTGATCGACATCTGCGAGCCGAACGAGAGTTACTCTGCCGGACGCTTCGTGCGTGACGCGCTCGCGGCGATCGCCACGATCCACGCGCGCCGGCGCATCCCGCTGCTGGTCGGCGGCACCATGCTGTACCTGCGCGCCCTCGTGCACGGACTTGCCCACCTGCCGCAGGCCACGCCCGCGCTGCGCGCGGCGCTCGATGCGCGCGCCGCGCGCGAGGGCTGGCCGGCGTTGCACGCCGAGCTCGCCGCGCTCGATCCGGCTGCCGCCGCGCGCATCGCGCCGGGGGACCGACAACGCATCCAGCGGGCGCTCGAGGTGTCCTTGAGCGTCGGACGTCCGATCTCGCAGCTGCAGCGCGTCACCCTGAGCCCGCTCGCGGCCCTGCCGGTGCGTTACTGGGTACTCGTCCCGGCGCAGCGCGCCGCGCTGCACGAGCGCCTCGCGCGGCGTCTTAACTCGATGATGGCGGCCGGCTTTCTCGATGAGGTGAGGCGTTTGCGCGCCCGCGGCGACTTGACAGCGCGCCATCCGGCGATGCGAGCCGTGGGGTACCGCCAGCTGTGGGCGCACCTGGACGGTGAGTACGGCCGTGAGGAGGCGGTCGCACGCGCGTTGGCGGCGACCCGGCAACTCGCTAAGCGTCAGCTAACGTGGATTCGCGGCGAGCCGGGCGCGCGCCGGCTCGATCCCGACGTCGATCTGGTGTCGTGGATTCGAGACACCTCGGGTGAGCTGTCTAGCTTTGGGCTTTGAGGGAAACAGCATGTTAAGATGTAGGGGTCGGTGCCACGGTTTTTATGGGGCACATTAGCTTGCTGGATCGCGGGAACACGGACAGTTCAAATGCGGTCCCTACGAACAACACGAAGCGGAAAAATAAGGAGAACACATGGCCAAAGGCCAGTCCTTGCAAGACCCTTTCCTCAACGCCCTGCGCAAGGAGCGGGTCCCGGTATCGATCTACCTCGTCAACGGCATCAAGCTGCAGGGGCAGATCGACTCCTTTGACCAATTCGTGGTTCTGCTGAAGAACAGCGTCAGCCAGATGGTCTACAAGCACGCGATTTCGACGGTCGTGCCTGCGCGCAACGTGCGTCTATCGGCCGAAGAGGGCGGAGCGGCCCCGGAACTGCCTTCCGAGTGATGCCGGCCCGCACGGGAAGTCTGAGTGTTCGAACGCCCAAGGACTGGTGAGCGCGCCGTACTGGTGCGCCTGGGGTTAGGCGCTCAGGTCGATCCGGAGGACCTGGAGGAATTCAAGCAGCTGGCGCTCTCGGCCGGGGCGCAGCCGGTCGCGACCGTCACCGGGCGCCGCACGCGCCCGGATCCGCGCTACTTCATGGGCAGCGGCAAGGCCGCGGAGCTGGCCGCGGTCGCCCGCGACAACGACGCGGACCTCATCCTGGTCGATCACGCGCTCTCACCCAGTCAGGAGCGCAACCTCGAGAAGCTCATCGAGCGGCGCGTCCTCGATCGCAACGGTCTGATCCTCGACATCTTCGCCCAGCGCGCGCGCAGCTTCGAAGGCAAGCTCGAAGTCGAGCTCGCGCAGCTGAAGCACATCGGCAGCCGCCTGGTGCGTGGCTGGACCCACCTCGAGCGGCAGAAGGGCGGCATCGGTCTGCGCGGCCCCGGCGAGACGCAGCTCGAGACCGACCGGCGCATCATCGGTCAGCGGGTGCGCGTGCTCAGCAAGCGCCTGGAGAAGATCCGGCAGCAGCGCGAGACCGGGCGCCAGACGCGCGCCGAGATCCCCGTGCCGTCGCTGGCGCTGGTCGGGTACACCAATGCCGGCAAGTCGACCCTGTTTCGCGCCCTGACCGGTGCCGACGCCTACGTGGCCGACCAGTTGTTTGCCACGCTCGATCCGACCGTACGCCGGGTGACGCTGCCGGGGGGTACGGCGGTGGTCGCGGCCGACACGGTCGGATTCATCCGCGAGCTGCCGCACGAGCTGGTAGCTGCCTTCCAGTCGACGCTCACCGAGGCACGCGCCGCGACGCTGCTGCTGCACGTGGTAGACGCGAGTAACCCGCGCCGCGAAGAGCAGATCGAGCACGTGAACGCGGTGCTCGCCGAGATCGGCGCCGAGCACATCCCGCAGCTGCTCGTGTACAACAAGATCGACCGGCTGGCGAGCGAGCCACGCCTCGAGCGCGACGCACACGGCCGGCCGAGCGCGGTATGGATCTCCGCCCAGGAGCGTCTCGGTCTGGAGCTGCTGCTCGTCGCGGTCGCCGAGCGGCTGGCGCGGCATGCGCGCCGCGCGCGGCTGCGCGTACCCCCGAGCGCCGGTGCGCTGCGCTCGCGGCTGTACGCCGCGCGTGCGGTGCGCGCCGAGAGCACCACCTCCGACGGCAGCATCGAGCTCGCCGTCGAGCTGCCGGACCTTGAGCTGCTCACGCTGGCACGCACCCCGGGGGTGCAGATCCTGGAGGTACAGAACGAGGGCGCGCCTTGTGCCCCCGAGGGGCACTACCTACAATCACCGGCCGTTTCGAGCGCGGGCAAGCAGGGCTGACCTGCGCGTATTGCTTCTATGGCCTGGAACCAACCAAGCGGTCAGAACAACAATCCGTGGGGACGGCGCCCGGGCCAGCCCGGCGCGGACCTCGAGGAGCGCCTGAAGAGCCTGCAGCGCCGTCTGGGCTCGCTCTTGGGCCCCGCCGGCGGGGGCCGCGAGGGCAGCACGATCTTCGTCTACGTGGTGGTGGCGCTGGCGGTCGCCTGGTGGCTCGCGAGCGGGGCCTACACGGTCGGCCAGGCGCAGCGCGCGGTCATCCAGCGCTACGGGCGCCTGATCGAGGTGCGCCCGCCCGGACTCGGCTGGCACCTGCCCTGGCCGATCGAGACGGCCACCAAGGTGAACGTCGCGAGCGTCGACTCGAACAAGTTCAAGTCGCGGGTGCTCACTTCGGACGGCAACCTCGTCGACCTATATTTCGCCGTACAGTACCAGTACTCGGACCCCGTGAAGACCCTCTTCAGCGTGCGCGAGCCGGGGCAGACCCTGAGCGAGGTAAGCGAGAGCGCGATCCGCGAGGTCGTCGGGCGCAGCACCCTCGCCGACGTGCTGGTTAGCGCGCGCCCCGAGATCAAGGGTCGCACCATGGAGCTCATCCAGCGCACGCTCGACTATTACAACTCCGGCATCACCATCACGAGTGTCAACCTCCAGGACGTGCAGGTACCCGACGCAGTCATTCCCTCGCAGCGCGACGCCAACAAGGCGAAGGCGGACAGTCAGCGCTCGATCCTCGAGGCCGAGGCGTACGCCAACGGGATCATCCCGGTCGCGCAAGGCGGCGCCGCGCGCGTCCTTCAGGACGCCGAGGCCTACAAGGCCAAGGTGACCGCGGTCGCCGAAGGCCAGGCGGCCCGCTTCACGCAGCTCGAGGGCGCCTATGCCGCGGCACCGGAGGTGACCCGCAGGCGGCTGTACATGGACACGATCGAGGGCGTACTCGCCCGTGCCCACAAGGTGCTGATCGACGGCCACGCCGGCAACAGCGTGCTGTACCTGCCCATCGAGAAGCTCCTGGAGAAGATGACCGCGCGCGAGGCCGAGAGCCCGCCGGCGGACAACACGGCCGCGGCCACGCCCGGCAAGGAGCCCGACCAGGTGACGGTCGAGGCCCGCGCCCGCGGGGAGCGCTGATGAACTCCCGCTATCTGCCCGTGTACGGCGTCATCGCCTTCGTGTTGGCGATCGCTTCGCTGTCCATGTTCACGGTCGGTGAGACCGAGTTCGCAATCCGCAAGCAGTTCAAGGCGATCGTCGCTACCGACTATCGTCCCGGCCTGCATTTCAAGTGGCCGTGGGACACCGTCAACAAGTTCGACAACCGCCTGCTGACCCAGGCGTACACCGGTGAGACCTTCCTCACCAACGACAACCTGAACCTCATCGTCGACTTCTACATCAAGTGGAAGATCAAGGACCCGGCGCTGTACTTCACCGCCGCCAACGGCAGCGAGGAGACCGCCGGCGACCGGCTCGCCGAGATCGTCAAGGACGGCATGAAGACCGTAGTCGCAGAGCGCTCTTTGCCGCAGGTGGTCTCGAGCGAGCGCGCCGGGCTGACCGCGGCGATGCTCGGGCAGGCGAGCGCCAAGGCGGCCGCGCTCGGCGTCGAGCTCATCGACGTGCGCGTGCAGCGCATCGACCTGCCCGAGGAAGTCGCGGCGCGCATCTACGAGCGGATGAAGCAGAGCTTCGCTAAGGACGCCAAGCAGGTGCGGGCAGAAGGGGAGAAGGCGGCCACCGCCACGAAAGCCGCCGCCGACCGGCAGCGCACCGTGATCCTCGCCGACGCCGAGCGCGACGCGCTGCGCGTGCGCGGCGAGGGCGACGCGGCCGCGGCGCAGATCTACGCGCGCGCTTATGCCAAGAACCCCGAGTTCTACGCGTTCTACCGCTCGATGCAGGCGTACGAGCGCTCCCTCGGCAACGACGGCGACCTGCTCGTCATTACCCCCGACGGGGAGTTCTTCAAGTACCTGAAGGATGCCGCCCCCAGGGCGGCCGCACCCGCCACGCGACGCTAGGCCACCCGGCGTGCTCAATCTGTCGGACCTCCTGGCCGCGCTCGGGCTGTTTTTGGTGCTGGAAGGCATCGCGCCGTTCTTGAATCCGCAGCGCGTCAAGCGCGCGCTCGTCCGCATCACCGAGGTCGGCGACCGCGAGTTGCGCATCGCGGGACTCGGCTCCATGCTGGTCGGCGTGATCATCCTGTTCAGCGTGCGCTAAGAGGTCTGCGTGGGAAGATTCGTCGTCATCATCGGCACCCAGTGGGGCGATGAGGGCAAGGGCAAGGTGGTCGACCTGCTCACCGAGCGCGCCGCGGCAGTGGCCCGCTTCCAGGGCGGGCACAACGCCGGACACACGCTGGTGATCGGCGGCCGCAAGACCATCCTGTCGCTGATTCCGTCCGGGATCCTGCGCGACGAGGTGCGCTGCTTCATCGGTAACGGCGTGGTCCTCTCGCTCGAGGCGCTGCTCACCGAGAGCCGCATGCTCATGGATCGGGGCGTCCCGGTGTTCGAGCGGCTGCGCATCTCGCCGCACTGCCCGCTGATCCTGCCCTCGCACGTGCTGCTCGATCAGGCGCGCGAGCGTGCCCGCGGGCTCAACGCCATCGGCACGACCGGGCGCGGCATCGGGCCCGCGTACGAGGACAAGGTGGCGCGGCGCGCGCTGCGGGTCGCGGATCTGTTCCGCCGCGAGAGTTTCGCCGCCAAGCTCGGCGAGGTGCTGGACTTCCACAACTTCGTGCTGACGCACTACTACCAGGGTGCGCCGGTCGACTTCCAGAAGACGCTCGACGCGCAGCTCGCGATGGGGCAGAAGATTGCGCCCCTGGTCACGGACGTGACGCGAGCGCTCCACGAGCTGCGCGCGAGCGACGCCAACGTGCTGTTCGAGGGTGCGCAAGGGGCGATGCTGGACGTCGACCATGGCACCTATCCGTTCGTCACCTCCTCCAACACCACCGCGGGATTCGCCGCCACCGGCACGGGCCTGGGACCGCGCGCCTTCGACGCCGTGCTCGGCATCGTCAAGGCGTACACCACGCGCGTCGGTGCCGGCCCGTTCCCGACCGAGCTGTTCGACGAATACGGCGAGCACCTCTCACGCGTCGGCCACGAGTTCGGGTCGGTGACCGGGAGGCGCCGCCGCTGCGGCTGGTTCGATTCCGTGGCGCTGCGCCGCGCGATCGTGAACTCGAGCGTCTCGGGGCTGTGCATCACCAAGCTCGACGTGCTCGACGGGCTCGAGACCATTCGCCTGTGCGTCGGCTACAAGGGCGCGGGCGGCGTCACCCCGGAGCCGCCGATGAGTACCGAAGGCTACGCGGACCTCGAGCCCGTGTACGAGGAGGTTCCCGGGTGGAGTGAGTCGACCGTAGGGATCACCGAGTACGCGGCGCTTCCGGCTAACTCCCGCAGCTACCTCGAGCGCCTCGAGGGCGTGGTCGGCGTGCCGATCGACATGATCTCGACCGGTCCGGATCGCCGTCAGACCATCGTGCTGCGGCACCCGTTCGAAGGGTGAGTCTGCACGCGTCCGCGCCGCGACGCGCCCGTTACGCGGTGCCGGTCGCGCTCACCCTCATCATCGCCGCCAGCTGTGCGCTCGCCGCGGGCTGCTGGCGCGTGTATTCCAACACCTGGGATGAGCCGGAGCACCTCGCCGCGGGCGTCGAGCTGCTCGACCTCGGCCGCTACGAGTACGACACCGAGCACCCGCCGCTGGCGCGCCTATTCCTCGCCGTCGGCCCCTATCTTGCCGGCGCGCGCTCCTTCGGCACTCCGCCGCCCGACGGCACCCTGGAAGGACGCGACATCCTGTATTCGGGTGGCCACTACGAGCTGTTCCTGACGCTCGCGCGCCTCGGCGCGCTGCCCTTTCTCGCGCTCCTTCTCTTTACCACGTGGCTGTGGGCGCGGCGCCTGATGCCGTCCGCGGGCGCCGCGCTCGTGCCGGTCGCGCTCCTCGCCTCGATCCCACCCGTTCTCGGGCACGGTGCACTCGCGAGCCTCGACGTGGCCGCCGCGGCGACCGGGCTGCTCGCCTTCTACGCCCTCACGGCCTGGCTCATCGCCGGCACCTGGCGCACCGCTGCGCTGTTCGGGCTCGCCACGGGAATCGCGGTGGTCACCAAGTTCTCGGCCGTGCCCTTCGTCGCGCTCGCGCTCGTGACGCTCGGTGGCATGCAGTTCCTGCTCGCCAGGAGCGGGACGCCGCCGCTGCCCGAGCCCCGCCCGCGCGCCGGACGCTACGCGGCGGGCCTCGCGCTGGCAGTACTCATCGGCCTGGTGCCGGTGTTTCTCGCCTACGGACCGCGCGCCGGGGACACGGCGGGCGTCGCGCAGCGTTTCGACTGGGCGCTGAACTATCTGCTGCTGCAGCAGGGCTTCGATCACACACTCGGTGTGTGGCTCACGCACGTCCCGCTGCCGCGCGAGCTCAAGGACCTGTTCAACGGAATCATGGCCGTGAAGGCCCACAACGACACCGGCCACCTGGCGTACTTCATGGGCCAGGTGCGTCGCGACGGCTGGTGGTACTTCTACCTCGTGGCACTCGCGGTGAAGACGCCGATACCGGTGCTCGTGGCCGGAACCGCCGGGCTCGCCTGGCTGGCCGTCAGGGGCGCACGTGCCGGCGATCCCTGGGCACTCGCGCCGGCCGTGCTGGTGCTCACGATCCTCATCTTCGCGAGCACCTTCAGCCGCATCAACATCGGCATCCGGCACGTGCTCATCGTCTATCCGTTCCTCGCCCTCGGCGCGGGGTACCTCGCCTGTCGCGCCTGGCGCTGGGCGGTCTCGCTCGCCAGCCCGCGCTCGGCGCTGCTCGCCAAAAGCGCGGTGCTTGCGGTGATGCTCTGGCAGTTCTCGAGCTTGTGGCGCGCCTATCCCGACTACCTGCCGTACTTCAACGAGACGGTGCGGGATCCCGAGCGGATACTGGTGGACTCGGACCTGGACTGGGGGCAGGACCTCAGGCGCCTGGAATGGCGCGCCGCGCAGCTGCACATCCCCGAGCTGCACCTCGCGTACCGCGGCACCGCGGTGCTCTCGCGCGAGCCGCTGCCGCCCTTCGTGGTGCTGCCGCCGCGCCGGGTCGTGAGCGGCTGGGTGGCCGTCTCGGCGCTCGCCCGCACGCGTAATCCAGCCGACTACGGCTGGCTGAACGCCTACCGCCCACTCGAGCGGGTCGGCAAGACGATCGACCTCTACTACATTCCCTGACGCGATCGCCGTGCGCCTCAGGCGGCAGGCGCGGCCCCTCTCAGGCGCGCGATGCGCACGAGCGGCGGCGGGTGCGAGTAGTAGAACGCGACGTACACCGGGTCGGGGGTCAGCGTGCTGGCGTTGTCACGGTGCAGCTTCACGAGCGCGGTGGCGAGCTCGGCCGGGCTCGCATAGCGCGTCGCGAACTCGTCCGCCTCGAACTCGTGGCGGCGTGACCACAGTGCCATGAGCGGCGTCACGAAGAACGCAAACGCCGGGACGGCGAACATGAAGAGCAGCAGCGCCGCGTGTGTTGAGGGCACGGGCACGCCGAGGGCGGCGTAGAAGTCGGAGCGACCTGCGAGCCAGCCGAGCAGCGCGAGCGCTGCGAAGGTCGTGGCGATGGACAGCAGCAGGCGCTTGCGCACGTGTTTCAGGCGAAAGTGCCCGAGCTCGTGCGCCAGCACCGCCTCGACCTCCGGGTGCGCGAGCCGCTCGAGCAACGTGTCGAAGAACACGATGCGCTTGTGGCGGCCGATGCCCGTGAAGTAGGCGTTACCGTGGCTGGAGCGGCGCGAGTTATCGACCACAAACACCCCCTTGGAGGCAAAGCCGCAGCGTGTCACCAGCGCCTCGATGCGCTCGCGCAGCGACTCATCCTTGAGCGGGGAGAAGCGGTTGAAGAGCGGCGCGATGAACGCCGGCCACGCCCAGGCCATGACGAACATCACCGCGAGCCACAGCCCCCAGGCCCACAGCCACCACCAGCGACCGGCCCGCTCCATGAGGAGCAGCGTCGCGAGCAAGAGGGGACCGCCGAGCACCACCGCGAGCGCGAGGCTCTTCATGCGATCGACGAGGAAGAGCCGCGGCGTAGTGCGGTTGAAGCCGAAGCGCGCCTCGAGGTGAAAGGTGCGCCAGAGCGAGAAGGGCAGGCCGATGAGCTGCAGCACGGCGGCGATCGAGGCGATAACGGCGAGCCCGAGCCACGGCTGCGTGAGGGAAGTATGGCGCCAGAGCGCATCGAACAGCGCGATGCCGCCGCCCACGGTGAGCGCGAGGGTGACGAGTGCGTCCGTCACGGCGCTCAGGCGACCGAAGCGCACCTTGGCGATCGTGTAGTCGGCGGCCTTGTGATGTTCCTCCGTGCTAACGCTGTCCGCGAACGGTGCGGGCACGGACCCGCGGTGACGGGCGACGTTGCCGGCCTGGCGCTGCGACAGCCACAGCTCCACGACAAGACCCGCGAGTACGGCCAGGATGAAAAGGGGAGTGAGCCAGTACAAGGAAGGGTCGCTCAGCTGCGTGCGCTGCGGGCCCGCGCCGGGCGCGCCCGGGCCGGGCGCGGCAGCGCACGCTTGGCGCCGCGCGCACCGCCTGCACGAGCGTTCCCGTCGCTCCCGGAGAGCTGCGCCACGAGCAGCCCGGCGGCGGATGCGAAGCGCGCCGGGTCGCCGTAGGCCCGCGCCACCAGCATCTCCCCCTCGAGCGCCCCTACCAGCATGCGCGCGGCCTCGCGTGCCGGCACGCGCGACGACCGGCCGCCCTCGCGGACTCCCAGCTCGAGCTGCTCGGCGACCCAGGCCTCGTTGAGCTCGAAGAAGGCGCGGATCGCCTCCTGCATGCGTGCCGGGAGCGTGGCGTACTCGGCGGCCACCATGCCGCACAGGCATAGTCGTTCGTCCGAGAGCACGTCGCTGTAGAGCTGTACATAGGCACGCAGACGCCGCTCAGCATCAGCGAGGCTGGCGCTGATCTTCTGCAGGGCGAGCGCGAAGACCTCGCTGTAGCGCGCGATCAGGACCCCGCCGAGCTCAGCCTTGGTCGCGAAGTGATAGTGCAGGCTCGCCTTCGTGATGCCGACCTCGCTGGCGATGTCGGCGTAGCTGAAGCCGTTGAAGCCGCGCGTCTGCACCAGGCGCTCGGCGACGTCCAGGATCCGGGTCCTGGTGTGGTCCGCAGACGGCTGCACGGGCGGGTTCATGCCGCGATCATAGCAGGCGGCCCTTGTAATCTACCTACTAGTTGGTAGACAATCGATCGGGTCACGCGGCGCGAAGCGCCGTACAGGGGGAGTCATGCACAAGACCGAACACAAGACCTTCAGCACTCCGGACGAGACGCGGGAATTCCCGCACGGGCGAGCCGAGATTCTCAAGGTGGGCGGCGGGGAGGTCGGGCGGCTGGTGTTCCAGCCGGGCTGGCGCTGGTCGGACGACGTCAAGCCCCTCGCCAAGACCCACAGCTGCACCGCACCGCACATGCAGTATCACGTGAGCGGCCGTCTGGCGATTCGCATGGATGACGGCACGGAGTTCGTCGCGGGACCGGGAGATATCACCTCCCTGCCGAGCGGCCACGATGCGTGGGTGGTCGGCAATGAGCCCGTCGTGGTGGTCGACTGGTACGGCGCGAGCAGCTACGCGAAGGGCGCCTGAGGCGACGCCACG
>DATBBQ010000056.1:0-13013 GCA_036270915.1 Steroidobacteraceae bacterium
TCCTCCGCGGTGCGACGCTCGGGGAGCGGACGCACGGCGGCGACCATGCGGTAGCCGCGGCCGCGCACGCCGCCGATGTAGCGGGGCGCATGCGGATCGTCCCCGAGCGCGGCGCGCACGAGCTTCACGCGCTGGCTGATCGTTTCCGGGGTGATGACCAGCCCCGGCCAGACGCGCGCGGTGAGTTGATCGAAGGTGACCATGTTCGGGGCGGCGCGCGCGAGCGTTACCAGCAGCGCAAAGGACAGGTGGGCGAGCGGGATGTCGACGCCATTGCGGATCACGCGCTGTTGCCCGATGTCCACGATCAGGTCATCGACCTGATAGCCGGCCAGCGACTGGTCTGGGGCCTCTGTGGTGTTCGGTTCCATGCCCGGTACCTTCTCCCGGGTCGGGGGGCCTCTGCGCGGCCGTTTTCAGCCGATGTTACCCCGGAACACACCATGACGCCCTCCTCAGCCACCGTCCGCACCCACCTGGACCCAAGACACGGTCCAGGCGAGTGCGGGTCGGACCTCACTTGCCGAGCATCGCGGTCACGGACGGGCTCTTGCCCGAGTGCAGGGCGGTGAGCTGCGGGCTGTTCACGGTGGCGACGGCATGGTCGATCGCACGGTCGAAGCAACCCTTCCAGATCGCCCTGTCCGTGAACGTGGTCCCCTCGTAGCCGCACACCTGGCGCGCGGCACCGCGGATGCGGTGGTAGAGGGTGGCCGCGCCGGCCTGGGTCGCGAGGTCGAGGTCGCCGTAGCCGACCTTGACGCTGCGCGTGCCTTGAGGATCCGCCAGCGCCTGGGCGGAGCCCAGAAGGCTGAGGAGGGCGACGAGCGCCAGCGAGCGGAACGAGGAAGCGGGAATCGACTTGTAAGTGTTCATTGCGGTTCTCCCAGTGGGGTTATGGACTGAGTCGTACGTTTGGATGGGCGCGGGGTCCGGCGTTACTTGCTCAGCATCGCGGTGACGGCCGGGCTCTTGCCCTGGTGCAGGGCGGTGAGCCGCGGGTTGTTGACGGTCGCGACGGCCGTGCTGACCGCGTTGTTGAAGCAGCTGCGGGAGATCGCGTAGTCCGCGAGGCTGCGCCCATCGGAGCCACACACCTGGTGCGCCGCGCCGCGGATGCGCTGGTAGAGGGTGGCCGCGCCGGCCTGGGTGCTGAGATCGAGGTCGCCGTAGCCGACCTTGACGCTGCGCGTGCCTTCAGGATCCGCCAGCGCCTGGGCGGAGCCCAGGAGGGCGAGGACGGCCACGAGCGCGACCGAGCGGTACGAGGAAGCGGGAATCGATTTGAAGCTGTTCATTGCAGGTCTCCCGGTTGGTAGGTTGATCGACGGTCGCCAAGGTAGGCGGGGGGTGCGGGAGACGCATGAAGAGGGGCTGAAGAGGCGTGAAGCTCGCGTGATGATTCGCTGATGAAGGGCGAATCATCGTGAAGGAGGGGCGCGGGAGGCCGGCCCTGCGCAAAAAGGCAGGTCAGAATCCCGCTGGTGAGACCGCGCGGTTGCGCGCGCGGGGTGCCGGAGGAGCCCTTACAGAGCTTGCAGGCCCTGCGTGGTACCGACGAGCAGGACGTCGGCCGGGCGGACGGCGAACAGGCCCACGGTCACGACGCCCACGATCTGGTTCAGGTCGCGCTCGAGTCCCACCGGATCGCTGATCGTGAGCCCGTGCACGTCCAGGATCTGGTTGCCGTTGTCGGTGGTGCAGCGTTCGCGCCACACCGGACGGCCGCCGCGGGCGGTGAGCTCGCGTGTGACCAGGGTGCGGGCCATGGGGATCACCTCGATCGGCAGGGGGAAGCGCCCAAGGGTGGTGACGAGCTTGCTCTCGTCGACGATGCACACGAAGCGCTGCGCCGCGGTCGCGACGATCTTCTCGCGGGTGAGCGCCGCCCCGCCACCCTTGATCAGCTGGCGGGCGGGGTTCGCCTCGTCGGCACCGTCGATATAGAGGTGCAGCTCCGCGACCTCATTGAGATCGAGCACCGTGATGCCCGCGGCCCTGAGGCGGGCGCTGCTCGCCTCCGAGCTCGATACCGCGCTCTTCACCCGCCCCGGATGCGCGGCGAGCGCGTCGATGAAGAAGTTCACCGTGGAGCCGGTGCCGACGCCGATCGTTGCGGCATCGCCCAGCATTTCGAGCGCCGCGAGTGCCGCGCGGCGCTTCTGGGCATCGAGGGCGAGCGTCATGTGGATGTCCGCGAGTGCGTGCTGGTCCCAGAAACGACTGTGCCCGCATCGGTGCGGGCACAGTCTTCGAATACGACTCGGCGGTCACTTGCGCGACCGCCGAGTTAAGGCCTATTTCTTCTTAGCAGCTTTCTTCTTGGCCTTCTTCTTTGCCTTCGCCATGTTGGCTCTCCAATTGACGGGTTAGTCCGGGGTCCGAGTATATACACGCGAATCGAAATTACAAGCGAGCGAGGTGCAAGTGTGCTATGCGCGCAACGCGCTCGAGTGCTCCTCGTGCATCACTCGAGCGAGAGGATGAACTTCCAGTGCGCGTCGCTCACCGGCGTGATCGACAGTCGATTGCCCGGCCGCAGCAGGGTCATGCCCTTGAGCTCCTTGCCCGCGTGCGCGCGCAGCTGCGCGAGGGTGATGGTGCGCTTGAGAGGGCGCTTGAGGCGCACGTCCACCACGTACCAGCGCGGCGCCTTGGGATCACTATCGGGATCGTAGTGATCGTCCTTGCGATCGAAGGCGGTCGCGTCCGCATAGGCCTCCCGGACGATCTCCATGATCGCGACGATGCCGGGGCTCTCGGTGCTCGAGTGGTAGAGGAAGGCGAGGTCGCCCTTCTTCATCTCATCCCGCAGCATGTTGCGTGCCTGGAAGTTGCGCACGCCGTCCCACGCGGTGGTGCGGCGCGCGGCGGCGGCCAGGTGCTCGAGCCCGAAGGTCGAGGGCTCGCTCTTCATCAGCCAGTGACGCATTGGATGATCCCCTCCTCGGTTACCACCGCGTCCATGCGCACGTCGTGCGCCTCGGGCGCGATGCGTTCGACCTGCTGGAAGGCATAGCCGATCCCGACCAGCGGCGGCGTATGCCACGCGGCGCGCCAGCGCCGGTAGGCGAAGGCACGGTCATAGAAACCCCCGCCGGTGCCGAGCCGCAGACCATAGCGGTCGAAGCCGACCAGCGGCAGGAAGACCACGTCGAGCCAGCGCGCCCCGAGCGCTGCGTCCACGGTCGGCTCCTCGATCCCCAGGCGGTTGCGGCGCATCCCGCCGCGCATCTCGATGAAGCGCATGCCGCGCGAGGCACGGGAGCGGTCGATGCGCGGGAGGTACACGCGGCAGCCGCGCCGGCGCGCGAACTCGATCAGCGGCGTGGAGTCGAGCTCGGACGGAAGCGATGCGTAGACGGCGACGCGCCAGCCGGCCTTCAGGTGCAGGTAGCGCTCGACGTTCTTCGCCACCAGGTGCGCGGCGCGGGTGCGCTCGCCGGGGTGGATCCCGCGGCGGCGCGTAAGGAGGCTCGCCCGCAGTGCTCTGCGGGCGGCATCGGGGGGGTTAGGTGACGCCACCCGCATGTGCCGGTGCGGACCGTTGCTCTCGAACCAGAGCAACAAGTGGGACGAGCTGCTGCAGGTAAGGCTTTCCGCTCACAGGCGGACTTGCACAGCGCTGCGCGCAAGCCTTAAGTCCCGAGGGTGTTTCAATTAGGGTCCGAGGTAACCCGGCCCGCTTGTCGAACACCGCAGGCGACGCCGAGAGCACTGTACACCAAGAAGATGGCGCGCGCCTGTCGGGGAGTGGCGCCCGTTCACAGTTCCAGCTGCTGGCCCTTCTCGAGCGCGCTCTCCACGCGCTCGCGCAGCGCCCGGACGCGCTGGCCGACGCCGCTGTCGAGCTTGCTCTCGCGATCCTTGCCGCGCAGGAACTCGTGGGCGAGGTTCAGGGCCGCCATCACCGCGATGCGATCGTGGCCGACCACCTTGCCGCTGTCGCGGATCTCGCGCATGCGCGCGTTGAGAAACTCGGCCGCGTCCAGCAGCGCGGAACGTTCCTCGTAGGGGCAGGCGACCAGGTACTCCTTCTCCATGATGCGCACGCTGACGCGTGCCGGTTCCTGATGATTCAAGTACCGTGCTCCAGGGTCTTCAGGCGGCCGATCATCGCCTCGACGCGCGTGCGCACCTGCTCGTTCTTGTGCATGAGCGAGGCGCGCTCGCCGGCGAGGGACTCGTGGCGCGCGCGCAGCGCGCGGTTCTCGTCCTTCAGGTGCTGCATGATTGCGACCAGCTCGTCGATGCGCTTGGTGAGGCGGGTGAGTTCGAGATCGAGTTGTGTTTTTGTAGTGTCGCTCATGAAAAGAACTATAGAGCCGCGCTCTTCTCACGGTCAATTATAATGGCCTCTTAACATGCTGCAGCCCGACTACCATCGCGTTCAGGAGCTGCTCGCGCAGGAACACTCGCTCGCCGGCGCCGCCGAGGCGCACGGCACGCTCGCCGGGTGCCTGTGCGGCGCGGCCGGCTATCGCTTCGAGGACTGGCTGCGCGAGATCCTGCCGGAGGGGCGCGCGAGCGGGGAGGCGGGCGCGACGCTGCGCGAGCTCTACGACGCCACCGCCGGCGCGCTGGTCTCGCCCGACATGGAGTTCAACGTGCTCCTGCCCGAGGACGGCGAATCGCTCAACGTGCGCACCGCGGCGCTCGCCGAGTGGTGCCAGGGATTTCTCTACGGCCTGGGCGCGGGTTCGATTCCCGACGCCGGGGAGCTGCCCGGCGAGGTGGGCGAGGTCGTGCGCGACTTCACCGAGATCACGCACGCCGGGGTCGACTCGGACGAGGGCGAGGAGTCCAACGAGAACGCCTACGCCGAGCTGGTCGAGTTCGTGCGGGTCGGCGTGCAGCTCCTGTTCGAGGAGCTCTCGGGCGCCCGCCGCCCGCAAAGCGGCGCGCGCGCGCCGCTGCACTGAAGCGACGCGGGCGCACGGCCTTGGCGAGAGATGAATTTGCCCGCCGCCGCCGCGCGCTGATGCGCCAGATGGGGCGTGACTCGATCGCGGTGCTGCCGGCCGCGCCCGTGCGCCACCGCAACAGCGACGTCGAGTACCCCTACCGCCAGGACAGCGACTTCCACTACCTCACCGGCTTCGGTGAGCCCGAGGCGGTCGCGGTACTCGTCCCCGGGCGTGCCCAGGCGGAGTACATCCTGTTCCTCCGGGAGCGCGACCCGGAGCGCGAGACCTGGGACGGGCGGCGCGCGGGTCCCGCGGGCGCACGCCGCGACTACGGCGCCGACGACGCCTTCCCGATCGGCGACATGGACGAGATCCTTCCCGGCCTGCTCGAGAACCGGGCGCGCGTCTTCTACACCATGGGCGTGTATGCCGACTTCGATCAGCGGGTCGTCGGCTGGGTGAACGGCCTGCGCACCCAGGCGCGCAACGGGCGCCACCCGCCGCAGGAGTTCGTGGCGCTCGATCACGTGCTGCACGACATGCGCCTGTACAAGTCGCCGCGCGAGCTGGAGCTCATGCGCACCTCGGCGCAGATCGCCGCCCGGGCCCACCAGCGCGCCATGCGCTTCTGTCGCCCCGGGCTCACCGAGTACCAGGTGATGGCGGAGCTGCTGCACGAGTTCCGCCGCCACAACGCCGATACCGCCTACCAGCCGATCGTCGGCGGCGGTGCGAACAGCTGCATCCTGCACTACCGCGAGAACGACCAGCCGCTCGCCGCCGGAGAGCTGCTCCTGATCGACGCCGGCTGCGAGTACCAGGGCTACGCGTCCGACATCACCCGCACCATTCCGGTGAACGGGCGCTTCACGCCGGCGCAGCGCGCGGTCTACGAGGTGGTCCTCGAGGCGAATCGCGCGGCGATCGCCTGCGTGCGCCCCGGCAATCACTGGAATGCTCCGCACGAGGCGGCGGTGCGTGTCATCACGGCGGGCCTGGTCAAGCTCGGCATCCTCAAGGGCCGCCTGCCTGCGCTCATCAAGAGCGGCGCCTACCGGCGTTACTTCATGCACCGCACCGGCCACTGGCTGGGCCTCGACGTGCACGATGTCGGGGACTACAAGGTCGGGGACGCCTGGCGGGTGTTCGAGCCGGGCATGGCGATGACGGTGGAGCCCGGGATCTATCTGCCCGCGACCGCCCGCGGCGTTCCCAAGCGTTTCCGCAATATCGGCATCCGCATCGAGGACGACGTCGTCGTCGGCAAGCGCGGCGCGGAGGTCCTGACGGCACGCGCGCCGAAGGACGCCGAGCAGATCGAGGCGATCATGGCGCGCGCCTGAGGGATGACCTGATGAGTGCCGTACCCGCAGCAGCCTCCGAGTTCGACGTCGCCATCGTCGGCGGCGGCATGGTCGGAGCGAGCCTCGCCGCGGCGCTGCGCGGCACCGGGCTCACGACCCTGCTCGTCGAGGGAGTGCCGTTCGCCAGCGCGGCGCAACCGTCCTTCGATGAGCGCACGACGGCGCTCGGCAACGCCAGCCGGCGCATCTTCGAGGGACTGTCGCTCTGGGGCGAGCTCGCCGACGATGCGAGCCCGATCCGCGCGATCCACGTCTCGGAAGCCGGCGGCTTCGGCTTCGCGCGGCTCATCGCGCGCGAGCAGGGCATCGACGCCTTCGGCTACGTGCTCGCGAACCGCGCGCTCGGCGCGGCACTGTGGCGGCATCTGGAGGCGGCGCCGGACGTGACCCTCGCGGTGCCGGCGCGCTGCGAGGCGCTCGAGATCACCCCCGCAGCGGTGCACTTCACGCTGCAGGCACCGGGGGGCGCACGCGGCGTGCGCGCGCGGCTCCTGGTCGGCGCCGACGGCGCCCAGTCGCAGGTGCGCGCCGCCGCGGGGATTGCCGCCGACGTCGCCGACTACGCCCAGGTCGCGGTGGTCGCCAACGTCACGAGCGATCAGCCGCACGAGGGCTGGGCCTTCGAGCGCTTCACGGCGTCCGGGCCGCTCGCCGTGCTGCCGCTCACGGGCGCCGCACGCGCGGTGATCTGGGCGCTCGCCCCCGAGGCCGCGCAGGACCTTCTCGCGCAGAGCGACGCGGGCTACCTCGCGGCGCTGCAGCGCACCTTCGGATGGCGTGCCGGGCGCTTCCTGAAGGTGAGCCGCCGCGCCTCCTACGAGCTCAAGCTCACGCGCGCCCGCTCCCCGACCGGCACGCGCTCGGTGCTCATCGGCAACGCCGCCCAGGCACTGCACCCGGTGGCGGGTCAGGGCTTCAACCTCGGCCTGCGCGACGCGGCGATGCTCGCGGAGGTGCTCGCCGCCTCGCGTGCCGACCCCGGTGCGCCCGCGGTGCTCGAGCGCTTCGCCGCCTGGCGCGCGCGCGACCGCGGCGGCGTGGTGCGCTTCACCGACGGCCTGGTGAGGCTCTTCGGCGACCGGCGCCCCGGCTTCTCGCTGCTGCGCAACCTCGGGCTGCTGCTCTTCGACGCGACGCCGCCGGCCAAGAGTTCGCTCGCCCGGGTGAGTATCGGCTTCGCGGGGCCCTCGCCGCGCCTCGCACGTGGGTTGCCGGTGCGCCATGCTTGACGTCGCGATCGTCGGCGGCGGGCCGGTGGGGGCGGCCGCCGCGGCGCTGATAGCGCGCGCCGGCACCCTCAAGGTGGCGGTGCTCGAGATGCAGGCGCCGGAGCCTTCCTCTGCCGACGCGCCCCCGGACCTGCGGGTCGTCGCCCTGTCGCGCGCGAGCGAACACATCCTGAGAGGGGTCGGCGCCTGGAGCTCACTCGCCCGGCTCTCGCCTTACGAGCGCATGTGCATCTGGCACGAGAGCGTGCCGGCCCGCAGCCCTGACGTGCTGGTGTTCGACGCCGCGGACGTGGGCGAGCCCAACCTCGGCTACATCGCCGAGCAGCGCGTGCTGCAGCGCTCGCTCCTTGAGGCGTTCGCCGCCGCGGGCGGTGAGATCCGCCGGGCCGTGCTCCGGGGCCTGAAATTCACCGGCGACGCCGTCGAGCTCGCCACGGACGCCGGGGAGCTCAGCGCACGGCTGGTCGTCGGCGCGGACGGCGCGCACTCGGCGGTGCGCTCGGCGGCGGGACTCAGCGTCTCGGTCTCCCCCTACGCGCAGACCGCGATCGTCGCGACGGTGGCCACCGAGCTGCCCCACGAGGCGACGGCGTGGCAGCGCTTCATGAAGCAGGGGACGCTCGCGTTCCTGCCGCTCGCCGACGGCACGAGCTCGATCGTGTGGTCGGCGGACGAAGCGCCGGCGAAGGAGCTGCTGGCGCTCGATGAGCGTGAGTTCGCGCGCGCCCTCGATCGCGCCTCGGACCTCGCCCTGGGGCCCACGCGTCTCACGAGCGAGCGGCGCAGCTTCCCGCTCACGCGCCTCACCGCGCCGCGTTACGTGAGTGAGCGCGTGGCACTCCTCGGTGACGCCGCGCACGTCGTGCACCCGCTCGCCGGCCAGGGGGTGAATCTCGGTCTCCTCGACGCCGCGGCGCTCGCTCAGCTGCTCGGCGAGGCGGTGGCGCGACGCGAGGATCCCGGGGCGCTCGCGGTGCTGCGCGCTTACGAGCGCTGGCGCAAGAGCGAGGTCGCGCTCATGGCGGGTGCGATCGAGGCCTTCGACCGCCTGCTCGCGCACGGCTCCGGACCCGTCGCGCGCATCGCGCAGCGGGGGCTGTCACTCGTCAACCGCAGCCAGGAGCTGCGGCGGCTGTTCATCCGCCGTGCGCTCGGGCTCACGGGCGAGCTGCCGCGGGCGGCGCGCGCGTCTTAGCCGCTCGGCCGGCGTACCGGCACCGCTGGCCGCCCGGGGCTTCCCGCCGGCGGCCATGCCTTAAAGGTCATATTCCGCATTAATGCCTTTTAAGGCATATATTGCACATATGCACTTAAAGGCATATGCTGCAAGCCATGACGAAACCCCCGCCCCTGCAGCTGCAGTCCGCCTCGCAGCTGGCCGATCATCTGCGTGCCTTCCGCAAGGAGCGCGCCCTCACCCAGGCACAGCTGGGCCGGCTCGTGGGTCTCGACCAGACCCGCATCGCCAAGATCGAGCGCGATCCGAGCCGTGTCAGCGTCGCAACGCTCCTGCAGCTGCTCGCGGTGCTCAGAGTGCGCGTCGTGCTCCAGCCGCTGGACAAGTCTTCCGCGGGGCCGGAGCGACTCTCGGACTGGTAGTCGCGATGCCCTCGCTCATGGTCTGGATGAACGGCGAGCGGGTCGGGGAGTGGGGGACGCTGCGCACCGGCACCCCGGTTTTTCGCTACGAGCACTCGTGGCTGCAGTCACCGCGCGTGCGCGCACTGTCCCTGTCCTTGCCCATCACGGTGAACCGCGAAGTGCGCGGCGCCGCCGTGGAGCACTACTTCGACAATCTTCTGCCCGACAGTGCCGAGATCCGGCGCCGCCTGCGCGCGCGCTTCGGGACCCGTTCCACGGGTGCTTTTGATCTGCTCGCCGCCGTCGGTCGCGACTGTGTCGGCGCCGTGCAGCTTCTGCCGCCCGGTCAGGCTGCCCGGGACTGGGACCGCATCGACGCCGAGCCGCTGTCGGAGGAGGACGTCGAGCGGACGTTGCGTGAGGTGACATCCGCAACCCGACTGGGTCCGGAAGAGCAGGACGAGTTCCGCATCTCGCTCGCCGGGGCTCAGGAGAAGACGGCACTCCTTCATATGGCGGGCCGGTGGTTTCGGCCCCGGCAGTCGACGCCCACGACGCACATACTGAAGCTGCCACTGGGCGTCATCGGCAATTTCCGCGGCGATTTTTCCGATTCGGTCGAGAACGAATGGCTGTGCGCGCGCTTGCTGCAGGCGTTGGGCCTGCCGGCGGCGGAGAGTGCACTGGGACGCTTTGGCGATGAGCGCGTACTCATCGTGACGCGCTTCGATCGGCGCTGGATCGGGGTGAGCGCGGCGCAGGCCGGGCACAAGCGCTTCACGCCCGGGCGGGGCACCTGGATCGCACGGTTACCGCAGGAGGATTTCTGCCAGGCACTGGGCCTGCCTCCCACGCAACGCTACGAGTCCGAAGGGGGTCCGTCGATACGTTCGTCCCTCACGCTGTTGGCCAACAGCGAGGACTCGGCGGCGGACCAGGCGACTTTCGTGCTGGCGCAGCTGGCCTTCTGGTTGCTCGCCGCCACGGACGGACATGGCAAGAACTTCTCGATCTTTCACCACGCCGGCGGTAACTACCGCATGACGCCGCTCTACGACGTCTTGTCGGCGTGGCCGCTCATCGGGCACGGCAAGAACCAACTCGCGCTGCAGAAGGCCAAGCTCGCCATGGCCGTCCGTGGTCGCAGTCCCCACTACCGCATCGACGAGATAACCGGGCGCCACTGGCACGAGCTCGCCAGCCAGGTCGGGCTGCCGCACCTCTGGGTGCGCATGCAGGAACTCGCGGCCTCCGTGCAGGTGGCATTCGAGCGCGTTGCGGCCGCGCTGCCCGAGGCATTCCCGGGGCGCGTCTACGAGACCATCCTCGAGGGCGCACTCGCTCAGTCGCGCCGCTTCGCAGCCACGAGCGGCTAGCTCAGGGGTATGAGGTCCACCTTGGCGGCGCACACGAAGTCGTTCTCCGACAGCCCGCGCACGGCGTGCGTGGTGAAGGTCACGCGGCAGTAGTTGTAGCCGACCTCGAGGTCCGGGTGGTGATCCTCGATGTTGGCGACGTGCGCGAGCGCATTCACGAAGCTCATGGTGCGGTAGAAGTCGCGGAAACCGAACTCGCGCCGGATCGCGTGCGCGTTCTCGGTCAATACCCAGGCGGCGGATATCTGCGCGAGCAGCCGCTGCGCCTGCTCGCGGGTGAGGGACGGAGTGTTGCCGTCGCAGGGACGGCACTTGCGCTCGGCCAGCTCGTTCATGCGCTCACCCGGCGCGCATAGCGGCGCGCCACGTACTGTTCGACGATGTCCTGGAACTCCTCGGCGATGCGCTCACCCTTCAAGGTCACGGTCTTCTCCCCGTCCTCGTATACCGGCGCCACCGCTCGCTCGCCCGTGCCCGGCAGACTGATGCCGAGGTTGGCGTGCTTGCTCTCCCCGGGGCCGTTGACCACGCAGCCCATGACCGCGACCGTCATGTCCTCGACGCCCCGGTAGTCACGCCGCCACTCGGGCATGCGCGTGCGGATGTGCGTCTGGATGCGCTGCGCCAGCTCCTGGAAGTACGTGCTCGTCGTGCGCCCGCACCCCGGGCAGGCGATGACCAGCGGTGCGAACGAGCGCAGCCCCATGGTCTGCAGCAGCTCCTGGGCGACGACCACCTCCTGGGTGCGATCGCCGTTGGGCTCGGGGGTGAGCGAGACGCGGATGGTGTCGCCGATCCCTTCTTGCAGCAGTACCGCCATGGCGGCGCTCGAGGCGACGATGCCCTTCGAGCCCATGCCCGCCTCGGTGAGCCCCAGGTGCAGCGGCAGCTCGCTGCGGCGCGCGAGCTCGCGGTAGATGGCGATCAGGTCCTGCACGCCGCTCACCTTGGCGGAGAGGATGATGCGCTCGCGCGCCAGCCCGAGCTCGATCGCGCGCGCGGCGCTCGTGAGCGCCGACTGCACCACCGCCTCGCGCATCACCTCGCGCGCGTCCTTCGGCTCCGCGCTCGCCGCATTCTCATCCATGAGACGCGTCAGCAGCTCCGGATCCAGGCTCCCCCAGTTGACGCCGATGCGCACCGGCTTGCCGTAGCGGCAGGCGCACTCGATCATCTGCGCGAACTGTGGGTCGCGCTTGCTGCCGCGACCGACGTTGCCCGGGTTGATGCGGTACTTGGCGAGCGCTTCGGCGCACGCCGGGTGCTCGCGCAGCAGCTTATGTCCGTTGAAGTGAAAGTCGCCGATCAGCGGCACGGTGACGCCGGTGGCGTCCAGGCGCTCGCGGATCGCCGCCACGGCGGCCGCGGCCTCGGCGCTGTTTACCGTAATCCGCACCAGCTCCGAGCCGGCGCGCGCCAGCTGCTGCACCTGCTTGGTCGTCGCCGCGACGTCCGCCGTATCGGTATTGGTCATCGACTGCACGACGATGGGCGCGTCGCCCCCGACGCGCACGCGCCCCACGAGGACCTCTACGGACGGACGACGCTCGATAGGCATGAGTACGATGATACGGCGCCTGGGATCAACCGCGATTCTACCGTTGCCGAGCTTGGGCGGCACCGACGGGGGCTGCTATCATGCCCACCGCCCGAAACAGTCTGTCCGGAGAGAGTCCGGCCCAGGCCCGGAACGCCGAAGGCGCAATTTCCGCCCGGAAACGCTCAGGCACACGAACGGCAGACGGCGGCATGACCTGCCGCGGGGCTTCTGGAGAGCGGTGGCGCACTTATTGGCCACCCACCGAAGGGGAGCGGCGCCCGCGCGCCTGATCTCTCAGGTCACAGGACAGAAGGGCGGCGGACGCCTTGCGGAACCACGAGGTGTCTGCCGCTCTTTTTTTTCGGCTCATGCCGCTGGAGTGCCTGTGGGAAGACGGACCCCGTTGTTCAAGCTGCACCAGGAACTGAACGCGCGCATCGTCGACTTCGGCGGCTGGGACATGCCGGTGCAGTACAGCTCCCAGATCGGCGAGCACCACGCCGTGCGCCGCGCCGCGGGAGTCTTCGACGTCTCGCACATGTGCGTGGTGGACCTCAAGGGCGAGCGTGTGCGCGCCTTCCTCGCGCACCTGCTCGCCAACGACGTCGCCAGGCTGCAGAGCCCCGGCAAGGCGCTCTACAGCTGCATGCTCAACGAGTCCGGCGGCGTGCTCGATGACCTCATCGTCTACTTCCTCGAGGAAGGCTTCTTTCGCGCCGTGGTGAACGCCGGCACGCGCGACAAGGACCTCGCCTGGATCCGGGCGCAGGCCGGCGCCTTCGGCGTCGAGGTCACCGAGCGCGCCGATCTCGCCATGCTCGCCGTGCAGGGACCGGAGGCGCGCGCCAAGGCCGCGCAGCTGCTGCCGCCGGCGGAGGGGAGCGCCGCGCTCGCCCTCGACGTGTTTCTCGGCCGCCAGCTCGGCGCCTGGTTCGTGGCGCGCACCGGCTACACCGGCGAGGACGGCTTCGAGATCATGATGCCGGCCGAGGATGCCGTGCCCGCGTGGAGGAGCC
>DATBBQ010000057.1:0-1550 GCA_036270915.1 Steroidobacteraceae bacterium
CGCTTGCCGAAGCCAAGCGCACGGGAAAGCCGATTCTTCTGTCCGTCGGCTATGCGGCTTGCCATTGGTGCCATGTGATGGCGCACGAGAGTTTCGAGAATGACGCCACCGCGCGCGTCATGAATGAGCTGTTCGTCAACATCAAGGTGGATCGGGAGGAGCGCCCCGACATCGATCAGATCTACATGGCGGCACTGCATCACATGGGCGAGCATGGCGGCTGGCCGCTGACCATGTTTCTGACCCCTGAGGGGGAGCCGTTCTGGGGCGGCACCTATTTCCCCAAGACCTCGCGTTACGGCAAGCCCGCCTTCGCCGACCTCCTGCGCGAGGTCGCGCGCGTCTTCCGGGAGTCGCCCCAGAGCGTCGAGCAGAACCGCAGCGCGCTGATGACGCGGCTTGCCGCAAGCGCGCGGCCGCAGGGTCGGGTCGTGGTCGGCGAGGCCGAGCTCGACCGCGTGGCGCAGCAGATTGCCGGCATGATCGATCCCGTGCACGGCGGCATGCGCGGGGCGCCCAAATTCCCCCAGCCCATGATGCTCGAGCTCCTGTGGCGCGCGGGCACACGCCGCAACGACGAGCGTTACTTCGGGCTGGTCGAGATTTCGCTCGCGCGCATGTGCGAGGGCGGCATCTACGATCATCTCGGCGGAGGGTTCTCCCGCTACTCCGTGGACGAGCGCTGGCTCACCCCGCATTTCGAGAAGATGCTCTACGACAACGCGCTGATCCTCGAGCTGCTCGCGCTCGCCTGGCAGCGGTCCGGCAACGCGCTGTTTCGCACGCGGGCACGCGAGACCGTCGGCTGGCTCGAGCGGGAGATGACGACCCCGCAGGGGGCGTTCTGCGCCTCCCTCGATGCCGATTCCGAGGGCGAGGAAGGAAAGTTCTACGTGTGGTCCCTGGCCGAGGTCGAGGACGTCCTCGGCAAGGAGGACGCCGGCTTCTTTGCCGCGCACTACGACGTGACTGCATCGGGCAATTTTGAAGGCCACAATATCCTCAACACGCTCAAGCACTTACCGCGCAGCATGGAGGATGAGGAAAGGCTTGCCGCGTTGCGCGGCAAGCTCCTGCGGGCGCGCGAGAGCAGGGTGCGCCCGGGCCTCGACGACAAGATTCTGGCAGACTGGAACGGCTTGATGATCGCGGCCCTCGCCAATGCCGGCCTAGTGCTCGATGAGCGCGGCTGGATCGCCATGGCTGCCCGCGCCTTCATGTGCGTGGCCGCTCACATGAGCCGCGGGGAGCGCCTCGGGCATTCCTGGCGGGACCAGAGGCTCCTGTTTCCCGGCCTCGCCTCCGACCACGCCGCGATGATCCGCGCTGCGCTCGCGCTGCACGAGGCGACGGTGGAAGTCGAGTATTTCGACCGGGCCTTGGGCTGGCAGGCAACGCTCGACCGCCATTACGCCAACGCGGAGACCGGCGGCTATTATCTCACCGCCAATGACGCGGAGGGCCTGGTGGTGCGCCCGAGCGCCACCACGGACGATGCGTCTCCCAATGCCAACGCAGTGGCCGCGCAGAATCTCGTCCGGCTCTCGGTT
>DATBBQ010000058.1:0-3450 GCA_036270915.1 Steroidobacteraceae bacterium
CTACAACTCCTACGTCAAGGGCGCGGCCCGCTAGCACCTGCGCGCGCGCTTGCTTTCGGGCGAGCTTGCGGTATAGCGTCTCCGTGATTCGCACGATCCAAGGAGAGTGCCGTGCGCTGGGATGATCTGCGGCAGAGCACCAACGTCGAGGACGTTCGCAGCAGCACCGGCGGCGGCCGGGGTCTGAAGATTGGCATCGGCGGCACGCTGATCGCGCTCGTCGCCTCGTATTTTCTCGGCATCGACCCGCGCGTCATGCTCGGGCTCATGAGCGCGGTGCCGAGCCAGACGCAGGCGCCCGCCCCGGCCCAGGGCATGCCCCAGGACGAACAGGGCCGCTTCATCGCCGCGGTCCTCGGAGAGACCGAAGACACCTGGGGCGCGATCTTCCAGGCGAACGGTCTGAACTATGTCCCACCCAAGCTCGTGCTCTATCGCGACGCCATGCCCTCGGCCTGCGGCGCAGCAAACTCGGCCGCGGGCCCCTTCTACTGCCCGCTCGATCGCAAGGTGTACCTCGATCTGGGGTTCTTCCAGCAGCTGTCCACGCAATTTCAGGCGCCGGGACAATTTGCCGAGGCCTACGTGCTCGCGCACGAGGTCGGGCATCACGTGCAGAACCTTCTCGGCATCGCGGACAAGGTGCGTGCGGCGCAGCAGCGTTCCACCGAGGCCGGCGCGAATCAGCTCTCGGTGCGCCTCGAGCTGCAGGCGGATTGCTTCGCCGGCGTGTGGGCGCGGCACGCCGACCAGACCAAGCACATCCTCGAGCAGGGCGATGTGGATGCGGCGCTGCGCGCGGCCGCCGCGGTCGGCGATGACACGATCCAGAAGCGCGCGCGCGGCTACGTGGTGCCCGAGTCCTTCACCCACGGCACCGCCGAGGAGCGCACCGGCTGGTTCAAGCGCGGGCTCGCGACTGGCTCAATCCAGGACTGCAACACCTTCGCGGCGGGCAGCTAGGACGGCGGGTCAGGATTTCTCCGCGTAGTTCGCGCTCAGGTAGTCGACGATCTGCTTCGCTTCCTCATCGGAGATGGGCGCACCGAAGCGCTCGCGCATCTTCTGCACGGTCTTCTGCCAGGCGGCGCGGTCCATCGCGGGGGCGTTCGCCGGAATGTACTCGAGGCTGTGGCAGAGGATGCAGCGCCCGGTGGTGAGATCGCGCCCCTCCCCGGACTTCAGCTGCACCGGTTCCGCGGGCGCGGCCTGCGGGGCCGCGGCGAATGTCCAGCCGGCGAGTGAGCCGGCGGCGAGGCCGAGCAGTCCCAGGGCGCACAGGCGGGCGTACCTCACACGACCACCACCGCGACGTTCTGGATGATGTTGTCGTGGTAGCCGGCGGCGTTGAAGGTGAGCTTCTCCGGCTGCATCGAGCCGTTGCGGCTGCGCGCGCGCACCGACACGTCGAGCGGCCCGGCGCGAGCCGTATCGAGCGGCACGTGGAAGGAGCGCCACGCAAAGCGGCCGAGATCGCGGCCGAGCGTCGCGGGGCGCCAGCTATGTCGCCCGTCGGTCGACACCTCCACCGCCTCGATCCCCGAGCCGTTGTCCCAGGCCTTGCCGGCGAGTGCGGCGTGCTGGCCGCGCTTCAGGCGCGCGCCCGCCGCGGGGGCGGTGATGAGCGAGTCGACGAGGATCTCGGTGATCGGCGTGTTCTCCTTCGTTTCCTGGCTGGCAAAACGCTCGCCGGGAAATGCGCCGGTTGGGATGCGGTAGGCCGCCTTCATCCAAAAGCCGTCGAAGGGCTTCGGCTCGACGCGCACCTGCGTGAGATGCTTCATCCAGTAGGTGCCGGTCCAGCCCGGCACGACGAGGCGCGCCGGCGCGCCGTTCCAGTGCGGTAGCGGCGCGCCGTTCATCTCGAAGGCGATCAGCGTGTGCTCATCGAGCGCGCGCTCGACGGGGATGCTCTTCACGAACGCGGGTGTCTCGGGCAACGCCGGTCCGTCCGCCCCGCGATAGACCACTTCGAGCGCGTCCGCGCCGACACCGGCGCGCTGCAGGACGTCGCGCAGCCGCACACCGCCCCAGAGGGCATTGCCGATCGCCCCGCTCCCCCACTGCACCCCGGGCACGCGCGGATCGAAGAGGCCGCGGCGAAAGCCCGAGCACTGGTTGACGGCCGCGACTGTGACGTGCTCGAAGCCGGACTTGAGGTCCGCGAGCGACAGCGTCAGCGGCCGCTGCGCGCTCGCGCCGGACACTTCGAGCCGCCAGGTCGCCGCATCCACGCGCGGGATCTGCGACAGGTGATAGCGCACGAAGAACAGGTCGTTGGGCGTGAAATCCGCGACCAGATCCTTGAGTGGTGTCTCGTAGTTCGGCGGGCGGATCGCGCGGCGAATGAGCGGCCGCTTGCCGGGCAGTACGGCGAGTACCCCGCGCGGATCACCGGAGAGCTCGTCCCCCCAGGCGCTGCCGCCGAAGTAGCCGGCCGCGGCACCCAGTAAGAGATCGCGTCGCGTCACCACCGGCGCACCTCCAACGCAGCCGCCCTTCAGCCGGCCGCGATCAGCTCACGAGCAGGGCTTGTTGTTGCTCGCCCGATTGCCGGCGGCCTTGGCCGCCGCCTCCGTCATGTACTGGCCCTGCTTGGTCTTGCCGTACCAGACGTCCGACGGGCAGTGATACACCTTGCTGTCCGTGTTCACCCAGACCTGTCCCGGCCCGCCGCCGGGGGCCGCCTGCGCCGCGGGCTGATTGGCCGCCGCGCCTGAAGCGGCCGCCGCCGGCGCCGCCGCCGCAGCGGGCGCGCCGCCCGCGGACTTGTTGATGCCGCCGTGGCCGCTGCAGGCCCCGCGGCCGCCCTTGGAAGACGTGCCGTCACTGCAGGTGACCATCGCCGTGCCGCTGCCCGTGCTGGCGGCAGCGCTGCTGGTCGTCGCCGCGGTGGCCGTGGCCGGCGCCGCGGCCGGGGCGCTCGCCCCTGAGCCGGCGGACTTGTTGACCCCGCCGTGCCCGCTGCAGGCCCCGCGGCCGCCCTTGGAGGACGTGCCGTCATTGCAGGTGACGGTCGCCGTGCCGCTGCCCGTGCTGGTGGCAGCGCTCGTGCTCGCCGCCGGCGCGACCGCCGGTGCAGCCGCCGCGCCGCTCGCGCCCGAGCCGGCCGACTTGTTGACCCCGCCATGCCCGCTGCAGGCCCCGCGCCCACCCTTGGACGAGCTGCCGTCGTTGCAGGTGACGCTCGAGCCGCTGCTGCTCGAGCTCGTGCTCGCCGGCGCCGCGGCGCTCGAGGAACCGGAGGCGCTCGTGCTGGTTGTACTCGTCGCCGACTTGTTGACGCCACCATGCCCGCTGCAGGCCCCGCGTCCGCCTTTGGACGTGCTGCCGTCGTTGCAGGTGACGGTGGCACTCGTGTCCTGGGCCGCGCAGATAGCCGGCGCTGCGAACAGCGTGCCCGCCAACAAGACACCGAGCGTGAGACCCCTGATGTTCTTTACGTTCATT
>DATBBQ010000059.1:0-13446 GCA_036270915.1 Steroidobacteraceae bacterium
CCCGAGAGCGTCATGATCTTCGCGTCCTTCTTCTCCCAGAGGGACAGCTGACGCAGGACGCGCTCGCAGTGCGCGGGATCGGGCGCCTTGCCGAAGAGGCCGCGGCTGAAGCGTACCGTGGCCCACACGCTCTCGAAGGCGTCCGTGTGCAGCTCCTGCGGTACGAGCCCGACGCGGCTGCGTGCGGCGCGGTAGTCGCGTACCACGTCGTGCCCGTCGGCGAGCACCCGGCCGCCGCTCGGGGTGACGATCCCGCAGACGATGTTGATGAGCGTCGTCTTGCCGGCGCCGTTGGGACCCAGGAGCGCGAAGATCTCGCGCCGGCGGATGGCGAGGTTGACGTCCTTCAGGGCGACGAGGCCACCCCTGTAGACCTTGCTCAGTCCCTCGATGGACACGATGGGGGCCGCGGCGGGCGCGGCTATCGAAACGCTCGTCTGCACGT
This sequence comes from Steroidobacteraceae bacterium, assembly GCA_036270915.1. Taxonomy (GTDB): domain Bacteria; phylum Pseudomonadota; class Gammaproteobacteria; order Steroidobacterales; family Steroidobacteraceae; genus 13-2-20CM-66-19. Next base: position 446 of record DATBBQ010000059.1, read on the forward strand.
GACTTTCTCACTCGGTGGAGCGGCAGTGTAACTGCAATGCCTTGAGCTTTACCGCCGCGGGGATGAGCCGCGTGCCCGGAACGCCGGTTCGAAGGTCGTATTGGGGCCAACGCCCGCGCGGGTGTCTAATGGGTCACACCGCAGTGGGCGCAAGGACCCGCGAAACACATAACAACACGGCCCAAACGGCCCGTACCAGGGAGTGGGATGTCCATGACTAAGCCCAGTGTCTTTGCGCGCTGTGTCGCGTGCGCCGCGCTCGCCGTACTCGGTTCCTGCGGCGGCGGGGGCGGGGGCTCCGGACCGCCGCCGCCGATATCGGTCAGCTTCACGACCGCACCGCCCACGTCATTGCAGGTCGGTACGACCGCGACGGTGGCCGCCGCGGTGATGAACGACCCGAGCAATGGCGGGGTGAACTGGACGGCGACCTGTTCGGCTGCGGACTGCGGCTCCTTCAGCCCGACGAGCACCGCGAGCGGGGCGCCGACGACCTACACCGCCCCGGCCACCGCGCCGAGCCCGGCCACGGTCACGCTGACCGCGACCTCGATGTCCGACAGCGGCCAGGCCGCATCCGGCACCGTGACGATCACGCCGGCACAGGGGCCGGTGCTCGCCGACGGCACGTACGTCTTTCACCTCTCGGGCGATGACAGCGCCGGTCCCTATACGGTAGCCGGAGCGTTCACGGTCGCCTCCGGCAAGATCAGCGGCGGGGAGCAGGACTTCTCCGATCCGAACGCGGGCTACCAGAACGGCTTCGTCGTGGCCAACAGCAGCGTGAACACCGCCGGCGGCAACATTCAGATCGTCCTCGACACCGGCAACGCACAGATCGGCGTTCTGGGCGTCGAGACCCTGCACGGCACCGTGGTCTCGGCGAGCCGTGTCCTCATCTCGGAGTTCGACCTCAGCGCGGCCGGCACGGGCTCGCTCGACCTGCAGACCGCCGCGGCCACGCCGACGGACGGATATGCGTTTGCGGTCTCGGGCAACGACTCGAACGGCAACCCGCTCGCGATCGGCGGGGTACTCGACTTCAACGCCGGCGCGCTCGTGACCGCGAGCAGCGTCTTCGATGTCAGCGTCTTCAACAGCGCCACCAATACGGCCGCGGTGCTTCAGAAGCAGTCGTTCCAGTCCGGCTCGGTCACCGCGCCGGATGGCTTCGGGCGGGTCACGATTACGCTCACTCCCAGCGTCGCCTCGGGGATCCCGGCGATTGCCTTCGCCGGCTATGTCCTCGGCGCGAACCAGATCCAGCTCGTCGAGTCCTCCGAGGCGAGCGACGTGCTCAACGCCAACACGGGCGGGGCCGCACTCGGTCAGGGGGCGAGCACCGGGCAGTTCTCGGGCGCGAGCGCGAGTGTGCTCAACCAGAGCTATGCCCACGGCTCGGGCGGTGTGGACCCGAACGGCCCCGCCGTGATGTCCGGCGCCTTCGGGCTGCTGCCGAACGGCGTCCTGGGCGGAGTCCTCGGGGTCAACGACCTCACCCACATCGGCGCGTGGAATCTCGGCGGCACTTACACCGTGGATCCGACCGGGCGGGTCACCGTGTCCGCGACCTCGCTCACCTCACCGACGAACGCCACGCCGCCCGCCGCCGCGCTCACTTTCGAGCTCTACCTGGACGGCAACGGCAACGCCATGGTGATGGGAGCGGACGGCTTTCAGACCACGCAGGGTATTGCCTTCGAGCAGGCCGGCGCTCCGTCCACCCTGTCCGGTCCTTACGCCCTGAGTGGGCAGGGCGTACTCGTGATTCCGGCGGGCGCTGCCTTCTGGGGCGCGGTGGGGCCGGTCACGGTCACGTCCGGCCAATTCAGCGGTTCGACCGATTACACCGTGCAGGGGGCGTCACCGTCCACCCAGCCGCTGACCGGTTCGCAGGACACGTCCAAGGGGACGCTGCAGCTGCAGGGGCTCAACGCGACCGATTTTTCCATGACGACCAGCTACGGCTACTACCCGGTGAGCAACAACCGGCTGTGGGCGTTTCAGGTCGACAGTCAGGGCGTGAGCGTCCTGCTGATGGAGGGTGTTTCGCAGTAGTCCGACGAGCGGCAGCCATCGCAGGTACCGCGCGGGTTCCCTCAGGGGTTCTCGAACTGAACCGCCATGTGCACGCACCGGGGCGCGGTCTTGTTGTCGCTCTCGGCGGCCTGACGCAGATAGGCGGACCCTGAACGGGCGATATTGACCGCGGCCTGATCGAGCTGCGCATTTCCCGAGGAGTGCACGACGGTGGGCTCCTGCACCCGGCCGTTACCGTCGGCGCACGCGCGCGTCTCGACCGCGTGGGTCGCCGGCGGGGCGACGGAGGTCGACGAGGACGCGGGCGCGGGCGACTGCGCCGCCGCCGCGGTGGCCGGGGCGAGTACGGCGGCAGCCGTGGTGGCGGCGGCCGCTCCCGTAGCCGAGGCGGCGGCGGGCGCCGCGGCGGCCGGAGCGGCGGCCACGGAGCCAGCGGTCGGTGTGGCGGCGGCGGGGGCGCCGGCGGTCGCAGCCGGCTTGGCGGGCGCTCCATACTGCGGAGGCGGATCCTCGGTCTTCAGGGCGATGCGCTGCCAGGAATCGATCGGTACGCCATCGCCCATGCGGTTCGCGGGCTGAAAGCGCAGCTTGCCGACGCAGGTAAGTGCCGCGGCATCCAGGCTGTCGGACTGCGAGGAGGTGCTGATGAACGCCTTGGACGGGGCGCCACCGGCGCTGACGTAAAAGTCGACGACTGCCCCATAGCCCTTCGGCGAGACCTCAAGGCCCGGGCAGCGCTGCTCGGGGTCGTACCGCCAGGCCGGGTGTGCCGCGACGACACTCCCGGGCGACGGGCGGTCCTGAGCCCACCCGACGTTCAGTTGCACCGCGAGCAGCACGCCGCAGGCAACGCCCGTACGCACTCCGTTACGCATCGATCCCCCTCATTCACGCAGTGGCGAATCCGGCGCGAAGGTAATCACGGCGCACCCCCGCTGTCGAGTTCACCGGGCCGACTAGTCCCTTGGTCTTATTACGGGGAGTGGATGGGGGAACTAGAATCGGCCGAGAACTGGCGATCCCGGAAGGAACCCGGCGACCGACCCGCCTCTGTCGGCGGCGCGCCGCAGCCCCCAGGAAGGAAAGGGAGACCGGGACGGGATACACAGCCGGAGGGGAAGTGGCACGTACGGGTGCACAGGAAGTGCAGGTAGCACCTACGTGAACCGGCCCCTTCCCGAGAGACCATAGGAGGGACCCTCGGGAAGGGTTCGCGGGAAGCCCGTCGGCGTCAGCCCTGATCCTTGGGCTTGCTGTTCTCGTGCGCTACGTACCGTGGAAACATGAGCTGTCGCAGCTCAGGACTCCAGCTGCGTGTCATGCGCCGGTAAGCGTCGAGTTCGCCCTTCGAGGGCGCGCGCTTGCGAAACGGTATGACGTTGCCGCCACGACTCATCGGGATCTCCTGCCTCCACACCCCACTGCCGCCGAGTATGCGCGGCGCATCCTCGGCCGCTGTGCGGGGTGTCGCAGGATTACGAGCACGGCAGGGCGCCCCGGACGGCACGCGCGCGGGGCCCGCGCTGCCGCGGCCATTGGCGCGGCGTGCGTGCGCCCGCGGTCGCACTTTTGTGCGCCCCCTCACACTCGCGAAAGAGGGTTCGTCGGGAGCGGAAGCGAAAAAAAGGGGAGCTCCGCGGCCCGCGGAAAGCTCCCCTCAGGATCCGGCATCGCGCGCGGCGTCTATCTCACGCTATACCCGCGTCCTTCGTAGCAGGCTGCCTGCGCCCGCTGGAACGTGGTTTGCGCCGCATAGGTCTGGCCCGGCTGCAGGCCGGCGGGCGGATGCATCGGATCAAAGCCGGTCTGGGAGACCGCGAACTGGTAACACGCGTAGTGATCGCGTGCCTGCTCCTCTTGCGTCTGCCCGTTCTTGGGGAAGACGACGAACGTCGATCCCTGCGTCAGCGGCGCCGCCACGGTCGCGGCGGCGGTCACGAGCGGGGCTCCGCTCGGTGTCGCGCCCACCGCATTCGCCGTGAGCGGCATCGCCTCGGAAGGATCGTTCACGACCTCATAGCCGGCGAGGTCGGGGCGCTGCCGGTAGTACGCGTTGTTGGCGTAGTAGTACGTGACGCCCATGCTCTCGACGGGCGTCGAAAACGACGGTATGGCGGGGACGACGAGCCCAACCGGAGGCGCCACCACCATGTACGCCGGCCCCCGAGGCTCGTACCAGACACCGTCCGCGTAGTGATACGAGAGCCCCGCGTAGTTGATCACCGTCGCATTCTTGGGCACGTCGCGCACCACGACACCGCGGTTCGGGTACGCGTGATCGTGGCCGAAGCGCGTGTCCTCGTGGGTCGGGTACAGCTCATTCTGTTCACCCCCCGCGCCCTGAGCCTGCGTGGTGACGTGCTGCTGCGCGGTGCCCGGCTGGGTCATCGCGGCGCCAGCGACCGCGGCGCCCGCCACGGCCGCGCCCGCAGCCGGCGCACCCGGGTAGGCCTGCGGATAGTTCTGCGGCGTCGGATAGGCCTGTGACGGCTGAGCATACTGCTGCCCGGAGGCCGGAGCGGGCTGCGCATAGCCCTGTGACGGCTGAGCGTATTGCTGCCCGTAGGCCGGAGCCGGCTGCGCGTAGCCCTGGGGCGGCTGAGCATAGCCCGCAGGCGGCTGCGCGTAGCCCTGCGCGGGCTGCGAGTTCGTGGGCGCGCGCTGCTGCTGGTACTGCGGCTGCTGCGCGGGCTGCTGGTACTGCGGCTGCTGATACGTCGGCTGCGGCGCGGGCTGCTGGTAAGTCGGCTGCTGCGCGGGCTGCTGGTACTGCGGCTGCTGGTAGGTCGGCTGCTGCGCGGGTTTCTGGTACTGCGGCTGCTGGTACGTCGGCTGCTGGTAGGCAGGTGGCTGGTACGTGGGCGCCTGAGTCGGGTAGCTTGGAGGTGGTGCCTGGTAGGTCGGTGGCGGATACGGCGCCGGCTGCTGCGCATACAGCGCAGCAGAAGCAAGGAGCAGTGTCGGCCCCGCGAGTAGCGAAACGGTTTTGGTAATCATGTTGTCATCCCTGTCCCCGCCGCGCCTTGAGGCGTCGCTCGCGCCATGCGTCGCCGGCCCCCGCGTCGGCGAGCTCGCAGGGCGAGAATCCGCGCCCGCAGCGATGAGGTGGTCTAAAGGCCTTGTGTGGTTGCAGCCGGCTGAATGCCACAGCGCGCTGCCGATTCTCCCGCTGGACTTCGAAGTGCTGATTCTGAGCAATCCGTGAACGTGAGTAACGGATCAATACAATCGATGTTTACAGAATCTAAAAGTTTCCTGTTCCCGCGTCTGCACAATTTGCGCCGGTGCAGCTTGGGCGCAAGCCGGACGCGCGCGGGCGTGCGCCCGGGGGGCCCATCGTGCCGCGCCGCGGCGCACTGCCTCCCGCGGCACGCGGCGGATGCGGGCATCGGGCTGCCGTGACGCTCCTCGACCTCGTCGCGATCGGACGCGTGAGCGTCGATCTGTACGGGCAGCAGGTCGGGGGACGCCTCGAGGACGTCGCGACCTTCTTAAAGGGAGTCGGCGGCTGCCCGGCGAACGTCGCGATCGGCGCGGCACGGCTCGGGCTCAAATCAGCGCTCATCACCCGGGTGGGCGATGAGCCCATGGGGCGGTTCGTCCGCGAGCAGCTGGCGCGCGAGGGCGTGGATACGCGTGCGGTGCACGTCGACGCCGAGCGGCTCACCGCGCTGGTGCTGCTGGGCGTGCGCGACGAGGAGACCTTTCCCCTCATCTTCTACCGCGAGAACTGCGCCGACGCCGCCCTCGACGAAGGCGACGTCGATGACGCCTTCATCGCGGGCGCCCGCGCCCTCCTCATCACCGGCACGCACTTCTCGCTCGCGGGCGGCGCGCGCGCGCAGCGCAAGGCCATCGCGGCGGCCCGGGCGTTCGGGCGCCGCGTCATCCTCGACGTCGACTACCGACCGAATCTCTGGGGTATCGGCGGACACGGCGCGGGCGAGAGCCGCTACGCGCGCTCGGCGCGGGTGACGCAGGTCCTGGCAGAGGTTCTGCCCGCGTGCGACCTCATCGTCGGCACCGAGGAGGAGCTGCACGTCGCCTCCGGATGCGAGGACACCCTCGCGGCCATCCGGCGCGTACGCGCCCTCTCGGACGCGGTGATCGTCTGCAAGCGCGGCCCCCAGGGGTGCGTGGTCTTCGCGGGGGCGATTCCCGAGCGAGTCGAGGACGGGCTCGTGAGCCCGGGCCTCCCGGTCGAGGTCTACAACGTGCTGGGCGCCGGTGATGCCTTTCTCGCCGGCTACCTCAGCGGCTACCTGCGCGACGCGCCGCACGCCGAGAGCGCGCGGCTCGGCAACGCGTGCGGCGCGCTCGCGGTCTCGCGCCTGCTCTGCTCGGCGGAGTTTCCCACGCTCCCGGAGCTGCGCCACTACCTCGACGCGGGCAGCAGCCACCGCGCGCTGCGCGAGGACCCGCGGCTGAATGAGCTGCACCGGGCGACGACCCGCCGACCCGGTCCGCGGCGCCTCACGGTGCTGGCCCTCGATCGTCCCGGTGAGCTTGAAGATCTCGCCAGGGCCGCCGGCGCAGCGCCTGCGCGTCTGCAGACTTTCCGTCGGCTCGCGCTCGAGGCCGCCGGGCGTGCGGCCGCGGGCCGGCCGGACGTCGGCGTACTGCTCGATGCGGCCGGGGATCCGGCACTGCTGCGGCAGGCGGAGCAGCGGGGGCTGTGGGTCGCCCAGGCCGTCGAGCGTGCGGACTCAAGACCGCTCGAGTTCGTCTCTGGCGATGCGCTCTACGCGCGCCTCAACGAGTGGCCGGTGACGCGCGCCGTCAAGTGCCGCTGTCAGTACGACCCGGGGGACTTGCCGGCGCTGCGCGCGGCCCAGGAAGCGAGTCTGCTGCGTCTCGCGGCCGCCTGTCGCGCGCAATCGCGCGAGCTCGTCCTGGAGCTCAGTGCGCCTCCCGGTGCGCACGCGCACGATGCCACGGCGGGCGTGTTGGCACGGGTCTACGCTCTCGGGATCCGCCCGGACTGGTGGCTGCTCGCGGCACAGGCGGACGCCGCAGCGTGGCAGGGCTGTGCGCGGCAGATCAGCGCGCACGACCCGTACTGTCGCGGCGTACTCCTGCGTCTGAGCGAGGACACGGTCCCGCACGGTGATGCGCTCACACGGGCCTCAGCGGTCGACGTCGTGCACGGGCTCGTGGCCGGGCGTACGATACTCGCGAGCGCCGCGCACGGCTGGCTCTCGGGGACGATGAACGAGGAGGCGGCGATTGCCGATATCGCTGCGCGGCTCAACACTGTGATCGAGCTATCTACATCCGGACCGCGGAGCGCGTCGTGACGGGCGGGCGACTCACGGTTGCACAGGCGCTGGTGCGCGCCATGGCCGCGCAGTGGACGGACGTGGGCGGCGAGCGGCGCCGGCTGTTCGCCGGTGTCTGGGCGATCTTCGGTCACGGCAACGTCGCCGCGCTCGGCGAGGCGCTGTACGCGGCGCGCGAGCAGCTGCCGACGCTGCGGGCACACAACGAGCAGGCGATGGGCCACGCGGCCGTCGCCTTCGCGAAGGCCTCATTGCGCCGCCGCATGATGGCGTGCACGACCTCCATCGGCCCCGGCGCGACCAACCTCGCCACCGCGGCCGCGGTGGCGCACGTGAACCGCCTGCCGCTCTTGCTGCTGCCCGGGGACGTGTTCGCTACCCGGGTACCCGATCCCGTCCTGCAGCAGCTGGAGGACTTCGGTGACGGGCTCGTGACTGCGAACGACTGCCTGCGGCCGCTGTCGCGCTACTTCGACCGCATCACGCGCCCCGAGCAACTCGTCGCCGCCTTCAGCCGCGCGCTGCAGGTGCTGACCGACCCGGCCGCCTGCGGGCCGGTGACGCTCGCGCTGTGCCAGGACGTGCAGGCGGAAGCGATCAGCTGGCCGCAGGAGTTCTTCGCCGAGCGCACGTGGATGCCGAGGCGCACGCCGCCCGCGCGCGAGGAGCTCGGCGCGGCGGCGCAGGCGCTGCGCGCCGCGCGCCGACCGCTCCTGGTCTGCGGCGGCGGGGTGCTCTATTCGGAGGCCGGGGCGGTACTGCGCGAGTTCTGCGAGCGCCACGCGACGCCCTGCGCCGAGACTCAGGCGGGCAAGTCCGCGCTGCCGGCGAGCCATCCGCTGAATCTCGGCGGCATCGGCGTCACCGGCACCGCCGCCGCGAACGCACTCGCCGCGCAGGCCGACGTGATCCTCGCCGTCGGCACCCGGCTGCAGGACTTCACCACGGGCTCCGCGACGCTGTTTCGCGCACCGGGCCGGGTAATCGTTGCGCTCAACGTGCAGCCGCTGGATGCCTACAAGCACGGGGCGCGCCCGCTGGTCGCGGACGCGCGCGAGGGACTCACGCAGCTCAGCGCGGCCCTCGGTGACTGGCGTGCGGGTGAGGAGTGGACGCAGCGCGCGCGCAGCGAGAAACGCGCGTGGCTTGAGGCGGCGGAGTCCTTCACCGCGGCCGGCGCGCAGGCGCTGCCCTCGGATGCGCAGGTGATCGGCGCGATCCAGAGAGACGCCCGGCCCGGCGACGTCGTGGTATGCGCCGCGGGCGGCCTGCCGGGGGAGCTGCACAAGCACTGGCAGGCCGAGGAGTCCGGTGGCTACCACCTCGAGTACGGCTACTCGTGCATGGGCTACGAGATCGCCGGCGCACTCGGGGTGAAGCTCGCGCACCCCGAGCGCGAGGTCATCGTCCTGGTCGGGGACGGCTCCTATCTCATGCTCAACAGCGAGATCGCGACCTCGCTCGCGATGGGCCTGAAGCTCATCGTCGTGCTCCTCGACAATCGCGGCTTCGGGTGCATCGAGCGCCTGCAGCAGTCCACCGGCAACGCGAGCTTCAACAACCTGCGCGCCGCCCGTTCCGGTCCCGATCTCGAGGCGCACGCGCGCAGCCTCGGCGCCGGCAGCGAAACGGTCAGCGGCATCGCCGAACTCGAAGTCGCGCTCAAGCGCGCCCGCAAGGCGCGCGCGACGACGGTCATCCTCATCGAGACGGACCCCGCGGCGAGCACCACGGCCGGCGGTTGCTGGTGGGACGTGCCGGTGCCCGAGGTCTCGGGGCGCGCCGAGGTGCGCCAGGCACGCGAGGAATACGAGGCCGCGCGCGCCGTGCGCGCGGCGCGTACGGAGGAGCCGTGAGCGTCCGCCTCGGCGCCAATCCCATCATCTGGTCCAACGATGACCTGCGCGAGCTCGGCGCCGAGACCTCGCTCGAGACCTGCCTCGCGCAGGCGCGCGAGGTGGGTTTCGAGGGCATGGAGCTCGGCCACAAGTTCCCGCGCGAGCCGGCGGCGCTGCACGCCGTGCTCGGCCGCTTCGGTCTGAAGTGCGTGTCGGGCTGGTACTCGGCGCGGCTGCGCGAGCGCGACGCGCGGGCAGAACTTGCGCAGCTGCGGCCGCACCTCGAACTGCTCCGGGCTCTCGGCAGCGAGGTACTGGTGTTCGCCGACGTGAGCGGCGCGGTGCACGGTGACCTCGCACGTTGCCTGTCCGCGCGCCCGCGCCTTGGCTCTTCCGAGTGGCGCGAGTTCGGTCGCCGCGTCACGCAGGTGGCCGCGGCCACCGCGGAGGAGGGGGTGCGGCTCGTCTATCACCACCACATGGGCACGCTCGTCCAGAGCGAGGCTGACATCGATGCGCTGATGGAGGCGACCGGGGATGCGGCGTGGCTGCTTCTGGATACGGGCCACGCGGCCTTTGCCGGGGCTGATCCGGTCGCGCTCGCGCGCCGCTACGGCGCGCGCATCGCCCACTTCCACGCCAAGGATGTACGCGAGGAAGTGCGCGAGCGGGCCGTGCGTGAGGACTGGAGCTTCCTGCGCGCGGTGCTCGAGGGTGTCTTCACCGTCCCGGGGGACGGAAGCGTCGATTTCGCGTCGGTATTCGCGGCGCTCCCCGGCTATCGCGGCTGGGTCGTGCTCGAGGCCGAGCAGGATCCGCGCCGTGCCGATCCGCTCACCTATGCCACCCTGGGCTATCGCAACCTGCGCAAGCTCCTCGCGGAGACTCTGCAATGAGCGCAACCCTGCTCCTCAAGCCGCACCGGGACGCCGGCCAGGTCCACCGCATCACCCCCGAGAGCGCCGGCTGGCGCTACGTCGGCTTCGAGGTCGTGGACCTCGAGGCCGGCGAGCGCCTCGAGCGCGAGGAGGCCCGCCGCGAGCAGTGCTTCGTGATCCTCTCCGGGCGCCTCACGGCCTCGGTGGCGGGGCGGGACCTGGGGGCACTGGGTGCGCGCGCGAGCCCCTTCGAGGGCAGGGGGCACGCCGTGTACGCGCCGCCCGGCGCCCGCGTGCTGCTCGAGGCCGGGACCGCCGCGGAAGTCGCCGTGTGCTCGGCGCCCGCCGCGGGCCGCTTCCCGGCGCGGGTGATCGAGCCTGCGCAGGTCGGAGAAGAGCGGCGCGGAGCGGGCACCAATACCCGCCACGTGCGCCACATCCTGCCCGAGACGCAGCCCGCCGAGTCCCTGATCGTGGTGGAGGTCATCACCCCCGGGGGGCACTGGTCGAGCTACCCGCCGCACAAGCACGACACGGCGCGCCCGGGCGAGACGCAGCTCGAGGAGACTTACTACCATCGCCTGGCACGACCCGGGGCGTTCGCGTTCCAGCGCGTGTACACCGACGACCGCTCGCTCGATGAGACCCTCTCGGTGGAAGACCGGGACGTGGTGCTCGTGCCGCGCGGCTACCATCCGGTGAGCGCCCCGCACGGCTTCGACCTCTATTACCTGAACGCCATGGCCGGCCCCGTGCGCAGCTGGCAGATCACGACCGCGCCCGGCTACGAGTCCGTCACCCGGCAACGCTGACCACGGCGCGCACGACCATGACAGGCATCGCAGTACTTGGCTGTGGACGTATCGGCCGCGTGCACGCGCAGAACCTCGCGCGACATCCGCGCGCACGCCTCGTGACGGTGTTCGACGTGCAGGCGCAGAGCGCGCGAGAGACGGCGGCGCAGCTGGGCGTGGCGGCGGCGCGCAGCGTCGCCGACGTGCTCGCCGCGCGCGAAGTCGACGCCGTGCTCATCGCGACGCCCACCGATACGCACCTGTCCCTGATCACGGACGCGGTGCGCGCCGGCAAGGCGGTGTTGTGCGAGAAGCCCGTCGATCTGGATCTGGCGCGCGCGCAGGCGTGCTGGAGCGCGCTCGCCCCCGCAAAGCCGGTGGTGATGATCGGCTTCAACCGCCGCTTCGATCCCTCGTTTCGCGAGCTGCACGAGCGCCTCGCTCGCGGAGAGATCGGCCGCCTCGAACTCGCCGTCATCACCAGCCGCGATCCCGCCCCCCCGCCCCCGGCCTATGTAAAGGTGTCCGGGGGTCTCTTCCGCGACATGACGATTCACGACTTCGACATGGCGCGTCACCTCGCCGGGGACATCGCGCAGGTGCACGCCTTCGGCACGAGTCTCGTCGACCCGAAGATCGCCGAGCTCGGCGACATCGATACCGCGACCGTGACGCTGCGCGCCAGCTCCGGCGCGCTCGTGCAGATCAACAACAGCCGCCGCTGTGCCTACGGCTACGACCAGCGCCTCGAGGTCTTCGGCGCGCGTGGCATGCTGCAGGCGGGCAACCGCCATGCGACCTCGGTCGCGGCGTGGAACGGCGAGCACACCGGGGCGCGCGCACGCGTGCTCGACTTCTTCATCGAGCGCTACCAGGAGGCGTACCGCGCCGAGCTCGACGCCTTCGTGTCGGCGCTCGAGGCGGGGACTTCCCCCGAGCCCGACTTCGCCGACGGGCTCGAGGCACTCAGGCTCGCCACTGCGGCCGCGGAGAGCCTGCGTACCGGGCGCGTCGTGGACGTCGGCGCCTAGCGCCAACCGCTCACGCGCGCCGCGCCCGCTGCCGGTACTGGTCGGCGATCACCGCCGCGACGATGATCGCGCCCTTGACGATTTCCTGGTAGTACGCGTCGATCCGCAGGAAGGTAAATCCCGAGGTGACGACGCCCAGGATCAGGGTGCCGATCACCGTGCCGGTGATGCGGCCGACGCCGCCGGAGAGTGAGGCGCCGCCGATCACCGCGGCGGCGATCGCGTCGAGCTCGTACATCATGCCCATGCCGGCCTGCCCGGACACCGCGCGCGCGGAGGTGACGATGCCGGCGAGCCCCGAGAGGGTGCCGGCGATGGCGTAGACGAGGATCAGGTGCCGGGGCACGTTGATGCCCGAGGCACGTGCCGCCTGCACGTTGGAGCCGATCGCGTAGGTGAACTTGCCGTAGCGCGTGTAGCGCAGCGCGACGTGGAACACCAGCGCCGTCGCGAGGAAGATGAGCACCGGCACGACGCCGCCGCCGATGTCGGCGTAGCGATCCGTCAGCAGGCTCACCGGCTGACCGTGCGTGTACCACTTGGCGAAGCCGCGCGCCGTCACCATGACGCCGAGCGTGGCGATGAAGGGCGGGATCGCGGTGCCGGCGACCAGGCTGCCGTTGACCAGGCCGGCGAGGGCCCCCACCAGCAGTCCCGCGGCGACCGGGACGATGACCGGCAGGTCGGTCAGGGCCGGGTAGACGGCCCGCACGGCCTCGGAGGACTGTGCGAGGCTCGCGGCCACCATGGCGCTGAGCGCCACGACCGAGCCCGAAGACAGGTCGATGCCGCCGGTGATGATCACCTGCGTCACCCCGACGGCGATGATGCCGATCACCGAGACCTGCAGGATCATGACGATCAGGCGCTGCTCGTTGAAGAGGAAGCTCTGGTGCACGAGCAGCCAGCCGAGGAGCTCGAACAGCAGCATGAGCCCCACGAGCACCGCGAGAATGCTCGCCTCGGGCGGCAGGCGGCGCCTGCGGCGCGTGACGCCGGCCGCAGCGGGTCGCGCTGCGAGTGTCTGCTGCTGCATGTCGGGGGGCTATAGTACCCGCTCCGTGGTGCCGCCCCAGGCCTCGCCCGCTTCGACGGCGTCGCTCGCGGCGCCGGCTCGCGCGTTGATTTCGCTCAGCGCCCA
>DATBBQ010000060.1:0-1909 GCA_036270915.1 Steroidobacteraceae bacterium
AGCGCCCGCCCGCCCGGCCTGCGCGGCGCACGCGCACCCGGCGCTAGGCCGGGTCCTTTGCGGCCGCGGTGGCCTCCAGCGCCAGCACCAGCAGGCGCCGCTGCACCCACTCGGTGAGTCCGCGCGGCCGCTCCAGTCCCATGCGCTGGAGTGCCCCGGCGTGGCGTGCGCCGGCACGGCCACCGCCGAGCGCCGCCGCAAGCGTGCGCAGGCGGGCCGGCAGGCCCGCCGTGTGCGCCTCGAGGAACTTCAGGGCGCGCGCCAGCGCGACCTCCTCGGCGGTGAGGTCCGTGCCGAAGGGATACTCACTGAAGAACCCGCGCTCCTGCAGCGGCCGTAACGCGTGCGCGAGCCGTCGCGGCAGGTTGGCGCGGAACTGCGCCGGGATCCGGTAGTCGCCGCGGATCTTGCCGGCCGCCCGCGCCCGGGCGAGCAGTTCGTCCTGGAAGCGCGAGTCGGCGACGTTGAGCAATGCTGCGATCACCTCCTCGTCCGTGCGCCCGCGCAGGTCCGCGATGCCGTACTCGGTGATCACCAGGTCCCGCAGGTGCCGGGGAATGGTCTCGTGCGCATAGTTCCAGACGATGTTGGAGGTGGTGCGCCCCTGGTGCGTGCGTGTCGCCCGCACGCACAGGATCGAGCGCGCGTCGGGCAGCGCGTGCGCCATCGCCACGAAGTTGTACTGCCCGCCCACACCGCTCACCACCTGCCCGTCCTCCAGCTGGTCGGAGACCGCGGCCCCGAGCAGGGTCACCATCATGGTCGTGTTGATGAAACGGGCGGCGCGGCGCTGCAGGACACGCAGCTCCTGGTCCGCCCCGTACAGCTGGTTCACGTAGGCGACCCCGCGCATGCCGAACTGCGCGCGCTCGCTCTCCGGCAGCTCGCGCAGCGCGGCGTAGAAGCCGCGCGGGCCGAGGAAGAACCCGGCGTGCATGACCTGGCCATTGCGCAGCGAGCGGCCGAGACACTCCGCCGCGAGGCGCGAGCGCGCGGCGGGGTCCCCGAGGTCGGCGGCGAGCCACTGCCCCTCGCGGGCGCACACCCGCCCGTCGCGGTACTCCACTTCCTCGCGGAACACCCCGTAGTGCCTGAGCGTCGCGAACTCCTGCGCGCTCAGGCGCGGACCCGCGCCGACGGCGGCGAGCTCGGCGAGGATCTGAGCGTCGAAGCGCTCGCCCTGGCCGCGCGCGAGCAGCCGCTCGAGGGGCAGGTAGTCGTAGACGCGCCGCCGCAGCACGCCGGCGCGATACAGCTCGAGCAGGGTATCGACGAACATCTCGCTCGAGGCGAAGAGTCCCGCCGCGAACGGCGCATCGCAGCCCACCGGGCCCGGCGCCGCGTACGGCGCGAGCTGCGCGAGCGTCGCGCGCCACAGCGCGTTTTGCTGGTGGCGCAGCAGCAGCGCGTACACCACGGCGTCGCCCATCTCGCCGATGCCGACCTGCAGCGTGCCGCCGTCGCGCACCAGGCTGCTCGCGTGCAGGCCGATGGCGTGCTCGACGCTCGACAGGGGCGCGTTGGGCGGTGCGTAGAGATCGAAGTCGTAGCGCGGGTCGTCGACGAGGTAGTCGAACTCGCTCGCGGCAACGCGGGCGTGCCCGCCCATGAACGGCATCTGCGCGTGCGTCTCGCCGACGAGCACGATGTCGTGGCCGGCGCGGCGCGCGGCGGCGACCGCCGGCAGGAGGTCGGGCGTCACGTCGGCGTTGGAGCCGAAACTCAGCTCGAGCTCCCCGTTCACCCGGCGCGCGGCGAGCAGGTGCGCGATCACGTTGACGCCGCGCGCCATCACGTCGCGAGCCACGTGCGTGTAGTTGGCGCTCAGGTAGTTCTGCTGCGCAGACGGGGAGTGCAGCAAGCCCCCGGGGGCGAGGTAGAACTCGATGACGCGCACGTTCGCCGGCAG